>JANQFF010000212.1 GCA_028277965.1 Pseudomonadales bacterium
CTAAAAGGCACCTCTAATAACCTATTCGGCGCTCAGCGCGAGTGCTGCGGGGGCTGTAGCAAGGCAGGCTTCGCAGGGAATGGCGGGCCCCATTGCCAAAAAGCCTAACACAGCTACAGCCCCCGCAGGCCGCGCCCTACGGGGCTTTCCCGGATGTCCCGCCGCATCGTTGCGCACCTTGCCAATATGCACGATATTACCTGCGGCACGCGCCTTGCTGCGAAACATCCGGGAAAGCCTGAGCTTTGAAGAGGTTATTAGAGGTGCCTTAAAGCCGCTCCTACAGAAAGACCTTCCTACCTTTGTAGGACAGCCGCGATTAATCAAAAAAGGTGGGACGACCCGGGTCGTCCCGGTACGCAAACGCAAGATCGATATCTTCGACAATCACCCGGCCTTCCGAGAGTGGAGGCAGCTCATTTCGACTGAAGAACTGTGCCGCCATCGTTTCATGGCCGGGTTCGGGGTCCGCATCGTCCATCTGTTCGCAGATGAAGAAGAATTTGTAGAAATCCCGGATATCAGGCTTGTAGGGGTGCCGTGATTTGTGACGTACCGCGAACAGCATGCGGCTACGGACATTGAGGTTGGCCTCCTCGAGGATTTCCTTTTCGGTATTGGCGCCCGCTGACAACCCGACGTCTGCGTATCCTCCAGGGAGTGTCCACAGTTCATCCATCCGTTCCTGCACCAGCAGGATGTCATCACCACGGAAAACCGCCCCTCGCACGTCGATCTTGGGCGTCGCATATCCCTCACCATAGTCCGGCATCAGCTGGGCAATGCGCTCGACCGGAACGGAGGCGAGATCGCTCAGCATGCTGGCAGCAATCTCACCCACTTCCGCATAGCGTTCTTTGTCGTAGTCCGCCTCACCGAAATGAAGCCCCGTCGACGCTATCGCCTGCAGCCGCCGGGCTCGTTCCAGCCATTGCAGATTGACGTCATCCGACATACGTCAGCTGTTCCGTTTCTTTCGTCTTTCAGCTCTAAGCGCGTCTTTCAGGAGCACAACCTGCTCCTTGGTAATGCTCTGGAAGCCCGGAATGGAACAGCGCGGCCCTGGTCTTGCGACACCAAACCCTTCCGGGAAGCTACCGCGAATGCTGTCGAGCTCACACAGCCGGTTTGCATTGGTATCGAGATAGATCGTTCGACCACGCTCGAGCCCGGGACACCGGTATTTCATCTGGATGAGGTAGTAACGGTCACGGCTGATCTGAATCACGACGTGCTTGTCATCTAACACTTCAGTGCTGCGAATCTGCCCGGTCCGCAGGCACCTGGGTTCATCCGAATAGTCGTCCTGGGTCGGATCGCGGTTGAGGATTTCATCTACCGTGAGAACCGGCTCCTGGCTGTCTGCTCCGTCGTCCCCACCCTCTTCTTCTGCAGCAAAAACCGGCCAGCTCACAACGGCTGTCACAAACATCGCCAACGCAAACACATGTCGAGCGCTCATGTCGATCCTCCTTCGGACTCCGCTTACTCTAACCCATTCCCCTGTTTTTGACCCCCGGGCGGCCAGCTAGTTCTCTCCCGACCAGCACTCTCTAAGAATCGCGGCTAAAGCCACTCCTACAGAGTTAGATCGGTCTAACTACCTTTGCAGGAGCGGCTCAAGCCGCGAAAGAACATCTGCACAATCCCCTTCGACCTTTTCCGCAATCAGGTTGTCTGCGCGCGTCTTACCCTGGTTGATCGCAACAATCGGTATGCCGCGTTCAGCCACTCTCTTCACAAATCTGAAGCTCGAAAACACCATGAGTGAACTGCCCACAACGAGCACCGCGTCCGCGTCATCCACCCAGCTGTAGGCCTGCTCGACACGTTCTCTCGGCACACTGTCACCGTAAAAAACGACATTGGGTTTGAGCAAGCCGCCGCACACCGGGCAGTCAGGGACCACAACATCGTCAAAGCTACCCTCGAGATCCGCATCGCCGTCAGGCGCCATTTGAATGATGTCTGCATCGCGGGCCCTGTTGTGCATTTCGAGAAATGTCTGGACGTCACTGCGCTTTGCCATCGACTGACAGTCCATACAGACCACCTCATCCAGCCGTCCGTGCAGATCGATCACTTCACGGTGCCCGGCCTGCTGATGAAGACGGTCGACATTCTGCGTGATGAGCCCCCTCAGTCTGCCTTGCGACTCCCAACCCGCAAGCACCCTGTGCGCATCGTTCGGTCTGGCTCGCATAAACTCGGGATAACCCACCTGGCTCCGCGCCCAGTAGCGTTGGCGAGCCTGTTGCGTCGTCATGAAATCCTGGTGCTGGATAGGTGGATTCCGTTTCCATTCCCCGTCCTGATCACGGTAGTCACCAATTCCGGAGGGTGTGCTGCAACCCGCCCCGGTAATGACAACGAGCTTTCGGCTTGCCGCTAGTGTATCCAGGAGCGCCTGCATCACACCTGTATCGATCTGACAGGCAATGGCAGAATGGCCACAAACAACTCGGGAAAGGGAATCATGATTCAACTATACGGCTTGCGCCTCAGCAATTACTACAGCCTGATCAAGGCGCTTCTCATTGAGAAAGGTCTCGAGTTCGAAGAGGTCAAAGCGCCACCCACACAGGATGAAGAAAACCTCATCAGGACCCCGATGGGCAAAATGCCATCGATCGGTGTCGATGGTCGCTACATGTCTGAATCTCTGGCGATTGCGGCCTATCTCGACCGTCTGCAGCCCCAGCCTGCACTCCTGCCGTCTGACCCGTTCGAAGCAGGTAAGGTCGTAGAACTCATCTGTCATATCAAACTCGATGTGGAACTTGTCGCCCGGCGTTGCCTGCCCGAGGCGTTCTTTGGCCAGACAGTAAGCGATGAAACAAAAGAAACGACAAAAGCAGACCTCACCAAAGGCATGAAGGCAGTTCAGCGCCTCATGGTCTGCGATCCCTATGCTGCCGGGGCTGAGCTGACACTGGCTGACTTCTACACCTTTTTCAGTTTCGGTCTGGCAAGCGGCATCGTGAAAGCCATCTACAACGAAGACCTTCTGGACGGGCACGGCAACATCCAGGCGCTCATGGCCAAACTTGCCGAACACCCTAGCATCGCCCAGGTCGAGGCGGATAAGGCTGAAGGATGAATTTTTGCAGACTGATCAGCGGCGTTCTCGTCCTCTTCTTCGCCGGGACCTCTCTCGCTCGTGAACTGCCCGAGGGTCGTCCCGAATCCGTCGGCATGTCGAGTGAGCGTCTGGCCCGTATTGCGCCGGCGATGCAGCGATACATCGATGACAGGCTGACACCGGGTGTCATCACCGCGGTCATGCGTCGCGGCAAGCTCGTGCACTTCGAGGTCCAGGGGGAAATGGATGTCGAGGCTGGCAAAGCAATGCAGGAGGATGCCATTTTCCGCATCGCGTCGATGACAAAGCCCATCACGTCGGTTGCGCTGATGATGCTGTGGGAAGAAGGTCACTTCCAGCTGCGCGATCCCGTCAGTAAATTCATTCCCGAATTCACCGATGTCAAAGTCAGCAGCACCGGAGATGCGAGTGGTCAGACCGGGGAGCTGGTAGAACCCAACCGACCCATACAGATCCGTGACATGCTGACGCACACGGCAGGTCTGGCTAACGGCTACCTGGGGAACGGTACTGCCTACCGGGAAGCCATGGCAGGGCCGACAAAAGACAACTCAGAGTTGATCGAGAAGCTGGTCACCATGCCGCTCACGTATCACCCCGGCGAAGCCTGGCAATACTCCGTTGCAACGGACGTCGTCGGACGACTGGTGGAAGTCATCTCCGGCCTGTCCCTCGATGAGTTCTTTGCTGAACGTATCTTTGCGCCACTGGATATGCGCGACACACATTTCTACATGAACGAAGACAAAGCAGGACGACTGACGGCGCAATACACCCCCGGCGAAGACAACAGGATCGAACTCCAGGATCCGGGCTCTGCCGAGAGCCGCTGGATATCCGGTCCGAAGACACTGTTCCGCGGTGCCGGTGGACTGGCATCAACCGCGCGTGATTATCTGCGTTTTCAGCAGATGATGCTGAACGGGGGTGAACTGGACGGCGTCCGGCTATTGAGCCCAAATACGGTCAGCCTGATGCTCGAAAATCATACCGGTGACCTGCCATTGTGGTTAGCCGGCCCCGGCATCGGATTTGGGCTTGGCTATGGCGTTGTCATTGACCGGGGAGCAGCTGCAACACCGCTGTCACTCGGATCGGGCTACTGGGGTGGCGCGTACTGCACAATTTCTTGGATCGATCCCGAAGAGGAGATTGTCGGTGTGCTCATGACCCAGGTGCGGCCATACACCCACATCAATATCCGGCAGGACTTCCAGGTTCTGACGTATCAGGCAATTGTGGAGTGACCAGCGCAACCGTAACGTAGACGACAATTGACGTTGCGAGCGCAGGAATGACCTCATGCAGGTGCACGTTCAGCCCCGCCGCGAGCCACGCGATGAGCACCGCCGTGCCGCTCCCCATTGAAGCAAGCACGGCGGCAGCGGATCCCCGCTGCCAGTGCAATCCAAGCACAACAGCCGGAAAGAAACACACTGCATAAAGGCTGCCCGAGAAAATGGTGATGGTGACAATGTCGCCAGGCGGTTCCAGCGCAAGACCAGCCGATACCACGGCGAACCCGATCACAGCGATCCTTGTCCAGCGAACCTGATACCTCTGGTTGCGTTCACCCGTGAAGGGTGCAACCAGGTTCCGGTAGAGGGTTGAGGCACTGACAAGCAACACACTATCCATCGAGCTCATGGCCGCCGCGATAATGGCAACGAGCAGGAAATCGCCTGCCCATAAAGGGAACACATCACGGTCTGTTACCAGCGTGGGGACAATCAGATCCGTGTCCGTCACACCCTCGAGCAGCAGATGTGCATAGACGCCAACCGGGAATACACAGAACTGGATCAGGAGCAGGCCAATCACGGCCACCCAGATGCCCTGGCGGGCTGCATGCTCGTCGCGCAATGCAAAAAAACGCGACAGCTGGCGAGGATCTACAAGGAGCTTGAGCGCGCCTGATAACGAGATGCCCAGCAACACAACAAACGGTATACCGCCATTGAGCTCGAACAGAAACTCTTTACCCGGCATTTCAACCAGCTGAGTGACGGAGCCGACACCTCCCGCAGCCTGTGTAACGAAAAAGAAGATTGTCATCGACCCCAGAATCATCAGCACACCCTGGGCCACGTCAGTCCGAACCACCGATACAAACCCCCCGATAGAGGTGTACACCATCACAATGAGGAGCGTGATGCCCACGGCCGCCTCGTAAGGTATCGAGAGAAACTGCTGAAACAGATGCCCTGCACCTTTGAAAATAGCAACGAGGTAGAGAACACTCGCGAAAACAATCACAACGGCGCAAGCAAGCCGCAGGGGGTGTGTCTCCGATCGTCCAACCACAAAACGTCTGCCAATATAGTCAGGCAGCGTCAGCGCATCCCATTCTGTGGCAAATCGCCGCATGCCAGGTCCGACCCACCGCCATGACACCCAGGTAAAGACAACCAGGCAAATCGCGAAGAACATCCACGCAAGACCAAACTCGTAGCCTTTCCCGGCGTGACCGATGTAGCTGTTGGTGCTCGCAAGCGTGGCGAAGAACGATACACCGATGACAACCCCACCCAGGTTGCGCCCGCCAACGTAGTACCCGGCGAGACCTGAACTGGCTTTGCTGCCGAGCCAGGCATTGTGCAGCAACATGGCTGTATAGGCAGTGAGAAGCACCACCGCGAGCCAGTGTTCTGTTATCCAGGCCATGGACTTACTCCGGAAATTCCCCCATTCCAGCCGGGCTCCGGCGCTCTAGATTCACCGATCTTATCTGGTATCCTCAGGATTCCATCGCACTTCACAACACTTATGCGATACCTCGTACAGTTCGTCATTCCCGCTCTGATATTCATTGGTGTGGTGTTTGCTGTCACCCGACACCGCCGTCAAACACAGACCGGACACGAAGACGGTGCAGGTGTGTACCTCACGATACTGGTTATCGGTGCCGTTGTTGCCGTGGCTATACTGTTTGTGCTCAACGTCAACTGGGCGGCATTGTGAGCAATGTTCAGGTCACTTGCCACGAAAACAGTTTTGGCGCGAAAGTTGAGGGTGTTGATTTAAGCCAGCCTCTGGACGAGGACACAGTCCGGACAATACGCGACGTCTGGTTGGATCATCAGATGATCTATTTCCCGAACCAGCCTTTGACTCACGAGGACCATGCACGCTTCACCCGCTACTTCGGGGATTTCGGGTCTGAGCCTTTCGTAAAGACGATCGACGAACACAAGCACATCATCGAAGTTCGCCGCGAACCGCGAGAACGCGTTTCGCCCTTCGGTGCATCGTGGCATTCAGACTGGTCATTTCAGTCACAGCCGCCCGCAGCCACGCTGCTCCACTCCAAAATTGTGCCCCCCGTGGGAGGCGAAACGCTTTTCGCTGACGGCATCAGAGCCTTCGAGGAACTCGACGCGGGCCTCAAACGTGACATCGAGCATCTGACGGCTATCCACAGCGCCAGGCGACCCTACAGCCACGAGGGGTTTGCCCGCACAGGCGGTGACCGGCGCAGCATGACCATCCTCCCGAGTGATTCCGCCTGGGAGACCCGCGAGCACCCTGTCGTGAGGGTACATCCCGAGTCCGGCCGCCCTGCTCTGTGGGTGAACCCGGTGTATACGATCGCAATTAAGGACATGGACGAGAGGGCCAGCAAGGATCTCCTCGACCGGCTTTTCAGCCATGCCCTCGACAGCCGCTTTGTTTATACCCACGTCTGGGAACCCAATATGCTGGCTATGTGGGACAACCGCACCGTTCAGCACTGTGCCTGCGGCGGGTACGACGGCCACCTGCGTGTCATGCACCGCACGACAGTGGCCGGTGACACTCCCCACTAGGCACACTGATTTTTCATAGGAACAACATGTCTCTGATCCGCACCGTCACGGTGGTAGCCGCTTTCTGTCTGAGCACTTTCGACGTCACCGCACAGACCAATGACTACCTCCCTGATGATCTCCGCTTGCGGGTCGAGCAACTCAAAACCGAATTCCATACGATCGAAACTGACCGGCACAACGCGAGTGCCCGCGCTCACCTGGCCTGGGAATGGCTGAATGCGTACGCGCTGAATGGCGGTTACATGCCGGTCAACGCAACCCTCGCCGTCGCAGCGGTCCTGGGGCGGCCACCGGTCGGCCCGGCGAGTATCGCCGGATTGAACAGTGTGATCGAAGAGCTGTCGTTTCTCGACGACAACCCCGATGCAATTGGTTCGCTGACGGCCGATACCGGACCTTTTCCGGTTGCGAGTTTTGTGACGATCAGCCAAACCTACACGGTCGGCCGTCTACCCGTTCAGACGGGTGGCGGTTTCATGGTCGCCCGTCATTTCATGGCAAATTTTGGACAGTGGCAGGCCAGCGACCCGGCTGCCGACCACTACATATCCGTCTCCAGCAGCAACCCAAAAGTCACCTTTGTCGTCAGCCGTGTACCGATGGGCGGCATGCACGGTGGTTTCAGGAACACACGCCCGACCCTGATGTTCAAAGTCGCGTCGGGAACACTCGTGCAGGGAGACACCGTAACGATCACCTACGGCGACACCAGTGGCGGATCGCGCGGCATTATGACCCCCAGCTTCTCTAGTGACCGGATGCCGCTGCCGCTGTACCTGGCGTTTGTCGAGGACAGCCACTTCATGAGCTTGCCAATCCAACCGGTTGTCATGGAAGGGACGGATGTGGCGGGTGTAAACGCCTTTCTGCCGTCGGTTGTGTCTCCAGGTGAGACCTTCGAATTCAGTGTCAGGGCACAGGATCGTTACTTCAACCGCGCAACGGGCACAATCCCTGACTGGACGGTTTACCTCAACGGCTCTGAGTGGCTGACCCTCGAGAGCAATGGCGTCATAACGACTCACACCACTCAGATCGACGAGCCGGGTGTGTATCACGTCACCGTGCGGAGCAGTGACGGCAGCATCGCCGGTAGCGGCAACCCGGTGCTCGTCACCGACGAAGAGCGGGATCGGATCTACTGGGGAGACACCCACGGCCACTCGGGGTTTGCGGAGGGCATCGGAACACCTGATCGATTCATGATATGGGCACGCGACGATGCCCGTCTCGACTACGTGACCCACTCCGAGCACGACATCTGGCTGGACGATTCCGAATGGGAAGTGCTGCAGGCAAACGTTCGTGCCTTCAGTGAGGAAGGCCGATTCATCGCTTATCTCGGTTACGAGTGGACTGTCAGCAACACCCGTGGCGGGCACCACAACGTGCTTTTTCGCCGCCCGGATCACAACCGCATACCCGCACAGTTTTATCCAACGCTGAGCAAGCTCTACCAGGGGTTGCGAACCCATGCGGAACCCAAAAACGTCGTGGTGATCCCGCACGCCCACCAGGCGGGGGACTACCGGCTCAGCGACCCTGAGTTGGAACCGCTCGTCGAGATCATGTCTCAGCACGGCAACTTCGAATGGTTTGGCCGCCTCTATCTGCAACACGGTCATCAGGTCGGATTTGTCGCTGCCAGCGACAACCATTTGAGTCAGCCCGGGTACTCAGCCCCCCTGGGTGGTTCCCTTTCCCAGCGCGGCGGCCTTGGAGCCATCATGGCCCGGGAACGCACCACGGACGCGATCTTCGACGGCATGAAAAACCTCCGTGCATACGCAACGACGGGGGACCGGATGATCCTCGACTTCTCCGTAAACGATGCGCCCATGGGGACGCGCACTCCATTTGAAGAGAATCGTGCAATTTCCGGTCGCGTCATCGGGACCGCCCCCATCGATACGATCACCATCATCAAGAACGAGGATGTCCTCTGGAGCGAGTCGTACCTGGATAACAAAGATGCCCGTACGGGAAGGGAAGACACGTTTCTGCTCTCATTTGCGTCCGACTCCACACCTTTTCACCGAGGTGACAACCCACGTGGATGGCGAGCCTGGGAAGGAACGCTCGAAGTCATAGGAGCTGACCTCGTCAATATTGAAGCCTACGATGCGAGCTTCCCCCTCCAAAACGTCACCCGGACCGATGAGGCTAACCGTGTCATCTTCAATACCAAGACCCGGGGCGACACCAGTTCTTTCCTCATAGAGCTTGCGAACATCACACGCACCGCGCGTCTGCAATTCGATATTGTTGAAAATCGAGAGACCGGCGGTGGCCCGCCGATCTACCGTCAACCACAACGGGTCGCTGCCGTGAGTTTCGCCATGGCGCTCAGAGACATGGAAGACGGGAAGGTGGAATACACACAGACCGTGGACGCTTACACCGACAGGGCAACACTGCGCAGAATTATTACGGACGGTCCGCGTGAGGTGTCGTTCAACCTGACCGACACAGGCAACCGTCAGGGTGACTACTATTTTGTGAGGGTGGTACAGGCTAACGACGCCATCGCCTGGTCCAGTCCTGTGTGGGTCGGTGGCTACAACAAGAAATGAGCGATTTTGCGCTGCATCCTCAGCTCGAGGCAGACACGACACACGTGGGGGAGCTGCAGCTCTGCCGCGTCCTGCTCATGGAAGATGCCCGGTACCCATGGCTGATCCTGGTTCCCCGCCTGCCTGATCTCAAAGACCTTCACGAGGTTCCGGGTGAACATCAGCCAACGATGTGGGGCGAGATCATGCTGGTTTCCGCGGCGCTGGAACATGCAACGAAACCATACAAGCTGAACGTGGCGGCCCTCGGGAACATGGTCAGCCAGCTGCACGTCCACATCATAGCCCGCGCCGAGGAAGATGCTGCCTGGCCGGGACCTGTTTGGGGTGTCGGGACCGCGGAACCTTACGACACAGCAGCCCGCCAAAATCTGATCGCGAGCGTATCCAGACATCTTTTCTGAAGGGGAGCCCCATGACTGATTTTGTCCGCACGAATGAAGACAACTTTGCCGACCTGCCGGATTTTCCGTACGAACCCAACTATCACACCTGGCAGGACCTCAGGATGCACTATGTTGACGAAGGTCCGCGGGATGGGCCGGTCATGCTGCTCCTGCACGGCATGCCAACCTGGGCGTTTCTGTATCGCAACATGATTCCGGAGCTGACCGCAGCAGGTTATCGATGCATCGCGCCGGACCATATGGGTTTCGGCCGCTCCGACAAACCCACGGATATCCACTGGTACACGATCGCGCGCCACACAGAAATCCTGACCTCGCTCCTCGTCGACCTGGATCTGACCAGCATCACGCTCGTCTGCCAGGACTGGGGTGGACCTACCGGACTGGCCCAGGCAGCAACCATGCCCGAGCGCTTCGATCATCTGGTGATCATGAATACGTGGCTGCATCACCCCGAGTACGAGTACTCCCCCGCGATCACTCAGTGGAACGAGGGATGGCAACCCGGCGGGCGGTTCGATCGCAAAGAACCGGACCTGGGGCTGCTCCTCCTCATGAGTTCGGGACTCATGTCGCCTGAGGACTTCGGTGCTGCCTTCGTTGAGCGTAAAGACACGGGTCTATCCGGTGCCGCGCTCGACATGTACCGGGGGTTTTCCGCCCCATACAAAGGTATCCCGGACGAAGGCTACAACGGCATGCGCCGCTTCCCGCTGTCTATACCGCTCGACAGCTACAACAACGGCAACGGCGCTGCCCAGACCCATCATTACAGAACGCTGCTTGGCTGGGACAAGAGCTGTCAGTTCATCTGGGGGTGTCGCGACGATGTGTTTACTGAAGCCTGGGGACGCACGTGGGCCGAGAGAATGAACGCACGGTTCGACCCAATCGAGGACGCCGGACATTTTCCCCAGAATACCCATGGTGAGCAGTTGGTTGAGCTGATCCTCACGGGATCCGAAAACGGGTAGAAAAGGGTAACAAGGGGTCAGACCCCTTATTACCCATTTAGGTCAGAACTCGAGGCGCACACCCAGCTCAACAGTCTCACCCGGCGCTGGCACCAGGTCTTTGATGAACGAGGTGTGGTGACGCTGCTCGTCGTCGGTCAGGTTTCTACCCTGTGCAAACACGTGCAGACTGCCGCCACCCATTTCGAACTCGGCTCCGGCGTAAACACGCAGGTCCTCGTAGTCGTTGGTCGCGAGCTCGAAGTCAGTCACGTCGTCCTGTTCGTCCACGGTCAGGTAGTCGACAGCGAACGTGAGGTTACCAGATCGTACTTCGAAACCTCCGCCATAGCGGATCGGAGGTAGACGTGGGATGTTGTCATTGCCGCTGACGTCGAGGTCAGCATGAACAAGGTCCCACATCGCGTTCAGGCTCATTGAGCCGCCGTCCCACTCCGCAACGAGAACAGAAACCTCAAAGTCCACACCGAAGAAATCTGCATCGTCCTGCATAAACTGGAACACCGGGAGTTCATCTTCTTCTTCGCCCGTTGCGGCTTCGTAGATGAAATCCGAGAACTGCGTGTAGTAAACGGTCGCTGAAAAATTCCAGCGATCACCCACGTAGGATAGGGTTCCGGCTATGCTTGCAGCCGTTTCTTCATCCAGCGTCGGGTCACCAACTTCAAACGCATTGGTCACAATGTGTGGACCGTTGGCGAACAGTTCCTCACCGATCGGCGCGCGAGTCGAATAATCACCGGTTAGTCCAAGCTGCCAGTTATCTCCCATCGGGATCACAAACCCAATGGATGCAGCCCACGTATTGAACGACTCGCTGGAGCCGTCGGTAGGATCGTGCTCTACACGGCCCAGCCTTGCGCCCAGTTCGAGCCCAAACTGGTCAAACTGGCGTTCACCCACCCAGAAAACACCCCATTCCGACGTGTCCACTGGCTGAACGAAAGCTTCTTCACCCACCGCAGAAAATTCCCGGTCCAGTAGCTGCATACCCAGAGCACCTGACCAGGCATCTCCTTCATAGACCAGTTCGCCACGGGCTTCCCATGCTTCATTGGAGAAATCTGTGGCCACTTCACCGCTGGGTTCAATTTCCTGATGCTCGTAGTCGTTGATGCCAACACGGACGTTTAAGCTCGTGAACGGGCCGAATGGATCGACAATACCCATTTCAAGATCAACGCGGGTCTGTTCCATTTCCAGGAGCGGATTGCCTTCTACTTCTTCCTCGTGCTCCTCTTCCTCTTCTTCCTCTTCCTCTTCATCGTGGTGTTCTTCCTCGTGATGCCCGTGTCCGCCCGGAAGACCATAGTCAGCATCAAGCTGGCTTACGGAGATACCGACGAAACCCCAGTCCTGCACCACGGAAACGCCACCAGCGTAGGACTCGAAGTCGTAGTCGCTGCCAGGTAACCGGCCCCGTACTTCTGGTTCCTCCTCGTGCTCTTCTTCCTCTTCTTCCTCCTCGTGCTCCTCTTCCTCAGCCTCTTCTGCTGCCCGGAATCCCGAAGATTCTGCGAACCCCGGAATTTCGTAGTCGTCACCGTCCCGCCACGCCGCATCGAGGTGCCAGGCAAATGAGCCTGCACCGCCGTTCAGTTTGAGGGAAGTCGCGACGCCATCACTGTTGTCGTCGTAACGGGCCTCAACCCCCCCGGTCAGTTTTTCCGGGACTTCGTGCGGGATACGGCCGGTGTGAACGTCCACCACACCGCCAATCGCGCCTGATCCATACAGTAGAGCACTTGGACCTTTGAGCACTTCAACACGCTCAGCAAGAAAGGGTTCAACTGTCACAGCGTGATCGGCACTGGTTACAGATACGTCGAGTGTATCGATCCGGTCTTCCATGATGCGCACACGCGGGCCTGCTAAACCGTGGATCACAGGGCGGCCGACAGCCGTGCCAAATGATCCGGAATGTATTCCGGTTTCTGCGGCCAGTGTCGCCCCAATGCTGGCTGCGACTTTTCTGTCCAGCTCTTCACCTTCCAGGACATCGCTTGCCTGTGAAAGTCCTTCTGCAGAGAGCGGGTGGGCCACAATGACCATCTCTTCAATTCTCTCCTCTTCGGCTTGCGCTGTTACGGTGCCTGAGAAGGCTAAAACCGCAGCCAAACCGACCATTACGGTCAAATACGTTCTTTTCATGTTTTTTTCCTGACAGCTTCGCGCATTGCATATGCATGCGTGATCGTGGTTTTTGATAGTGGTTGCGTGTCAGGCTGGAGGGGGTGCTCGTGCGTGGTAGGGCTGGCGCTCGCCCGAATATGCGGGCTCAATCCTGTCAGATGCCCATGAAGGCACAAAACCAGGTGTGAGGGTCTCATTGACGCCTGTATCTATGACAGGCGTTTCGTCAGTCTGGCTGCAGACAACACAGCTGCCCGTGTGTTCATGATCCGCGTGATCGTGCTGCACAGCGAGTGTCTGGCTCATGACCAGCGCAAATACCGCTGCGAGAGCGAGCCGGCTAACTGTCATGTGAGGCACACATCTCATCACATCCAACAGACAATGAATCAAGGGGGATGGTATCTTGCACATTTGGATTCGCCCTGCCAAGAGGGCTTGTCTGACAAAGAAGGGGGGGTAATGTCGGATCAACCGTGCGGTGCGTGCCTGGTGGGAAGTGTCCCGCTGACCGATGCTGACGCTGTTTTCAACCTCGCAGGCGAGATTCTGGGGCCCTACCTGAAACGCATCCCCGACGGCGAAACAGGAGACCGGAGCAACTGGATTTCCTGGCAGATGAATGTATTCGAACAGACCCAGGGTCTGACGATCGTCGATATCCCGGGGACGGAGTATAACCAGGCACGACGGATAGCCACGTTAGCTGAAGGGACGGACCCGGACGGAATCTCATTTCCCCCTCTGGGCTACGCATCCGCAGCCCTCACCTCCTATGAGACCTTTTTGTCAGTTCGGTCAGACGGAAAAATACCAGCCTCCTGCCGTTTCCTCGTGTGTCTGCCCACTCCCCTGGCTCCTCTGCATCTGTACTTTCCAGCGGACCAGGGCGGTCTGGTGGAAGCAAGCTATGAATCGGCAATGCTGCGTGAACTCGACGAAATCCTGAAGGCTATCCCGGCACAGGATCTGGCCATTCAATGGGATACTGCCGTTGAATTCGGGATCCTTGAGGGTGCGTTCCCAACTTACCTCAATTCACCAGGAGCTGACATCGAAGCCCGTCTGCTCAGACTCGGCGATGCCGTCCCAGCGGGCGTCGAACTTGGTTACCACCTCTGCTACGGCGATGCCGGTCACCGCCACTTTGTCGAACCGCGGGACATGACCAGGTTGGTCGATCTCGCTAATGCCCTTGCGTCCGGCGTGAAAAGAAGCATCGAATGGATACATATGCCCGTACCACGTGACCGCGATGATCCGGCTTACTTCTCACCTCTTTCCAA
Source organism: Pseudomonadales bacterium (assembly GCA_028277965.1). Lineage (GTDB taxonomy): Bacteria > Pseudomonadota > Gammaproteobacteria > Pseudomonadales > Azotimanducaceae > UBA4421. The sequence continues at coordinate 14,286 of JANQFF010000212.1, forward strand.
CCTGAATATGCCACAAGGCACGGATATCTACCTTGGCCTGGTACACATGACAGATGGTGTCGAAGGTGCCGAAAAGAGAGTCCGCTCAGCCCAGGCATTTCTCACCAGTTTTGGTGTCGCTACCGAATGTGGATTCGGGCGACGTCCGCCAGAGACGGTGCCCGCACTCATGAACATCCACGCAGAAGTAGCGGAACCGCTATCCGTGGACTAGGCAGGACGCGGAATGGGATTCACGTGCATCGGCACATCGTATCCCCGCTGAACAGCCGGTCGATCAGCAATCTCCAGATACCAACGCTTGAGATGAGGGTAGTCCGCCCAGTCTATGCCCTGCCACTCATAGCGGGAAATCCATGGCCAGGTCGCCATATCGGCAATTGAATAGCTGCCGGAGAGGTATTCCCGGTCGATCAGGCGCTGATCCAGCACCTTGTAAAGACGTTTTGCTTCCGTGGCATAACGTTCTTCGGCATACGGCGCTTTACCCTGGTTGAACCTGAGAAAGTGATGAGCCTGACCAAGCATCGGCCCAATCCCGCCCATCTGAAACATCAGCCATTCGAGCGTTTCGTATCGATCGTCTCCCCAGAAACGATCATGGGTTTCTGCGAGGTAAATCAGGATGGCGCCAGACTCCATCATCGCCCTGTTGTTGCTGCGATCGACAATCGCCGGGATTTTGTTGTTTGGGCTGATTTCCAGAAACTCGGGCGCAAATTGTTCGTCTTTGGTGATGTTTACCGCGTGCACGGTGTACTCGATACCAAATTCCTCCAGAGCGATGGATACCTTGCGCCCGTTTGGCGTTGGAAACGTGTAAAGATCGATCATGCGGCTTTCTGTTTGAACTCGAGCGAGGGCCAGCCCCGCGATTCGCCAATCCGCGTCAACTTGGTTTTGCCGTTCACAACCACCGGGTAACCAACTTTTTCAAGAAGCGGCAGATCGTCCTGAGAATCGGTGTAGAAGTACGCGGATCCCAAATCTGCTCCCACATCACTGGCGTATTTCAGGGCGGCCTCAACTTTCCCCGGCCCATAACAAGGTTCCACCCGACCGCTGACTTTGCCATCCACTATTTCGAGTTCTGTACAACACAGATGCGATATACCCAGCACTTCAGCAATCGGTTCCGCCTGATACGGCGTGGCTGATGTCACCATCACAACGTCATGACCGCGAGCTTTATGAGCAGCAACGAGCTCAATCCCTTCCTGGTAAATCCAACCCGACAGTCGCTCGTCGAATGCCTGATTAGCCAGATCGCGAAGATCGTCCTCCGACATCCCGGCTATATCGTTCACTGTTGCCTGCAGCATATCGTTGTAACTCGATCGTCCACTGAAGTACTCGAGGAACATAAGCCCAAGAGAACAGAACCGACGCAACGACATGTCACCATTGAACAGCTGCTGCCACGCCAGCGCGGTCAGTGAGTAACCATCGATGAGCGTACGGTCCAGATCAAAAAAAGCGATGACTTGCGACTCGTTATCGCACGCGCTTCCTAGCTTGTCGAGATACAACGGGAACTTCATACCTTGCATGTTACATCACCCTTAAGAGTGTCCCCAGAGTCTCTGATAGCGACGTTTCAGAAAGATGAAGGCGGAGGCAACACCCGCCTTTTTCGAGGGCTGTACCACCATGTCAGTGTGCCGGGGTTCACACTCTGACGACCCGGATTTGAGGTCAATCCCACCTTCCAGCGATGCTTATGTGTGGCTCTCGCCACCAGTGCCGCTGGTACTTTCCCATACGAAAGGATTCGGATAAACATGCAACTGACCATCTGGTCGCTTCCGCCTCTGATCACCACAATACTTGCGGTTGTGGCGTATCAGCGTGCCCAAATGCGTAACCAGGTGCCTGGTGTCTACGCTCTGAAACTTCTGTTCGCCAGCCTCGTTTTCTGGTCTGGTGGTCAGACACTCGGCACACTCGTTGCAGATCCCACCGCCCAGCAACTGATCCGAAAAGTTACCTATCTGGGTATCACACTGACTCCGGTGGCCTGGTTTGTGTTTGCTATCACCTATGCCCAGCGGATCTTGAGGGTTTCCAGGCGCACGCTGAATCTCGTGAGCCTGGTACCGGCTACTACATTCGCGCTGGCGCTCACCAACGACTTCCATGGCCTCGTCTGGCGTACGACATACAATGTAAAAATAGACGGCTTCAGTGGCTTTGTTGTCGAACACGGCCTCTGGTTTTACGTCAACGTGGCATATTCATACGCGCTCATCCTGGCGGCAACGTCCATCCTCCTGTTCGCACTGACCCAGTTTCGCCAGCATGCACGAACGATCGTGGCTGCCGTGCTGGCACCCCTGGTCGGCATCGCCGCAAACGGTTTCTACCTTTCACCGCTCAATCTCTCCCCCTGGTTCGACCTGACCACTGTCGGCTTCCTCCTGGGTGTGCTGATTCTGGATCACAGCATATTGCGGAATGGTGTTCTGACCACTGTACCGATCGTGAGGGACCGTGTGGTCGAACAGCTCTCCGACCCCGTTCTGGTCATCGATGAGCGCGGAAGAATTCTCGATGCCAACCAATCTGCCATGGAGTACTGGATCACCAATGGCGGTTCGCTCCTGCACGGTAACATCTCGAGCCTTGCCAGAAACGTCCCAATTGCCTCCCTTCGGGACCCGCTCACAAACTCCGAGGTGACCATCAGGGACCGCATCTACGAGGTTGCGGCGACAACCCTGGACTCTTCGAATCCCGAAGCTGATGTCGCCCTCGTGTTCCGCGACATGACAGAACGGCGCAAAGCTGAAAAACAGCTGAGGGAGCTCAAAGACGAACTCGAACGGATGGCGCATACGGACGCGCTCACGAACATGTATAACCGTCGCTATTTCATCCAGCGGCTGACGGAAGAATTTGAACGCGGCCGTCGGCACGGCATGTCACTGGCTGTGCTCATTTTTGACCTGGACCATTTCAAACAGATCAACGATACCTACGGACACGATATGGGTGATGCAGTCCTCGTGAGCATTGCAGACGTTGTAAACGAGGTGAAACGGGTCAGTGATGTCGCATGCCGTCTGGGCGGAGAGGAGTTTGCGCTCCTGCTCCCTGAAACCAACCGCGCAGGTGCGGTGCATCTGGCCCAGCGTTTACGTCAGGGCATTGAAGACTACCCTTACAAGGAACGCTGCGGTGAAGATATGAACGTTACCGCCTCCGTTGGCGTTGCGACACTTTCCCCGCAGATGCAGGATCCAGCAGGCATACTGAAAACAGCGGACCGCGCGCTTTACGAAGCTAAAAATTCAGGTCGTAACCGCGTCTGTATTGATCGCGGCTAAAAGGCACCTCTATAAACCTATCGCGCGCTCAGCGCGTATCTGCGGGGCTTTGTAGCAAGGCGGGCTCTGCAGGGAATGGCGGGTCCCATTGCCAAAGAG
>JANQFF010000282.1 GCA_028277965.1 Pseudomonadales bacterium
CAGGGATTTGATGTCTCCAATGTTGTCGGCTGTGAGATCCAGATTGTCGACCACCTGATCAGCAAGGACGCGGGCCCTGTTACGTTCGGGGAACTGCAACATCGCCCCTGACTGCACCACGGCCCGGTGAAAGAGCCCTTTCGCTTTTTCTGTCGCCAGGAGAGCTGACACTTTGGCGCCGCCCCCGGATTCCCCAAAAATGAGAACACGGTCCGGGTCACCCCCAAACCGCTCGATATTGTCCCGCACCCATTCGAGGGCCAGAACCATATCGAGCAGGCCCGCGACCGCTGAGTCTTCGAACCCGGCTCCATAGTGGTGTAATGGCAGGTAGCCGAACACATTCAGGCGATGGTTCACCGTGACGACAACCACGTCACCGCGCTGTGCAAGGCGCACCCCGTCATACGCCCGGGATGAGCCACTCCCCGTTGAGAAGCCACCACCATGAAACCAGACCATGACCGGCCGCTTACCCCCATCAGCCACACCCGGTGTCCAGACATTCAAGAACAGGCAGTCTTCGTCCATCGGTGGTGCAGGGTCGGGTGCCCACGAGGTGAAAAGCCCGCCAGGGTTGCCACCCGCAGCCTGGGGGCATGAGGCACCAAAACTCAGCGCATCAGCAGTGCCCTGCCAGCTGTCAGGTTGGCCGGGAGCGGCAAACCGGGTGGTTGCGGTGTCGCGTCCGTACCGAACGCCTTTAAACGTGTAGATACCACCCTCAACCGACCCCAACACCTCGCCGTATTGTGTGACGCCAAGCGGTCCACCTTCCTGCGGTGCACTTTCGCTGGCACAGCTGAAGAGCAAAAACATAGGGACCAGGGCGAGAATTCTGTTCAGCTTTCTATCCATCTTTCCTATTCATCTTTCCTCTTCATCTTTCGAGCACCTTGTACACTGCACTGGACCGCGCGATGCGCCGATCTCCAGAGTGCAGATACGCGTTGGCAAACGCAATGGACTTGCCTGCGTGCTGCACATCGACCCGCACCTCAACCCAGTCGCCAAGTCTGGCGGTGCCAGCGTAATCGGTCGTCATGCTGACCGTGGCGATGGGTGCCCCAGGGACACCCTGTGCGCGGAAGGCTTCGAACTTCTCCGTGTCGCCATATCCGAGGGCGAAACCCACGTTGTGCCCGAGGGCAATGTCCGCGAGCGTTGCAACCATGCCTCCGTGCAGGCGCCCCGAAGTGTTGCAGTGGTTTTCACCGATCAGCAGGCCCATCACCAGCGAGTCGCCGTCCTGGCGGCAGTAGAAAGGGCCCACTGACTGGTTGAAAGGGCTGTTCGTTTCCAGGGGAAGGAAACCTTCAGGAATGGCGTCAGGCATGTCTATGCTTCGGCAGGCGTGGGGTGATGTTCACTGCGTTCGGCTTCAATGAAGACACGTTGTATACGCGGGTCGAGTTCCTTGATCTGACCGTTCAGTTCGGTCACCGCCTGTTCGACATCGTCCACCGAGAGACCGTCCCTGAAATCCGCTGATATCGTTATCACGATGAAGTCCGGCCCCATGTGCAGGGTCGCAACCTCGTTGACCGTCCGGATGCGCTCGTCCATATCCAGAATTGCCCGGGCACCCCTGCGAATTGTGGGTGATGCACTTTCCCCAATCAGGAGCGCCTTACTCTCAACTGCCAGCCAGACGGCGGTGAGGATCAGCACGATGCCGATGACGATCGATGCGAGACCATCGAAGAGCGGATTACCGGTCAGCTGGAACAGGATGATGCCAAAAAGCGCCACGAGGAGACCAATCAGCGCTGCGCTGTCTTCAAACACCACAACAAAGAGTGTGGGGTCCTTGCCGTCTCTCACAGCTTCCAGAATGCTCATGTTCCCACGGCTGGCGTTGAATTCTTTGAACGCGACGTACAGGGCACCGAACTCAAACACGAGCGCGAGCCCCAGGACCACGTAGTTGATGGTCACGTTGGATATCGGTTCGGGGTGTAAGACGTGCTGCCAGCCCTGGTAAATCGACATCGTGCCGCCAAGCGCGAAAATCAGCATCGCGACGACAAAACACCAGAAATACACCTCCTTCCCGTGACCGAACGGAAAATCCGGTGATGGCGGTTTGCTCGCCTGCTTCAGCCCGAACAGCAGAAGTACCTGGTTGCCTGTGTCGACCAGCGAGTGAATGCCTTCACTCAGCATGGCGGAACTGCCTGTGTAAGCGGCAGCCGCAAACTTCGTGACAGCAATCAGGGAGTTTCCGGCCAGCGCCGCGTAGATTGCCTTTTTTGAAGAACCGGCCATTTGCTCTGCTGGCTACCGCTTGCGGATCACCAACGACCCGATTGAGTACCCCGCGCCGAACGAACAGATCACCCCAAGGTCGCCGGCCTGGAGATCCTCGTGGTACAGATTGAAAGCGATAATTGAGCCTGCGGACGCGGTGTTTGCGTATTCATCCAGCACTATCGGAGCTTCCAGGAATTCCGGATCCCTCCCAAGGAGGCGCCTGGCAATGAGCTCGTTCATGTTGATGTTAGCCTGGTGCAGCCACCAGCGCTTGACGTCCGGCACCTCCAGACCCACGGCGTTTACCTGCTGTTCGAGGTGTTGCGCCGCCATTGGGCAGACTTCTTTGAACACCTTGCGGCCGTTCTGGTGGAACAGCTTGTCATCGCTGAAAGGATCACCGTCATAGGCATAAGAGAGGTAACCGAAATTCGACCGGATGTTGTTGGAATACTGCGTGAGCGCCTGCGTACCCAGGACTTCATAGCTGTGATCCGACGTACACGTCGTGTCCTCTTCCAGGATCATCGCTGTCGCGACATCGCCGAAAATGAAGTGGGCATCGCGATCCGTGAAATTGATCTGCGGGGTTGTGAGCTCCGGGTTGATCACGAGAACGCATTTCGACGAACCGGCGGCAACCGCGTCATACGCCCTGTGGATAGCGAACGTGGCTGCCGAACATGCAACCAGCATGTCGAAGCCGAAACCGTGGATGCCGAGGGCTTCCTGAACTTCGATGGCGATTGCCGGGTAAGCCCGCTCCGTGTAAGCGCACGAAACCACCACCATATCGATATCTTCGGCAGTCTTGCTGGCGGCGGCCATTGCCTTTTTCGCCGCATGCAGCGCCATTTCAGCCTGGTGAGAGATTTCATCGTCTGCGCGTTCGGGGATCAGAGGACGCATGCGGTCTACATCCAGGATTCCTTCTTTGCAGTACGTGTAGCGCTGCTTGATGCCGCTCGCTTTTTCGATGAACTCGGCGCTCGAGAGCGGTTTTTCCGCCACATCACCGGCCGCGATGGCCTCGGCATTCTCCTCATTGAAGCGTGACGCATAGGCGTTGTACGCCTCCACGAGTTCTTCGTTGGTCACAAACTCCTCGGGCTTCCACAATCCCGAACCGCTGATGACAACTGCCATGTGTTCTCCCCTGTTCCCATGTCTTCCCACTGTCCATCGCGGCTGAAGCCGCTCCTACAGAGGAAGGTTGCTTATCTAAGGCTTTCGACTTCTTCTTCGGTCAGCTCCCGCGCTTCTTCTTCCAGCATCACCGGGATCCCATCCCGGACCGGGTATGCCAGCCGACTGCTTGCACACCAGAGTTCTTCTTTTTCCCGCATGAACTTCAGCGGCCCCTTGGAGACCGGGCAGACAAGAATTTCCAGGAGCTTGGAATCAACCATGATTCAGACCGCAAACGGGTTTTCGAGCACAATCGTCTCATTGCGATCGGGACCCGTGGATACGATGGCGATCGGCGCTCCAACCGTCTGTTCAATCCGTTCTATATATGCTCGCGCGTTGGCCGGCAGGGAATCCACATCCTGGGCGCCTACAGTCGATTCCTGCCATCCCGGGATTTCTTCGTATACCGGCTTCAGCTCCGAATAGTATTCGCTGCCGAAACGCGCCGTGCCGGTGGCGCCATCCTGGTCTTCATACCCAACGCAGATTTTGATGGTCTCGAGACCATCCAGCACATCGAGTTTGGTGAGGCACAGCCCCGAAATACTGTTGATCTGTACCGCCTGTTTGAGGGCCACGGCATCGAACCATCCGCAACGACGGGGGCGTCCCGTGGTTGATCCAAACTCGTTCCCGCGCTCAGCCAGACGCGTGCCGATATCGTCGAAGAGTTCAGTCGGGAACGGTCCCGACCCAACCCGTGTGGAGTACG
>JANQFF010000253.1 GCA_028277965.1 Pseudomonadales bacterium
AGACGTATGTAAAAAGAACTGTCCCGATGAATGCCCGCTGAATTTCAACGAAAACCCGGTGGTGCTGAAAAGATCGGAGCCAGCCGAAAGCGATAAGCCGTTACCTGAAAGCAACTAGTTACCGGACAGGGCACCTGCTCTCCTGATGGTGGCGACTGTAGTGCCGTTCGAATCATTCGCTATACGTGGGAAACAAGCCCGTCAAAGATCAATCTGCCGAAAAAAAGAAAACTGGCTCAATAAACCTCTGAGCCTGCTATGAGATGCCTGAGTCTACTGTGTGGGCCAGTTCGGCTGGGAGGCTTGCTATTCAACGCGTCTAAGCGTTTCCGGTGTAGTCGTTTTATCTCCTATGGGCTAAGTTTTTTTATAACAGGCGAAGGCTTCACTTCGCCAATGTTGCTTGGGGTAATGAATGTTTGCTTTTATCCACCAGTGGTTTGCCGGCTCGACGTCTGATCTTGACGGGCTGAGTGGGCAGGAGGTCGAACGAGCTATCGAAACGGCCGTCGACCAGACGGATGCACGGTTGCGCCTGCTCAGTGGTTATCAACGCAAGTTGCGGCCTGCGGTCGTCGAGGCCCTCCTGCACGTGCGTGAATTGGTCCATCAGATTCCTGGTGCGGTTGAAATCAACCGCTCGTCCTATGCGCGCGATCCCATGGTGCACAATCTGTTCGGCTCGGTGAAGCAGCTCGAACAGGTGTTCTGCAACTCTGCCGAGGCGCAGGAGTTCAATAAGAAGTCATGGGGCAGTGATGGAGAGCACCTCTACGGTTTGCTGCTGATGTCGCTGAACCAAAAAACCCGGCCGGGGTTTGTGCTAAAAGGTGATATGGTGCAGGGCGACGTCATGCAGAACATCGTCTACTTCAGTGATCACAATCTGGTGAAGGTAGCGGCCTCTGAGGATGAGGTACGTACCATGCTGCGTGAGCGTGCCTTTGAAGCCATGTTGCGAGAGTTCGGCTTGCGGGTTTCTGAGCAAAAGATGCGCACGTCTGAATTGAAACGTGAACAGACCCGCCTGCGCCGCGATTCTAGTCAGGTGGCGAAGGTGCAACTGGAAGAGCTGGAGAGGGACCTTGCTGCCCTGGAGGCAAACCTGGCGCATATGGACGACTATCTCGATCTGTTGGTGGAGGTGCTGACCAACCCGGATGAGCACTGCGGCCTGGAGCATCGGGAACTACAACTGGACCGTAATGGTGTCCAACTCGATGTGGGTTCGCAAGACGGGCACCTTCTGCCCTATGCCGAGATCACGGTCGGAGAATTGGTGCGCGCGGGAATGCTGGTCAGGTATCCGCTGGGCGAGTTGACGGAGGTCGATCACCTGCAGGAGTTGTACCGTGTGACGATCTGATCGTCGGCGTAGTCAGTCCATCGCCGAATCCACTGTCCGGTCATTCGATAGGACAGTTCTCCACCACCTTTACCACCACGGATGTGAGGGTGTTGAGATCCTGCTCCGAAATGATGAAGGGCGGCATCAGGTAAATTAGCTTACCGAAGGGCCGCACCCAGACTCCTGCTTCGACGAAGCAGTTCGGCATGCCCTTCATGTCCACCGGCTTTTTCATCTCCACCACGCCGATGGCACCCAGTACCCGCACCTCGTTGACCTGGGGCA
>JANQFF010000364.1 GCA_028277965.1 Pseudomonadales bacterium
ATCTGCCTTGGACTTGCCTATGCCCACAACACCAACATTGTCCACTCCGACTTCAAACCCTCGAATGTCTTTCTGGACAGCCACGACAATCCGAAAATCCTCGATTTTGGTATCGCGCGAGCAGCACCCGTAAAGGAAACCCAGATGCTCGCATCCGATGTGACGAAGGTCGAAGGCGCTGAACTGCATGCCCTGACACCGTCATATGCAGCCAGCGAGATGTTTTCCGGAGAAGATCCCGATCCGTCAGACGATGTCTACGCCCTCGCTATCACGGTCTACGAACTTCTGACTGGCCATCACCCGTATCACAAAACACCAGCGCCCACGGCGCAAGCCGAGGGGCTGAAGCTCGTTCCCATATCCGGGCTGAAGCGTAGGGAGTGGCGTGCCATAAGTCGTGGACTCGCATTCGACCGCGCGGAACGCCAGCAGAACGCTGCTGAGTTTCTCCGTGAGTTTGAAGGCCCCGGCAAAATCAGGCTGGTGGCGGGGGCGGCGATTGTCCTCGCCATCGCCCTTGCAGGTTACTTCACGTTCGTCCAGATCCAGGAACAGGCACGTATCGCCCCTGACGTCGCTTTTGAAGATCTGAGTGGCGATCTGCAGCAGGAAATCACTCGATTGCTTCTGGAAGGTCAGGAATTCCAGCGGTTTGGCGATGACTACGGTGCGCTTCTGCAATACAAAGCAGCATACGACCTGCATCCACGTAACCCCCAGGCGACAGTGCTGCTCGTGTCTCTCCTCGAGGGATTTACCAACCGCGTCATCGCTGAGGACAGCGATATCGGCCGTTCGAGTCTCAAGCAAAACCTCGATAGAATCATGGACACCGACGGCTTCCTCGGGACTCATGAGAGACTCGTCAACCTGCAGGAGCGATTGGAACCGTGACAAAAGGAATTTGTTGTTCAGTTTTCGCCGCTTTGGTGGCCACGTTCATCCCGAACTCACTTGCAGCCGGTGAAGCCAGGAATACCGAAAGCGAGCGCATCGCCAAGTTACACGTTGTCGACTGCCTGTTACCCGGGCAGGTGCGGCGACTCGGCCAACGCACTTTCCTGAGCCCACGACGACCCATCAAAACCACCGCGGCTGATTGTGAGATTCGCGGGGGAGAGTATGTTGCCTTTGACAGGGCCGACTATCAGACAGCATTGAAAGTGTGGATGGAAGCCGCGCAGGCAGGAGATTCCGAAGCACAAACGAACGTCGGCGAGATATTCGAGAAAGGTTTAGGTACTACCCCCAACTATGAAGCTGCCGTCATGTGGTACGAGCGGGCGGCACACCAAGGCAACACACGGGCTCAGTTCAACCTTGGCACACTTTATGAGCTGGGGAACGGCGTTCCACAGAACAAGATTATTGCCCTGAACTGGTACAGGCGCGCCTGGGGTATGGCGGAAGACGACCTGATGTTCTCTTCCGCGGCTGCCAGAGAGCAGGAAGTTCTGAGACAGGAACTGGAGAAGTCTCTGTCTGAAAAAGACGCTCAGCTGCAAATCCTGCGTGATCAGGTGGAGAAGCTGACTCGCGACCTCGACGCCTCGGCCGAAGCTGAATCCGCCGCACAGGCTGCAGCGCGCGTCCAGGCAGAAACACTCGCGAAGCTGATAGCAGATATCGAGGTTCAACAGGAAGAGACACGCGATCAACTCTCCGGCATGCCGGAAACACGCGAACCAGTCATGCAGGCTGTAAAAGAGGAGGTTGCGAGGGCTGAAGAAATCAGACCCCGGATGTATCGCGAACTGGAGCTTGGCCGCTATTTCGCGCTCCTGATCGGCAATGAGCACTACGGCGCGCTCGACGACCTGCAGACCCCTCTCACGGATGTCAGCCGCGCACGCCACATCCTGGAAACCAAGTACGACTTTAATGTCGTCACGATTGAAGACGGCAACAACATTGAAATCATGGAGGCGATCAACGACCTCTACGATCTCGTAGGCGAAAACGACAACCTGCTCATCTTTTATGCGGGACACGGCAATCGCATGCACACAGCAGGGTCTGAGATCGGCTACTGGCTGCCGGTAAACGCTGATGCTCCACCGCGCAACACATACTGGGTAGCCAACGAGTTTATTTCGGGACACCTGGCCCGCAGCAAAGCGAAACGCGTGCTTGTCGTGGCGGATTCCTGTTATGCAGGGCTGCTTTCCACCGAACCAACGTTTCTCATGCTCGGCGGTGAGAGCCCACAATACGAAAACACCAACTTCTTTCGCCTCAAACTTCAGAAAAGAGCCCGCCTGTTGCTGGCATCAGGCGGAGACCGTCCCGTGCTGGACGGTGGCGGGGGTAATCACTCCGTATTCGCAAAAGCCTTCTTCGATGAGCTCGAGAAGAACGAAAGCCTGCTGGCAACACCTGATCTCTTCCTCAAAGTCCGAGACCGGGTGGAGGTTGCCGCAAATTCGCTGGATTTCTCACAGCAACCCGACCTCAAGACCATAAAAACCGCGGGGCACGAGGTTGGTGATTTCTTTTTTGTACCCAGGGAGCTGCGCTGACCCAACAGCGAGTATTTCTGGCCACGCTCCTGATCCTCTCGGGATGTTCGGTGCTCCATCGAGACATTGTCGTCACCAACACACACCAGCATGTTGTCGTACGATCGAACGTTCACAATGACGAACCGCTACATGTCTATATAGGCGGGGACGGACGTCCTTTCGACTCAACCGGGAAGGTGGCACGGGACCCGACGCCGTCCAGGGCATACGTCATGGGAATGATCAGCCGGGACGTGGGCGAAGCTGCCTACGTAGCACGTCCCTGTTATCACGGGACCGCAGGCACAAGCCGATGTGACCCGACACTATGGAGCGTCCAACGTTTTTCCCGCAAGGTCATCGGGTCGATGGTCGAAGCGATCCAGGAGGTCGCGGGGGATCGGGAAGTGATTCTGATCGGCTACAGCGGTGGGGGAGCCGTCGCAATGCTGGCGGCACCGTATCTGCCGCGAATTACCGGAATTATTACAGTAGCCGGTAATCTGTCGGTGTCCGCCTGGGCTGACTATCACGGCTACACACCTCTCTTGGGCCTGGATCCCGCCACACGATTGGCGTTGACCCGGGGCATACCCCAGATCCACTTTCTGGGTGGTAGTGACGAAAACGTGCCCCCTTCCCTGACTTTTGGCCTTAAAGACCAGATCCCCCCGCAAACGGTTCGAGTCATTGAGGGCTACGATCACACCTGCTGCTGGACACAGCACTGGCCCGAGCATCTCGCGGCAGCTCGTGAAGCCCTAAGTCAGCAAAGAGACCATCTAAGAGACCCGCAGCGGGCCACTTTGTCCTCTCACCCCTGATTCCCTTTCTTCCGTTCTCCGCCATTGTCTTGCAACCACCACCGGATTGGGTTGTTATCTACGACATGCCAGATTCTGATTCCAGGTCCGGACCTGATAGTAACGATGAAACGGAAATCTTAGCCGTTTCGCAGGATCCAGCCCCTCTACCCGGGTCAGCCACTTTGTATCTGCCTGGGTTCAATCTGCTGAGACCCATCGGTGAAGGTGGCATGGGGACCATCTTCCTGGCTGAGGATCTCAAACTCGAACGGGAAGTTGCTGTAAAAATACTGCGGGGAATTCTGGACGCCCCGGACGGGGAAAACCTCTCGAGTGAACTCGAACGCTTCGAGGACGAAGCGAAAATCATTGCCAGCTTCAACCACCCAAACATCATCGACGTCCACGGCGCCGGTGACATCGATGGCGCACCCTACATAGTCATGCAGCTCGCCTCGGGTGGAGCGCTGGCGGATCGCCTGACGCCTGGCGGTCTGCCGGATGATGAGGTTCTCAGGATCGCGCAGGCAATGGCGAGCGCCCTGGACTATTCTCATGCACGGGGAATTGTGCACCGCGATTTCAAACCCGCGAACATACTGTTCGACGACAACGACACCCCGCTGCTCATGGATTTCGGCATCGCCAAGTCTCTTGTGGACAGCAGTGGCAAGACGCGAACCGGCATGGCAATCGGCACACCAATGTACATGGCGCCCGAGCAGTTAATGGCCAGGCCGGTAACACACCTGTCGGACATTTACAGCTTCGGGCTGGTTCTCTATGAGATGGTAACGGGCGATCGTCCTCAAAACTCTCTGCGGTCGATATCGACAAGCGACGACGCCAGGGCGCTCCGTAAGAAACTTGGTCCGAAAGGGAAAAAATACGCCAACATCATCATCGCCTGTCTGAACCCGGATTCGCACGAACGTCCTTCCGCCCAACAATGTGAGGAAATGCTGGCGGCATTGGACCGGTCGGGATTCAATTTCCAGCGCGCACTCCAGGTTACAGCCGTCGTGGTGATCGTCGCTCTCGCCGGTGGGTACACCATCTATTCTCAGATGTTTGCCACGCTCACTTTCATGCTCGATCCCGCCGATACACGTGTCTACGTCAACGGGACGGAACAGCGTTCTCCGTCCGCATCGTTTCGCCAGGGCGCCCACGAGGTGGTGGCAGTCATGCGTGGGTACACCGGTCGGTTCTATCAGATCGACCTGGATTCCCCTCAACAACTCGAGATAAAGCTGGATCCACACACGATCCCTTCTGACAGCGAGTTCAACAGTATGGGGGGGCTCCTTAGCGCGCTGGACCAGACATCCATCGACACCCGCTACGAGTTTCCGCCGTTTGTCACACTGGCCTCACTCAAACAGCGGCAACTGATGGGGGAAGCGTCAACCGACCTGGTTCACCGCCTTCGCACCCTGGCGGAGCATGGTGATCCTGGCGCGATGCTCACGCTATGGCTGGCTGCCAATCCCGTCACGCCAGATGACGAAAATCTGCAGGTTCTGCAATTGATTCAAGCTTCCGATTCGGAATCCAGCGAATGGCTCAACGACTCGGCAGATCAGGCCTACCTGCCGGCCATGCTCTACAAAGCACTTTTTGTGGGCCGCCTGGGGGAGCGCGAAATTGCGATCCGGGAGCTGGAAGACATCATCGCTCGCACGCCCGAATTCACGACTGCTCGTATCTGGCTGGAGTTCTACCGATCCGAACTCAACGCGGGATCCTGACAACCTCCACACG
>JANQFF010000411.1 GCA_028277965.1 Pseudomonadales bacterium
ACATATTCTTATCCATAGGGCAGGTGGAATCCTTCAGAGTTGGGAGAGCATTCAGCAGAGGTTTGACAGCAATACATTGAATGATATTCTGTTTGACAATCCATTCCTCGGCTTTGTACTAAGGCAAAATGCACTAACCATAACCAGCGAGGAATATGACACTCTCACTCAACAAGAGCAGGGAACGTATAGGGCAACGAGACTAACCGAAGATGTAGCAGATATGTTCCTCAATTGGGTTGTCCAGCCCCAGGATTATGTACCAGTGGGAGTGAGAGTCATTTGACTGATGCACTGCTGCCGGTACTCCACCGGTGTCAGGTAGCTCAGTGAGCTATGTGGACGGAAGCGGTTGTACTCGTCCACCCAGTGATCGAGGATCATCTGTGCCTCGGATACGCGGTCGAACAGATAGCGATCCAAACACTCGGCCTTGAGGGTGCCGATGAATCGCTCAATGAACGGGTTCTCCCACGGGCTGCCCGGGGTGATGTAGAGCGTCTGGCTGCCCTGATCGGCCAGCCACTTCTGAACGCGATGGGCGACGAATTCCGGTCCATTGTCGCTGCGGATATGCTGGGGCACACCGCGTGTAGTAAACAGCCAGCTCAGGATGTCAATAACCCGTTTTGAGCTGATGCTTTTGGCTGTGTAGACCATCAGACACTCCCGTGTGTACTCATCCATCACCACCAACACCCGTACCCGCTGACCGCGCTCGGTGCGATCTTCGGTGAAATCATAGCTCCAGACATGATTCGGATGCTCGGCCCGCTTTTTGACGTCGCCGCCCTCACCGAAGCGCCGCTTGACCGTTTTGCGCCGCGACAATTGCAGCCCTTCCTGCCGCCAGATACGCTCCACGCGCTTGTGATTGATCCCATAGCCCTCACGCTGCATCAGCGCGGTGATGTGCCGGTAGCCGTGCTGCGGGAAGCGGTAGGCGAAATCGCGCACCGCCGCGACCGTCTCCGCATCATCGGCCTGTCCCTGCGGCTGATAGCGGGCCGTTGAACGCGGCACATTGACCACCTCGCAGGCATGCCGCTCGGACATCTGGTGTTGGGTCACCAGGTGGCACACCGCCTGCCGTTTGGCGCGAGGGCTTACCATTTTTTTGACAGCAAGTCCTTCAGCGCGTCGATGTCCAGCACCTGCTGAGCGACGATCCGCTTCAAGCGGCGGTTCTCCTCTTCCAGCTCACGCAGACGGCTCAGTTCGTCCCG
>JANQFF010000426.1 GCA_028277965.1 Pseudomonadales bacterium
CGGGACCTGCGCCGATTATGAGTACCTGTGTGGAAATCATATTTATTGAGAATTCATTCAAAAATGAGAGTAAATACAAAAATGATTGATATGTCAAATATGATTTCGTAAAATGCTCGCATGCAGAATTACTTCCGAACACAGGCGCTTGGCGCCGGAAAGCGGGTGCGAACCCGGGGTACTTTGATCGACAGCGCGATCGACGTCTTTTCTGAGAAAGGCATCGAGGAAGCAAGCATCAACGAGATCACCGCTCTGGCGGGGATGGCGAACGGGACCTTCTATAATCACTTCAAGGACAAGGACGATCTTGCCGTCGCTTCATCCGGCGCGATAGCGCTCGAAATTGCCCGACAACTGGATCTCAGGATGAGTGATCTTGACGAGGGGATTTCGCGTGTAGTGGTGGCATCGTGGGCTTTTCTCACGATCGCTCTATCGAACCGCGCATGGGCACAGGTGCTTGTTGAGCAGTACCAGCGCCATGCGGAAGTCGACGAATCAACGTTCAGCTACATGCGGGCAGACATCGAACGGGCCGCAAAGCAGCGTGAGCTGGGTGTTGTGGTCGATACACTTCTGCTCGAGCAACTCGCATCGCTCATGATGGTTGCCTTGCGTAGATTGCTCAGGGAAGGGATGCGGGAGGAAATCCTCGTTCGAACCTGCGAGTACATGCTGCGTATCCTGGGCTTGACGCCGGTTCAGGCCAAAAAGGAAGTTGAGAAAGTGTCCGGGCATTCGCTGCTCGAAGACGGTGCGTCGAATATAATCTCGAGCTCGGAGTAGAGAGAAACCAATGAGTGACGCGAACCGCCACGATGTCATCGTGATTGGCGCCGGTGTGGGTGGGATCTATCAGATCAAGTGCCTGACCGACCTGGGAATGGACGCAATTCTCCTGGAAGGGGACGAGGACCTGGGAGGCACCTGGTATCGTAACCGCTATCCGGGCTGCCGGTTCGATTCAGAGAGTTATACCTACGGCTATTCATTCTCCAGAGAGCTGCTCGAAGAGTGGCACTGGAAAGAACGCTTCTCTTCCCAGCCGGAAAACCTCAAATATCTCAACTATGTAGCAGACAAATTTAATCTTCGACGTCATATGCGTTTCAACGCATATGTGGAGAGCATGGTCTGGCACGAAAACGACAGAGAGTGGGTGCTTACGCTGACCGGCGGGGAGACATGTCGTGCGCGATTTGTTGTGACGAGCATGGGGCCGCTGTCAGCTCCGACGCTGCCCGATATCGAGGGTATGGACAGTTTCGAAGGAGAGTCTTTCCACACCTTCTGGTGGCCAAAAGAGCCGGTGCAACTCGAGGGCAAGCGCGTAGGCATCATCGGGACCGGGGCGACCGGGATCCAGGTCATTGGTGAAATTGCTGACAAAGTCGGGGAACTCACCGTTTTCCAGCGACGGCCAAACTGGAGTTCCCCGCTCAACAACTCTCCCATCTCGGAAGGAGAGATGGCACAGATACGCACGCGTTACGATGAGATATTCGCGAACTGTGCTGCATCTCCAAGCGGGTTTGAACATCTGCCGGATCGCCGGGGATTCTGGAATCTGACCCGGGAAGAGCGCGTCGCGTTCTGGGATGAGCTGTACGCCACCTCGGGATTTGCGATCCTGGCAGGCAATTTCAGCGAAATCTATGTCGATGAAGAGGCGAATAAGGAGATTTCAGACTACATCGCCGATCGCATCCGACAGCGGGTTCACGATCCGGAAACCGCGGAAAAACTGATACCAAAAGACCACGGCTTCGGGATGCAGCGGCTGCCGCTCGAAACGCACTACTTCGAGGCGTACAACCGCGAGAACGTACACCTGGTCGACATCACGGAGTCACCGATCGAACGGATCACGCCGGTCGGCATCGAGACAGCCGGGGAGAGCTTTGATCTGGATATCATCATCTACGCGACGGGATTCGATGCGATTACGGGAGCATACGACCGGCTGGATATCCGTGGTGTGGAGGGTCAGGAAAGCAGAGCCAAATGGCAGGATGGACCGACAACCTACTTCGGATTCATGACTCATGGTTACCCCAATCTTTTCATGATTGCCGGGCCCCAGAGCGCGTCCGGTGCATCGAACTTCCCGCGTGCAATAGAGGTCAACGTCAATGGGGTGACCAACGTTCTCGAGCAGGCGACGTTGCAGGGGTGGCAACGTATTGAGGCACGGCAGACTGCGGAAGACTGGTGGGTTCACCAGGTTGAAGAGAGCTACTCGAAACTGCTGTTACGCAAAGGCAAAGGCTGGTTTGTGGGCTATAACTCAAACGTCAAAGGTCACGAGACGAACAAAAACCGATATCCGGCGTACCAGGGAGGGGGTGCCCGGTTTGCAAAGCTTTTCGGGGAAGCCATGGATGATGGGTTCAGGGGAATCAAAATCGACGGTCAGGCAGAATCGCGGCTGAAGCCGCTCCCACATGGAGGTAGCTGAATTCTCACTGTGGGAGCGGCTTCAGCCGCGATTTCTTCTACTCAGCAGTATCGCTCAGGCCCGGTCCACTGACCCGCTGAATACCGGTCGCCGTGGCACCACCCGATGGGTAACACCTGCTCGATAGCCGCAAGATCACTTTCGCTCAAGATGACATCTACACCTGCGGCGAGCTCATTCAAATGCTCAACCGATCTTGTACCCGGTATCGGGACGACATGTTCACCCTGGGCCAGAAGCCAGGCGATCGCGAGCCCCGCAGCAGGTATACCCATCTCGGCTGCCAGCTGCCGGAAACCATCTGTGATCGCCAGATTCCGTTTCAGGTTGTCCGCCTGAAAGCGGGGATTGACCTGCAGGAATGGAAGTTCCTTGCACGTATCGTAGTCGAGTGGATGGTCGGTCAGAAGCGACCGGCCTACTGGGCTGAAAGCCACCAGGTTGGCGCCAAGTTCTGCGGTTTTCTGCACAAGCCCCATTTCGGGAGAGCGGGTCGAAAGAGAGTATTCGGATTGCACGGCAGCGACAGGATGAACAGCGTGGGCGACTTCCAGGGAGGTGGGAGCAATCTCTGAAAATCCAACCTGTCTTGTTTTGCCCGATTTCACAATGGTCGCGAGTGTCTCGGCCACTTCCTCTATCGGGACGTTCGCATCGCGGCGATGAATATAGAAAAGCTCAACCTGCTCAACACCCAGACGTTCGAGGGAGCCGTTCAACTCGCTTTCCAGATGCTCGAGGCTGTTGTTGAAGTACCGCGTACCATCCGGTTTAGCTGCGATTGATGCTTTTGTCGCGATGGTGAATAAGTCCTGTGCCTGCTGGCCCTGTTTGGCGAGAAATGTGCCGATGCGGGTTTCGGACATCCCGCCGCCGTAGACATTTGAGGTATCGATGTGGGTGATGCCGAGATCCAGACAACGTTCGAGCACGGCGTGAGATTTTTCCTCATCCGTGGGCCCGTAGAAGTCGCTGAATGACATGGCTCCGTAACCGAGGGCGGATATGGGCGTTTTGAGTTGGCCGAGTGTTGTCTGTTTCATTTAGATCGTCGAATCCGTAGGAGTAGCACAGAATAGCGGAAATCGCGGCTGAAGCCGCTCCTACAAAGTTTGGCAAATTGCTCTGTAGGAGCGGCCTCAGCCGCGATGTAATATGAAGTGCATAGCTTTACACAAGAAGACAAATGCAAGAATTTGAGAAAGACACCCCTGCCGGCAAACTGCACGGACGCTATGCGCCTGATTTTGAGCCGGTTGCTGAAGCTTTTGTTCGAAACTTCGCTGAACACGGAGAGGTTGGGGCATCGGTCTGTGTCACACACGAGGGGGAATCGGTTGTCGATCTCTGGGGTGGCACGAAAGATCCGGAAGAAAACACACCATGGGAAGAGGACACTGTATGTGTGGTCTTTTCCAGCACAAAGGGTGCTGTGGCATTGGCAGCGCATACGCTGGTTGCTGCAGGAGAGCTCGATCTCGATTCACCCGTAAAGCGCTACTGGCCTGAGTTCGCAACGAATGGCAAGGAAGACGCCACGGTTCGCATGATGCTGGATCATTCTGTGGGGGTGCCGGCTATGCGGGAGAAGCTCAAGGACAAAGGCTGTTGCGACTGGGAGTACATGGTGGAGCGTCTCGAGCAGGAAGAACCATTCTGGGAACCCGGCAAACGCAACGGATACCACATGGCGAACTTTGGCTGGACAGTGGGAGAGCTCGTCAGGCGGGCTGCCGGGCAAAGCATGGGTAGTTACTTTCGCGACGCCGTGGCCGAACCGGCGGGAGCGGAGTGCTGGATAGGTCTGCCTGAGAGCGAAGAGGGGAAGGTAGCGCCGATGATTCCCTTCAAACCGGTTCGGGGAGCGGAGCTGTCCAAATTCACCAAAGCGCTGATGACTGACTCGAATTCCATACCTTCCCTGGCCTATTTCAACCAGGGTGGCTTTAACCCGAACAGTCGATCCTGCCGGGCTGCTGAGATTGGTGGGGCAGGAGCGGTCGCCAATGGGCGAGGCCTCGCGCGCATATACGCACCGTTTGCGTGTGGGGGCGAGTTGAACGGCCGCCGGTTTGTCGATGCGGACACCCTGGCGGCAATGGGGGAAGTGGCGGTCGCCACCCATGAGGATGCAACCTTGATGTTACCGACACGGTTTGCTCTGGGGTTCATGAAATCGATGGACAACCGCCGGGCACCCGGGGTGGACAAAAGCAGCGTGATTCTGAGCAGTGCTTCATTTGGCCATGTCGGGGCGGGCGGCAGTATCGGATTTGCCGATCCAGAGGCGAACATGAGTTTCGGGTATGCCATGAACAAAATGGGTCCGGGTATATTGATGAATGAGCGTGGCCAGGCGCTCATCGATGCCACGTATGAGTGTATGGGCTATACCAGCAACGCCTCGGGCGTCTGGCGCTAGCCTGGAATCGGATGGAAATCGCGGCTGAAGCCGCTCCGACAGAGATAGTGGAGTCGCTCTCTAGGAGCGGCTTTTCCCACGCAAATCCGGAATGGGAGATAATTATGGATATTCAGATCATCAAAGCTGACGAGGCGCTCAGAGAAAGGTACACGGAAGAGATCGCACCGCTGGTGCATGCCACTGGGCCGGTATCGTATGACTATCATTTCCCCAAACGTGAGATATTCGATGACATCGTAAGCCGGTCCTGGCTGACTGACGGAACCCTGTTTGCAGCTGACGCCACACACCTGGCTCTCGAAGGCGATGAACTGCTGGGGATCGAGATTGGTTTTCATGGACCTGAATATCGAGAACGTCAGGCTGCGCTTGGGCCACTTTGGGGGGACATGATGGCGGCGGGCGGGCTGACCCAGGACGATGTATCAGAGGTACTGGAGCGTTCTGATCACGCCAGCTGGCTGAACCCGGTCATTCACTCACGTGTGTATTACGTACATGCGTTGTCAGTCAAACCGGAGGCTCGTGGGAAGCGTGTCGGCATGCGTCTGTTGTCCGATGCGATGGACCGGGCACGCAAGGCCGGAAACAGAGGTCTCCAACTGGATGTACTGTCCGATAACCCGGCCGTGAATTTCTATCAGTCGATGGGGCTTGAGCTACTTGTTGAGTCCCGTGCCCCAAAGCCGGAAGAACATGGGGTGCCACCGGAGTGGCGAATGGGCATCAGGTTCTAGTGACCAGCGCGCTGCGAGCGCAGGATCTGTCTTACTGAATTGAAGGTCTCAATACGAAGCAGTAGGATCGTTGGCTTGATCCAGGGGGACTTTTTGTAATGACTGATCTGTTGCCGGTGCGTGGCGCACCGGGGTCGCCTTACACACGAAAAATGTTAGCGATCCTGCGCTACCGGCGAATTCCGTATCGATTTCTCCAGAGGGACAACGCCAGCGACGACTTGCCTGAGCCTAAAGTCAGCCTCGTCCCTGTTTTTTATTTCGAGGATGAAACAGGAGAGCTGTCCGCAGAAGTGGACAGTACACCGATCATCCGCAGGCTCGAAGATGAGTACCCCGGGCGGTCTGTCGTTCCTGCGGATCCGGCAGTCGCGTTTCTGAACTATCTGCTTGAAGACTACGGCGACGAGTGGCTGACGAAGGCAATGTTCCACTACAGGTGGTACTACGATGCCGACATTGATATGGCCGGCTCGATTTTGCCGTTTTATCAGGGTGTGTCCCGGCCGGACGATCAAATCGCACAGATGAAAAAGATGTTCTCCGAACGGCAGATCTCGCGCCTGTACGTGGTTGGTTCCAACGACACGACAGCACCGGTCATCGAGAACAGCTACCGCCGCTATCTGGCATGCCTGAACGATCACTTACGTGACATGCCGTTCATGATGGGTGATCGTCCCGGCTCAGCGGACTTTGCCTGTTACGGGCAGCTGACGCAGCTCGCGCAATTCGATCCGTCCCCTGCGGCCATCGCTGCAAAAGAGTTTCCGCGTATCCACGCGTGGGTCAGTAAGGTCGAGGATCTGAGTGGTCTCGAGGTTGCCGACAACGATACCGATGGGTATGTCGATGCAGACGATTTGCCGGATACGCTGAAAGCACTTCTTGGTGAAGTCGGCCGGACCTACGTGCCGGTCATGCTTGCCAACGCTCAAGCGCTCGATCAGGGAATGGACAAGGTGCAAACGACGGTCGATGGCGAAACCTGGGAGCAGGAACCGTTCCCGTATCAGGGAAAGTGCCTGCAGTGGCTGCGGGTGGAATACGCCCGACTGGCCGAAGCGGACCGGGAACGGGTGAACCAGATGCTTGAAGGTACGGGCTGCGAAGCGCTCGTCGCGCCCCCTGGGTAGCGGATTCATTCACCTGCCGTTGCTTCGCGGCATCCCTGCCGAATTAGCTTCAGGATGATCTGACCACGGGGTCCGCATCAACGCGTAGCGCTGGTATGCGCTACGCTGCGAACCCGCGTGACGCATGCGTCACGCCTTTAGCCGCGATTATCTGAGCTAGGACGGAATTTCTACCCCGAGCAGCCGCGCCGCGTTCCCGCCGAGAATCGCTGCACGCTGACTGTCCGTCAGGCGTCCCATCTGTCGCTCGATCGCTTCAGGAGAGTGGGGCCAGGAACCTTCGGGGTGCGGGTAGTCGCTGGCCCAGCAGAAGTTGTCGATGAGTCCGAACTCCTCCGCAATCGCGAGCCCTGAGCGGTCTTCTCCAAAGGTGGCAAATCCCTGCCTGTGAAAGTACGTGCTCGGCAATTCGGGTAACTTCGGTTTCGCCCACATGTGGTGTTTGCGGTACGCCTCATCCATTGCCTCGAGGCTCCAGGACACCCAGCCGATACCCGATTCAACGACCGCAAATCGCAGTTTCGGATGGCGCTCGCAAATACCCGATGCACACAGGAGAACCAGCGGTTCCACATTGGTGGTGCAGCAGTGGGCGACGTAGTTCGCAACGGCACCACCCGGGCCACGTGTAGTTGTCGGGTTGCGTCCCGTGCTCACGTGAAACGTTGCGGGCATGTCGGTATCTTCCAATGCCGACCAGATTGGGTCGAACTCCGGCATATTGTAGTTACGTTCCCTGGGTGGCTGCGGTCCGTATACCGGTTTGTTAGGCAGGCACACGCCCTGGAATCCAAGCGCTGCAACGCGTTGGATTTCAGCGACCGCAGCATTGACATCAGCGGTTGTGATGAATGCCATCGGAAACTGGACATCCCAGTGATCCGCATACCAATCGCGCGCCCAGTTGTTCCATCCTTCACAGAACCGCATTGCCAGCGCAGGGTCGTCGTTGGCGATCTGCGCAGCCAGGAAAGCAGCACCGGGAAAGATGATCTCAGCGTCTACGACGTCCCGGGCGTTGTCTTCAACGCGTTTGTCGGGATAACGACCGGAAAGTAACCGCTCCAGGTCTTCACCCGCCATTTTGGATCGGTCGAGCAGATGGGTCGGGACGGACTGTTCTTTTTTTGCTTCTTCCGGTTTTGCCTCTTCCGTTTTGGTTTCCTCGTTCGGCTCACGAACACCCTCGGCGCGTTCCTGATCCATCTCCTGGTCACGCCGGGCCCGTTTTGTACGCAGTTGCTCGCGAACGTCATCATCGATGTAGCCTGTCATCCAGTCTTTTGGCTCAATCGCATGGCAGTCCGCCGAGATGACGTAGTACTTGTTTGTGTCATCCGGCCGTACGGTGCGCTCCCAGCCCTCATGTCCCGGAGTTTCGGTGCGCCAGGCCTGGGCAGCCAGGAGTTCTTGTTCGCGGTCTGTCTGCTCTGTCATTTTTTTTCCGAACTGATGAGAACGTTGGTATCGATAAGATCCTGAATGTGACTGTCATTCATCTGCAGCCAGTCCTTAAGAACCTCTGTGTTGTGTTCACCCCTGTGTGACGCGCCCCGGTGTACGCCGGAGCTTGCCTGAGAAAACCTGTAAGGTGTGTCCGCGATGGGACGGGTTCCCCCTTCGCGATCGTCGACCTGGACGAGCATGCCTCGACTTGCGAGCGTTGGCTGCTCGTGGAGACGTCTGGGGTCGCGCACTTCACCCCATGGAACGTCGAGCCTGTCCATGAGTGCGCCAAATTCTTCGAGTGATCGACATTGCTCCAACTGCTGGTCGATGACTCTTCTTCGCGCTTCGATTTTTGTTTCGAGATCTGCGTCAGGCGGTGTTGGGTCTTCAACGAGTCCTTTTCGGACGAGTTGTTTGAAAACGAGCCGCATCTCGGGATCAGCCGCCAGAAATACCCGACCAAACGACATGTCCAGAATGGGACCGACCACAATTGTATCGGGCGTGTCTTCGAGCTCGAAATGAGACCGGTCATCCGTTGCAAAGGTGGCATCCATCATCGACATGTCTATGTGCTGGCCAACGCCGGTTTGTTCCCGCAGATGAAGTGCGGCCAGGACCCCGATGATCCCGTGCAGGGACGCGTTGGTGTCGGCAACGGATAGTGGCAGATCACCGGGTGCTGACCCGTTTCGTTCAGCCAGCCGGTGCATGAGCCCAACTTCAGCATGCACAACCGGCGCGTAAGAGGGTCGCGTGGATTCCGGACCCTGCTGACCGAACCCGGTAATCGACAGCATGATGATCTTCGGATTAACTGCGTTCAGTGCCTCGTAGTCGATACCCAGGCGGGCCATGACGCCAGGCCGGTAGTTCTCGATCACTATGTCCGCAACTGCAACGAGTGATTTGACGAGGTCGCTTGCCCCTGGTGCGCGCAGATCGAGGCAGATGTTGCGTTTACCCGCATTCTGCTGATTGAAAAAACCCGAGATACCGCCTATGCGTCGTCCATGTATGCGGGTGCCGTCCCCCTCGGGTGGTTCAATCTTGACCACATCTGCACCCAGATCAGAGAGCATGCGACCGGCAAACGGGCCCGCGACCACACGGGAGAAATCCACGACGCGTATACCTTCAAGGGGGTAGGGGTGCGTCATGTTGTCGTCTCAGGCAGGTTTGAAGACTGGAAGCACTACGTCGCTGTCATCGATATCTTCGTACGCTACCTGAACACGCATGCCGACTTCGACGTCTTCGGGGTTGCACCCGATGATGTTGGTCATCAGCCGCGGACCTTCCTCCAGTTCTACGACGGCAAGGGTAAACGGGCACTGTTCGGCAAGTACGGGGTGTGGTGCGCGATGAGCAACGGTATAGGTATAGATCGTACCCTGACCCGTGACAGGCTTCCAGGAGAGCTCCGACGATCCACATGCGGGACAATTCGCCCTGGGAGGGAAAACGTGAAAGTTGCAGGCGCCACACTGCTGGACAACCAGTTCCCCACGGGCTGCGGCGTCCCAGTATGGTTGAGTGGATTCCGTTCGCGGGGGGATGAGTCGTGTACTCATACCGCGCTCCCGAAGACCAGACCAGCCTGTTCGGCAATGATGCCGCCGTTGCCGTGAGCGTACGCGAGTTCCAGACCGGCGATCTGGCGGTCACCGGCGCGACCCTGGATCTGCCGAACAGCTTCCGTGACATGGCTCATTCCGCCAGCCATACCTGCCTGCCCAAACGAAAGCTGGCCACCGTGGGTGTTCAGTGGAAAGTCACCGCGGTAGGTCAGATCATGTGATTCGACAAATGAGCCTGCTTCGCCACGCTTGCAAAAACCGGCCTCCTCCAGCGTAAGGAGCACCATGATCGTGTAGCAGTCGTACAAGGAGGCCAGCCCAATGTCGCCCGGGGTCACGCCTGCCTGTTGCATCGCGTTCCTGGCAGCGATACCGACACCAGTTGCGTCCAGAGCAGGTGCCTGGGCAAAAGACGAATGTGTGACAGACTCTCCAGCCCCAAGTAACCACGCGGGTGGTTGATCTGCATCAGCGACACGGTCTGCTTTCGTTACGACGAGGGCGGCAGCCCCTGCTGCCGGCATTACTATCTCCAGCATATGCAGCGGTTCAGCAATGATCTCGGAATTCAGCACATCATCTATGGTCAGGGGTTGATCGTGGAAAATTGCCTTGGGATTGGCGTTTGCGTTGGTTCTCTGATCAACCGCAACTTTGGCGCGCTGTTTATCGGTGAGTCCGTACTCGTGGGTGTACCGGGTCGCCAGCATCGCGTAACCGACGTTCGCACCGATCATCCCGTACGGGTAGTCGAACTCTGCCTGCGGTGAGCGATCATTGGATGGTCGGATCGACCGGGGTGTTCTTTTTTCGGGCTGGTCTGTGGATGGTGAGTGAGCAGGCCTGCGACGTCTTCGTGTGCCTGTGAGACACAGGCAGGTGTTGCACTGGCCTGCCTGAATGGCTGCTGCTGCCCGCCAGACCATACCGGCCCCAGTGGCGCCACCCAGATCGACAACCTCCGCAAAAGTCGGTTGCAGGCCCAGGAATTCCGCCACCGTTGCTGGAACGAATCCCGGCAGGCCCCCAATTGGATGGACAATGAGCCCGTCGACATCCGCCATTGCGAAACCCGCGTCGCTGACTGCGTCCACTGCAACCCCGCTCAGGAGTTCAAGAATGGTTTCATCGCCTGTGTGTCGCTTCGGCGCCAACTCAGCCACACCAACCACCGCTGCTGCACCACGTAGAGACATCAGCTTGCTCCAGCGGTCTGGTATCTGGCCGGAACTTCGATATTCCAGAACCGGGCTGCGTTCAATCCGAGCACTTTTGCACGTTCCTCATCAGACAACCCTCCCATCGTTCGCTCGATCGCCGCGGCTGAATGTGGCCAGGTGCCCTCGTGGTGAGGATAGTCGTTGGCCCAGAGGAAGTTATCGATCAGGTTATGCGTAACGCCAAGGTCCAGACCCGAACGGTCCTCGCCGAAACTCGCAAAGCCCTGGCGTCGATAGTAGTAGCTCGGGGGCTCCTTGAGATCAGGGGATACCCACATACGGTGTTTGTAGAATGCCTCGTCCATAGCCTCCAGCAGCCAGGACACCCAGCCGATACCCGCTTCAATGGTCGCAAAACGGAGTTTCGGGTGCCGTTCGAGAACGCCGGACGCACAGAGATTGGCGACCGGTTCCTGGCTGGCGGCGCAGCAATGCACAGCGTAGTTGATGACAGCGCCGCCCGGTCCGGAAGAAGCGCGTGGGTCGCGGCCGGTGGAGACGTGAATCGTCAGCGGCATGTCGGTGTCTTCAAGCGCCGACCACAGAGGTTCGAATTCAGCCTGGTTGTAGTTGCGTTGATCCATACCGGTTGGTCCATATTCGGGTTTAACGGGAATTGTCACACCCCTGAACCCAAGCTTCGCGACCCGCTCGATTTCCTTAACTGCCGCGTCGACGTCAAGTGTCGGAATCTGGGCCATCGGAAGTATGCGGTCCTGGTGATCTCCAAACTCCTCGTGTGCCCAATCGTTCCAGGCCTGACACATGGCCATGGAGAAACCGGCGTCGTTGGTACCAAATGCGTGTATACCTTTGTTACCGAAAACGATTTCGACGTCGATGCCGTCGCGGTCCTGGTCGACGAGGCGTTCCGCCACATTGCGGCCCGTCTTGTTGCGCTCGATGTCCTCCGGTCCCCAGTCCGTGGTATCGGTCTTGATTTTCCACGGGCGGTTACCTTCAGTGATGATGAATGCCTGACCGTCGATCACCTCGAGTCTGGGCAACCGCTTGAGATATTCTGGCGCTATTCGGGACTTCACCCAGTCTTTGGGTTCATTGGCGTGGCAATCGGCAGAAACGATGAAATATTTATTTGAATCGCCTGGATGGGCGCTGCGTTCCCACCCGGACGCGCCTGGCGTTTCAAGGCGTTTGGACATCGTCGTTTCGACAGTAGGCATGATCTATCCCCCCAGTTAGACGCATCGCTATATTAACGCATATTGCTAAATAGTATACTACTTATCCGGTTATTGGCTTGGGTTGTACAGGGACTGCTCCTCTGCGGCCGCTTCGAACCAGACCTTTGTGACCTTGCCCGCGTATGGCTCGTACTCGTAGCGGCATGGCTGTTCCATCAGACGCGGATCCTCCTGCTCTTCGAGAACGGCCAGGAGCTGCGCCTCCAGGTCTGCGCGGACTGATTCGTAGTCCGGGTCAGTTGCGACGTTATTCATGTAGTCCGGGTCAGCCTCGAGGTCATACAGCTCTTCCCGGGGTCGCTTGCCAAACGCGAGGTCGTACAACGGCTCGACGTCGTGCTCCTCCCGGTGGGTGACCAGCCACGCTTTCGTGGGGCTGGCGTCCATGTCCCGGAACGTAACAAATGTATCGTGAGTAAGTGCGTCGACGTCCGGCACCGGGCGGTCCGAGCCGTCGAGACCAACAGGGTCACCCATGGGCCAGCGGTCCGGTTCGAAATTGATGATGTAAATGAATTTTTCAGTGCGAATGGAACGTTGCGGGTACGGCAGCATGCCTTTGCGGGCGTGTGCAATGTGACGTTCCCGGCCAGTGACCACAAAGTTTCGTTCCGCGTCCACCTGCCCGTTTTCAGAACTCGTCAGGACTGGCAACAGGCTCTTTGCGGTCATGCTGGAGGGTGGTGCAATCCGACCTGCTTCGCAAAAGGTCGGGCCGAGATCCATCAGGTTCACAAAATCGTCCACGATACGGCCCGGGTTGATGTAGGCCGGCCAGCGTGCGGCGAGAGCAACCTCGCACCCAATGTCGTAGAGATTGCACTTCGCACGGGGCATACCCGGTATACCGTGATCGCCGCTGACGACCAGAAGGGTTTTGTCGAGAATCCCGCTGCGCTCCAGTTCTTCCATGAGAATGCCTAAGCCCGCATCGGTTGCCAGACACTCTCCCAGATAATCTGCGGCATCTTCCCGGACGTCGTGTACGTCCGGCAGGAATGCGGGCATCCTGCCTTCGAGATCGTCCGGGTTGATGTCCCAGATGGATTTCCCTGAACCTCTTTT
>JANQFF010000463.1 GCA_028277965.1 Pseudomonadales bacterium
CATGTGAACGGTAACACCACGGCTCCGGAGGGTTTTGGTGGTGGCACAGCCGACCTTGCCGCCACCAATCACGAGAACCGGGTTGAAATTGGTATTGTAGATCACCAGGTACGTGTCGAGACTGGTGATTTGTTCTTCAGACCCCGTCACCACCGGAAAGCTGCCGTCGGCAAGAACGGTATCAGGGGTCACCGGGACCATGCGCCCCCGTTCCCACACCGCAACCACATTCACGCCGAAGTTTTCCCGCAGTTGCACCTCCCTTAATGGACGGCCTACCAGCGGGGTATTATGCACCGGAAACTCCGCGATCAACAGATCGCCCATCCGCCCGACCACATGGCATCGGACATGCCCGGCGTTGACACGATTGGCAAGGTACTCGCCTAGCTGCAGTTTTAGAGGCAGGACGTGATTGCTGCCGGTCAGCTCCAGCAGGTCGATCGACTGCTCGTTTTCCACCACCGCAGCAATCGGCACCTGCGGTGCAAGATCCCGGATCGTCAGGGTAATATTGGTATTCAACGTGTCGGTACAGTTGGCGACCACCATTCGGGCATGCTCCACCTGTAACGCCTCATAAGTCGCCCGATCCTCAACGCGTCCTGTCACCACCGGCACCCTGTCGATGTACAGTTGCGCAGCCTTGACCGGGTCCGGTTCGATCACGAAGTGGGGGATGTCATGAAGTCGCAACCGGGCTCGCAACGACGTGGCCAGGCTGTCCAGGCCACACAGAATGACATGACCGCGCGTACCGGGGGGTACCTCCCGGGGCGCATGAAACCGCATACGGGCTTCCATCCAGGGTGCGTAGAAAAAGCGGATGAATACAAACGGCAGCACGATCAGCAGCAGCACAACGCCGGTCAGCAAAACCACGATACTGAACATGCGCCCGACATCACTGTGGAAGGTGATGTCGCCGAAGCCGAGGGTCGTCATGACCGTGAGAGCCCAGTAAACGCCCGTGAGCCAGGAGTGCTCCTGCCCCTCATAGTAGTACATGATAAAGTGGAAGCCGACGGCAAAGAGCGCCACGGTCGCCGCCAGCAGGAGAGAATAGCTGACCAGCGCCCGAATATTGGGACGATCCCGTACCGGGATAAGGAGAGACAACAACTGGCTGGTTAAAAACTTCATCGGATATCCATGGGAATACAGGTCAACCTTGAGAAACCGGCTTGTCGTCTGCCAAACAAATTATATGTTCGGA
>JANQFF010000041.1 GCA_028277965.1 Pseudomonadales bacterium
TCCTGGTTTCTATACGCGGATCTGGTGGAAGCGGTGCAGAAAACGTATCCCGTAGTTCGCCTAAAGATTCCCTGGTGACACGAATGTTTGGGATTGAACCAAGGGTGCTGCGCAATCCCGAATCGATATTGTCGTTGTCTGGCATAATGATTCAGAGGACAGAGAGAGATCTCAGCGGGTCCAGTGGCCGGACTGGGCGCTTCTATAGCCAAGGGATCTGTAGGTGGCGTCAACCAGCGATTGGCCACGGTCATTGAAGTCTCCAGTTTCGTCCATCCGGTTCATCGTGTACGCGAAGCTCATGCCACATTCTGGGTCGGCGAAGCCGCAGGAACCACCCGCGCCCGTATGCCCGAATGCACGCCGTCCAATCAACCAGCCTTGTGGTGGGTCGCTCAGGCGGGCCCGGTTGTCACGAGGTTTGAGCAATCCCAGCGACCAGGCTGTTCTCCTGTGGTTTACCGCGTCACGATTGGTGGCTGCGGAGATCTCTTCCATTCCCGCTAGTGTTTCTGCTGAAGCATATTGGCGGCCCTCGTAAGTGCCTCCAATCGCGAAGGGCCGATAAGCACCCGCCAATCCGGATGCGTTAGCGATACCGCCCGCGCCTGGGATCTCGGCTGCGTGCGATTCTCTTGAATCGGCAGGAAGAAACCCCGTCGCCGGATCCGGATTCAGACCGTTGAGCCAACCTCCATCGTTGTGCAAAGCCAGATAAGAGAGTGATTTCTCATCAAGAGCCGACTGCTTGTGAATCTCACCGAAAGCCTCACCGACTGGCGCCGGAATCATTTTGGAGACTCGTCTTTCAACACTCCGGGGCAGACCAATCCAGACATCCAGCCCGAGCGGGCGTGCGAGAATCTCCTGAACGTTTTCGCCAACTGTCTTCGATGTCACACGTCGAATCAGTTCACCAACGCAAAACCCGTACGTCAGCGCGTGATATCCGACGCGGGTGCCCGGCTCCCAGATGGCTTCATGCCCGGCGATGAGGTTGCACATATAGTCCCAGTCATACAAACCACCGGGCTTCACTGGCGTCCGGAGAACAGGTACACCGACACTATGGTCAAGCATCATCCGAACGGTTGCACCTTCTTTGCCATTGGTGGCGAATTCGGGCCAGATGTCAGCTACCGGCTGCTGCGGGTCCAGCAATCCACGATTAATCAGAACGTTTGCAACCAGCGCCACGATCCCCTTGGTCGCAGAAAAAATGAGGGATACGGTGTCGTGTGACCACGGGGCCACACCGTCCGTTGTGTCTTTCCCTCCCCAGAGATCGACGACGGTTTCTCCCTCGCAGGTGACACAAACGCTCGCACCGACTTCCCTACGGTGATTGAAGTTGTAAACAAACGCATCCAACACGGGCTGAAATCGGACGCTGCATCTTCCTTCGACTGAAGTCCCGTTTCCCAACGCTATTGATACATCATCTCCCATGAGGAACCTTCAATACCTCAGTCTTCTCTAGTTCCAGCGATAAGTAGCAGAGAAAAACAGTTCGCGACCTCTTGACGGAAATCCGGTGAGGTCACCAGGCGCCGGATTTGCAGTGCCGGACGGCCCCCCGGTGAACAACGCCGGTGCCGTGACAACATACGTGACTTCATCCGAGAGATTGCGCCCAACCAGTGAGAATTCCCAGTGGCCGTCAGTGGTGCTCAGGGTAAGAGATGCGTTCGTCTTGGTATACGAATCCTGTATGTCCTGAGGGTTCAGCTCCGCGTCACCAAAATACTCGTCACTATAGGTCACCGTCACAGAGGCATTGAGCATCAGGTTATCAGTGACGGATGTGTCGTAACTGAGCATCAAAGACCCCGTCCATTCCGGCGCATTGCTCAGGGTCTTACCTCCAAGATCCTGTACCTGAAAGACACCCAGAGTATTTGGAAACAGATTACAGCCAGCAGCGATCGATTGAGCCAGATAGCACTGAGAGAGGAAATCCCCATATTCAGCGTCGTTATACGCCACAGCACCACGAACAGTGAGGCCATCCAGCTTCGTCGGCAACCATGTGATATCAGCTTCGATACCACGGACGTCAGCGCTGGCGGCATTGATTGTTCTAAATGAAATTGTGCCTGCAGTTACGTCGCCGGTAGGACTGCTCACTTGCAGATCATCATACTCAAAAGAATAGAGCGCCAGATTCAGAGCAAGCGTTTGATCGAGCAGCAGCGCTTTGGCTCCCAATTCAAACCCCGTCACCTCTTCTTCATCGAATCCATTCTCAAAAGCGCCTGGGCTACTGGCCGCGACCAGAGCCGCGCGCCCGGGGTAGATGCCGCCGGACTTAAACGCTTCTTTATACGAAGCAAACAACGTCCACTCGTCTGAGGGCTGAAATGTCACCGTCACCTCCGGCGAGAGATTGCTCCAGTCGTCATCTGGATTCATCAGGTTTTGAGTGAAGTCGACGCCCCCATTCAGAACCTTTATTTCCTTTTCTTCGTAGGAGTAGCGGGCACCGGCAGACAGCGTCCAATACTCATTCAGATCAGCCTCGATCTGAGCAAACAAGGAATACGCCTCCTGTTCCTCATCCAGAATTGCCAGTGGAAACGGAAGGTTGAACACCGTGAGGAGCGCCGAGTTTCCTTCTTTAACGTTGCGCCACTCACCAAACGCGCCAACAGTGAAATTAACGGCGGAATCGAATGACGAAGAGAGTCGAAACTCCTGCGTGATTTGATCGGCGTCAAACGTGGCGTTTGATACCAGTACGGTTGCCAAAGATCCTGCCGAGGGGTTCTGAGCGTTGTCTTCGTCGATGTCCCAGTATCCCGTAACGGATGTGAAAGTTAACGGCGAGTCAAAATCGTAATTGATTTCAACGGTCCCCATGTACTGCGTATTATCCCTGAACCCAATAGCATCCAACGTCAGTGCGGTTGGGTCGAGCCCCACAATCGCCGGATCGACTCCGCCGATGTACACATCACGACTATCCCTCTTACATGGAAAGGGCACCTGGAAACCCTGAGGACTGCCAGCCGGACACTCAATTCGTTGCAGCGCCGTCGCAGAACCGCCGTCAATGTCTGATCTGCTGTAGTGCGCTTTCGCCCGAATACTGAGCTGGTCGCTGGGATTTGCAGCAATAGTGGCGCGTAGGTACTGCTCTTCACCCTGCGGCCATTTGTCGATACTCGCGGGTTGGACCAGTGGATTACCTGCTCCATCCACATTCTTTATATCGAAATACCCATCGACGTCCGTGAACTGACCTACGACCCGAACACCAACAGTGTCGGATATAGGGCCGGACACAATGGCGCGAACATACCGGTCCTCTGACTCCACCTCGTACCCAACCGTTGCCGAAGCTTCAAACTCATCCGTTGGATCCGCCGTCGTAATTGAAATCACACCTGCGGGACTGTTCTTTCCAAAAAAAAGCGCCTGAGGCCCCCGCAAGACTTCAATTTGCTGCATGTCGATCTGGCTGACCTTGCGGATATTGTTCGAAGCTACCTGCATCCCATCGATATTGATCGCCACAGATGAATCGGCCAGCGCAACCGCGTTGCCATTACCGATACCACGCAGGAAGACCGAGCCGCCATTGGAGGCAGTTTGTTCCCCTGTCTGCAAACCCGGCGTGAAAACTGCCAGCTCATCGAGACCATTGATATTCTGCTGTTCAATTTGTTGCCGACTGAACGCAGTGATAAGAACAGGTGCATCCTGAAGCGTTTCTTCCTTTTTTCGAGCTGTTACTACTATCTCTTCGATTACCCGGTTGTCTGCAACATCAAGATTCGAGTCCTGCGCGTGACCTGAGCCCATTGCGAGAAATCCGGTCACTAGTAGGATGAGTTTCACCACTATGTATGTCTTGCCGCTGTTGTTCACTAACGTTCCCCATATGCCAGACTTGGTAGTTGGCAATACTCAGGGATTACAGAGCATCTAGACCATGACATGAGACCTCATCAAAATGGACATTTGGTTACACCACGCTACAGTTGGTACCGACCCCTGAATCAGGCGCCGGTACTTTTTACTACTCCACTGAATCGAGTTGGCGGGACACAAGCGCGGCGTAGGCAGGATCAGCTCTCTCGAGGAAACCCAGAATCCGTCGCTGAACGCTTGCTTGTGCTGAACTGAGGCCACCAGCGATGGTGATCGCCAGCCGGCTTTTCTCGTCATCAGACATGAGGCGGAACAGGGATCCAGCCTGTGAGTAATAGTCTTCCCCGTCCTGACTGTAGGGTCGCACCGAAGTGTCTCCCAGATGCAAAGGTGGGGCGCCAACGGTCTTGTCCGGTTGCGGCAGGTCCTGGTCGTTCGGATAGAAGTTGTGACTTCCGTCCTGGCTTCCGGTCATGGCGCCATCCCGTTGATACGTATGGAACGGGCAACGTGGTGCGTTGACCGGCAGGGCGTTGTGGTTCGTACCGATTCGATACCGATGAGCGTCCTGGTAGGCCAGGAGCCGAGCCTGTAACATCTTGTCGGGTGACGGGCCGATGCCGGGAACAAAGTTGCTCGGCGCAAATGCTGATTGCTCAGTTTCGGCAAAGTAATTGTCGACGTTGCGATTCAGAACCAACTTGCCAACCTCCTGAAGCGGCACGAGGCTGTGCGGCCAGACTTTGGTCAGATCGAACGGGTTGATCGGGAAATCCGCAACCTCGCTGTCCGGGATAATCTGAACCTTGACTGTCCACGACGGAAATTCACCGCAATCGATCGCATCAACCAGGTCGAGCTGCGCGCCGTGTGATGGGAGAGGCAGCGCTTCTGCATCGGTCAGCGTCTTCACACCCTGATCGGTTTTGAAGTGCCACTTCATCCAGAACCGCTCACCCTGCTCATTCCACATGCCAAATGTGTGGGATCCGTACCCATTCATGTGCCGCCACGACAGGGGAATTCCCCGGTCAGACATCAGGATCGTCATCTGGTGCAGCGATTGCGGATGATTCGCCCAGAACTCCCACATACGGGCCGGGTCGGGCACGTTGGTCCGCGGATTCTTCTTCTGGGAGTGAACAAAATCGGGAAACTTCATAGGGTCGTTCAGAAAGAACACCGGCGTGTTGTTCCCGACAATGTCGTAGTTACCCTCTTCCGTATAAAACTTCACCGCAAAGCCACGCGGGTCGCGAGCATAATCGCTGGAGTCCTGGCCGCCGCCTACTGTGGAGAAACGCAGGAATATGTCCGTTTCCTGTCCCGGTTCCTGCAAGAAAGCAGCGCGCGTGAATTCACTCAGGGACTTTGTGACAGTAAACGTGCCATATGCGCCTGCCCCCCTGGCGTGAACGACCCGCTCGGGGATGCGTTCGCGATTGAAGTGGGCCAGCTTTTCAAAGAGCTGGTAGTTTTCAAAGGTGAGAGACCCGCGCGGGCCTGCACTGATGCTGTTGTTGTCGTCGCCGACAGGGGCACCGGCTGATGTAGTGAGGACTCCTCTATCCTGGCTCATGATAGTTCCGACGTATTGATATGTTAAAAACAATAGTCGATATGCATGATAGATAGAAATTGTTTGTCTGGATTAAACCTATAGGTTCTGCCTATGAAGATGA
This sequence comes from Pseudomonadales bacterium, assembly GCA_028277965.1. Lineage (GTDB taxonomy): Bacteria > Pseudomonadota > Gammaproteobacteria > Pseudomonadales > Azotimanducaceae > UBA4421. Next base: position 5,556 of record JANQFF010000041.1, read on the forward strand.
CACGAGCGTTTCATTCGCGGGCACCAGGCGCACCAGCATGCCGCCTGCAGCGTTCTCCAGTAACAGGTAGATGAATCCGTCGGGCCCGGATTCGAGGTCACGAATGCGTGCGAGGTCCGTGATGATTGTCTCCGCATGCACCACGCGTCCATCTTCCACGACGAGTCGGAAAACATCCCGGGCTTTCAGGGAGCCAACAAGCAGGTTGTTTTGCCACCCGGGAAACCGCTGACCCTCGTAAATCATCAGGTCTGAAACTGCCGGAGATGGCGTGAGGTCATATGCCGGTTGCTCGACGTCGTCCACATCGAACTCCAGGTTCAGCTCTTTGCCGTATTCCACTTCCGTCAGGTCATAGTCCATGCCTTTGGAATAGAGCGGCCAGCCGTAGTTCCGTCCGGGACGTAACCGGTTGACCTCATCTCCACCTCTGGGACCGTGCTCGGTACCCCACAAGGTGTGTGTGCGTCTGTCGAACTCCAGGCCTTGCGGGCTGCGGTGGCCATATGTCCAGATCTCAGGCAACGCGCCCGCCTGCCCAACGAGCGGGTTGTCCGTCGGCACCTGCCCGTCGTCATGCAGACGCAGGGTTTTGCCATAGGGTGATCCAAGATCCTGTGGCCCCTCGAAATTACTCATGCCTTTCATTCCGATACTCATGAACAGGTATCCGTCCCCATCGAAGGCAAGGCGTCCGCCAGCCGCCGTGTCCACCATCGAGGTGTAGAACCAGGAATCCGCCTCCCAGATCACTTCTTCATCCACCCATTTGCCATCACGGATACGCCCCCGAATGACACGATTCATCGATACGGGCAGAATCGATTCACGGGCAACCTCATTGCAGTCCTCACAGCGGTGTCCGTAGTGCAGGTAGACCCACCCGTTATCCTCGTAGTCGGGATGCAGCGCCACATCCATGATGTGCCCTACTCCAACGTCGATCCCGTACAGTTCAGCTCCCTCACCAAAGCCGGTTGGTGCACCTTCGATGAGCTCCGAAACCGTGCCATCAGCATGCACTTTGCGCAGCCCAAACAACTTCTCAGTGACCAGGAAGTCACCATCAGGCAGAGGCGCTACCGAATACGTCTTGGCGTGCAGACCATCAGTGACCATTTCAATGCGGAATGCATGCTCTTCAGTTTCCAGAGGTGTCTCGGGCAGGTTGAAGGGCGCATCTACGCCCATCTCCGTGAAGCGCTGGTCCACCCGTCGTTCGGCAATGTAGATCGCAATGCCCTTGATTTCGGTCGGCAGCAGCTGTTCCGCGTAAGCCGGCATGCCGGTATCCGGCGCACCTTTGGAAATTTCCTGGAAGAGTTCCGCAACCGTTGTGCCGTGCTCCATGGGACCAAGCAGCGCCGGTCCTTCATTGCCGCCTTCCAGGTCCACGCCATGACAACTGGCGCAATTCTCCTGATAACTGTCGTGAAAGGGATCATTGTCAGTCAGCGCAACATAGACACCGATCCCAACCAGCGCGGCAATGCCTGTCAGGACACACAACACGGTGATAATGATTTTCTTCATAGACGTGTTTAACCGAACATTCGTCTGCAAAGAATCGATACTACAGACAACCGTGCGTATGACCCAACATCCAGCGACGTTCTAATCAGCCACATGCTCCGTATCTGATCCAAATCAAGTCTGATTGACCCCGATTCTCCTAGAGTCGCCTGACGACTACCGGGAGGCGATTGAACGTGGACCTGCTGCAGGCAATCGAAGCGAGTGCGCTTGCAATGTGGATCAAGGAAAGCTCAACGATCTATGTTGCGATACTCGCATCACATACCATCGGCCTTGCCTTCCTGGTGGGCATCAGCAGCATCCTTGCCTTTCGGGTGCTCGGCGTTACGGAATCGATCCCCATCGATCCTTTCCAGGAATTTTTCCCCCTCATGTACGCAGGCGCTGCCATCAATGTGTTCACCGGTGTTGTCCTGCTCGGTTTGTATCCGGCGGACTACCTGGTCGATCCCACCATTTACGTCAAACTGGCTGCGATCCTGGCTGCCATCGTCATTCTCAGGCGTCTGAAGGATGCCCTTTACGGCGTACCTCATACCACTCAGGTGGAACTCAGTGGCAAGACCAGGCAGATGGCTGTCGCTCTGCTCATCGTCTGGCTCATCGCCACCGTCGCCGGGCGCGTCATGGCGTACTCCACACCAACAAAACTCCAAACTGCAGCCGCGACCGTCATTTTCCTCGCGGCAGGCATCGGACTCATCGCCATGTTCGGTCGTCGGCTACGATTACTGCGTGATAGCTAGTAGGCGCCATGTTCGGATTACCTGAAGATTTCCTGCAGAGTCACCTCATCGAACACTGGATCGGTACCTACCGGTGGGTGTGGCCGGTATCCGAAGTTTTTCATTTTATCGGGCTCATTCTGCTTGTCGGGACTGTCGCTATTCTCGATCTCAGAATCCTTGGGATAGGCAAGCGGATCCCCTACAGCAACCTCGCGCCGCTCATGCCCTGGGCTGTACTGGGTTTCATCTTGTGTGTGGTTACCGGCCTTGTGTTTGTGACCGGGCTCTGGGCGAACGTGCAGATGCTGCCGATGGAGGCGCTGGCAATTGACCGCTTCCTGCAGTTGAAATTTATCTTCATCGGTCTCGCCGGGATCAATTTGCTTCTGTTCACTTACACACCCGTCGCACGTCGCATCGATGTGCTGGCTGCCAACGAAGAGGCGCCGGCCTCTGCAAAAGTCATGGGCGCCGCTTCCCTTGTGCTGTGGGTGGGAATTGTTTACTGGGGACGTTTGATCCCCTGGGGACTATAGCCATGGACGCTCACGGAGAAGACGAAGCTACAAACCACAAGGCCTGGTTGCACGTCGGCGTCCTGCTGGCAGCAGCCTTTTCACTGTTCGTTGCTATCACTTACTGGGTGCTTTACATACCGGAGTAACCACGTGCCTGAAGACACCAACTACTCAATACGAAGAAGGCTGATCGCCGTCGCTACAGCCATCCTGGTATCCGCACCCGGTTCACACCTGTCCCTGGCGCAGGCCAGTGAAGCAGAACCTGCAGGCGCATCAGGCGGTCGGCCAACCACAATGAAAGGTGTCATGACTGAGATCGTTGCACCTCAAAGCGACATTCTATGGCGGGCTGAAGAACCCGCGTCCGACGAAGAATGGTCACGCCTGGAAGAAGCGGCTATTGCACTCCAGGTTGCAAGCTCAATGATGACCATGACGAGTACAAACCCCGAGGACCACCCCTATCAGCGCATGCCCATCTGGAGACTCCTGACTGACGAAATGCGTACAGCGAGTATTCGCGCGCTCGCATCGATACGCGATAAGGACCTCGATGCCCTGTTTATTGCAGGTAACGATCTATATACGCCGTGCGAAGCCTGCCATCGCGCGACCTATCAGAAGGAGTAGTAATCTACGTCATGAATACGTCTCACGACGTGTCCAAAACCATTCCTCATCGAAAGGAAATCCGATCATGGCTCACACCTTTCCGGGTCTCGCGCTCGTGGCTGGCCGTGGGTCTGCTGTCGATGGACTGGGTTTTGTTCGCGTGCTTTCTTACAGGCACAGTCTTTTTCGAATACTGGCCCGTTAAAACCCTGATGGGACTCGGTGCCGGTCTGATGATCTGTCGCCTGTTCGTTATCGGCCATGATGCCTGTCATCAGAGTCTCACCCGACACAAAGTACTGAACAAATGGCTGGGGCGGATCGCGATGTTGCCCTCGCTGACGCCGTATAGCCTCTGGCAGGTCGGTCACAACGTTGTTCATCACGGCTACACCAACCTCAAAGGCGTGGACTTTGTATGGGCACCCCTGACCCTGTCGGAGTACGAGGCTCTACCATCCTGGCGACAATATCTCGAACGGATCTACCGCAGCGGGTGGGCTACAGGGTTCTACTACCTGATCGAAATCTGGTGGTTGCGGATGTACTTCCCCGGGAAAAAGTATCTCGCAACCGAACGGCCGGAGTTCCTCTGGGACAACATCCTGGTGACCGTCACGGCCGTCGCCTGGATTGGCTCCCTGTTCGTGTTGAGCTCAGTCCTCAATCAGTCGTTCTGGTTACTGATGGCAACAGGGTTTCTCCTGCCTCAGATCGTCTGGAATACGGTGATTGGTTTTGTCGTCTACGTACATCACACCCATCCAGACGTTGCCTGGTATGACGACAAACAGAAGTGGGGCAAAGCTGCCCCGTTCGTTTCCACTACCGTCCATATGAAGTTTCCGTATGGAATCGGTCTCTTTTTCCACAACATCATGGAACACACCGCGCACCACGTCGACATGAGCATACCCCTGTATACGCTCGAGGATGCCCAGAGCACCATTGAGGAAGCGGTACCAGAGCAGGTGACAGTGCAGAGATTCTCTTTCCCCTGGTATTTTCAAACTGCCCGCCAGTGCAAACTGTATGACTTTGAGCGCGGCAGCTGGATCGACTTTCAGGGTCAGCCAACCTCTGCCAGCTAGTTCAGATGACTGGCCAGAACGGCCATTGTCTCCGGCTCTTTGATCTCAACGAAGGTCTTTTCGGCACGAATGACACCGGATGTCTTGAGCTTTGATATCACTCGCGATAGCGATTCCAGCGTTAAACCCAGGTAGCTGGCCATATCGGTCCGTGTCATCGGCGTGGGTATGTGGTGCCTGTCTCTACCCTGATTGCTCAGCCTGTCTGCCATCTGCGCACAAAATCCCGCAAATCTCGCAGCAGCCGATCCGTTCCTGAGGTTGAGCTGGTACCGAAGTGACTGCAATGCCGAACTCTCGGCGTGTTCACAGAGCGCCACTGCAATTTCTTTTGTGGCGGTATCTCTGAATTGCAGGGTGTTTAGCCGGCAAACAGTCGAGGTTTCCAGCGCCACAGCAGACTGCGAGTGCAATCCATCCTCCAGGACCCGCGGGACCACCTCCCCGGGGAGGTAGAAACCTGTGACGTATTCGGTGCCTTCCGAGTTGATGAAATACGTCTTTATCATCCCCGAACGGACATGAAACTGATCGTCAGCCCGCTCGCCCGCGGTGAAAAGATAGTCCCCGGGCTGATAGGCGCATCCAACCTGGAAGATCTGCGGAAGGAGACTCATGTCCGGCTCGTCCAGAAACCGGGCTACACAAAACGTCCTGGTGGGACATGCCAGGCACTCGACTGTGGTGCAGGATTTCCGCATTCTCGCAATATAGGGCAGGGGCGAGGCGAGCCTAATACGGGGTTCCCCCTACGCAGTTGTATCAGTACTGCCTTTCCGGCAGGTACAGGACCAGGCCTTCCAGCGCCCCTGTCATGTGAAGCTGACACGCCAACCTGCTACGCGCATCCACGCCAAACGCAAACTCCAGAATGCCTTTTTCGAGTTCATCGGGTTCACCCGTACTGCTATGCCAATCGTCGGATACGTATACATGACACGTCCCGCATGCACACAATCCACCGCAATCGCCCTCGATACCCGGGATCAGGTTGGCAACTGCAGCCTCCATTAACGTCTGGCCTTCAATCACTTCAATCTGGTGTTCGGTGCCATCTGTTTCGACAAACTTCACTCGAGGCATTCAACCGATTCCAGACATGTCCGATTTGGAGCGTAACAACGCACAGAACACGGCTGCACCCTGAACCTGGAGCCTGGAGATGGAAGCCTCAACCAGCACTTCAGCCCCCGTTCTCGTCAGCGCGTAAACCGGCCGACGTTCACCCATCAGGCGGGAGGGACTTTTGCCGTGGGCAAAGCGGTCGACATGTTCGGTGTGTTCCGCACGAAAACGTGCAGGAATCAGGTCATTCAGATGCAGACCCAGAAGCGCCCCCTGAGGGTAATCCAACAGCTGCTCCATGCTGCGATTGGCAAAGGTGATCCGCTGATCCGGGTCGGTCAACACGACACCATCGGCCATGATACTCAGCAGACGAGCAGCCAACCTGTGTGAATCGCGCTCGCGCACAAACCGCTGCAACCACACGCTCATATCGTGCATGGTCACGATATAACAGGGGTCTTCTGCACCCACTTTGGCGACCCGGATACTCAGGGACTTTTCTTTCCCGGACGCCGTCACACACGTGAGATAGACGTAGTTCAGCTCGGGTGCATCCGGCGTCTGTGCCCACTTACGCAACCAGGTCAGCGGATCGAGACGCGCTCTCTCGGGTTGCGTCAGGAGCGCTTCAACATTGACACCTTCGAAGCTCTCACGCTCAAAAAGGTCCTGCGCACACGGATTGGCCTCCAGAACCTCGCCTTCCGAATCAATGACAATGACGGGACTGGGCAACAGTCCAATGAGTTCGCGACCGCCAGGACCTTCCCAGGCTGCCATCTCCTAGTACGCTGCCGACGCCTCGTTGAGAATGTTGGTTGTGGATTCCCGGTCTTCCATTGCCTGCAACACGCTGAGATCTGAATTCACCCTGACCCCAATCTCTTCAAAGAGCTCTTTGGTTCGAGGCGTAATCAGACCGGCACGCACCAGCGCTGGCAACATCAGATCTTTGAGCGAGTGAATCTGTCCCGGAGGCAGCTCACGTGTAATGCCAGCCTCCGCTGCTTCCTTGATTCCCGCTGCAAAGTCATCCGGGTCTATCCCGCTCGTCTCGAGAACCTTCAGGAACCCTTCGTCCATCGGTCCAGACTGACCTTTCACCAGAATGCTCACCGCATCGAAGGCAAATTGCGCAAGATCTTCACGGTCATCCTCATGCATGGCGGCAATGGTGGGTGTCAGGTAGATGTGACCAAACGAAACGTGGCGGGATTCGTCCCTCATCACGTTAAACGTGATCGATTTCAGGAGCGGTTCGTTCGTCTGGCGATACATGTTGTTGAAGGCACCTAGCGCCAGACCTTCGACAATCATGTTCATCCCGATCATGACCTTACAGAAGTTGTTAGTCTGCAGCGTAGTATCGATCAGTTCTTTCAGCCAGGGCACCATGGGGTAGTGAATGGCGATCTTGTTTACGTAACGATCGTAAGCCTCCACGTGACGCGCCTCGTCGACTGTCTGCGTGGCAGCGTAGTACTTGGCTTTTACATCAGGGACACCGTGCGCCACCGTTGCCGCCGTCAGCAGAGCACCCTGTTCACCGTGTAAAAACTGCGAAAGGATCTGTGCTGTGGAATGCGCCGTAAAGAGTTCTCGCTGCTGATCCGACAATCGAGCGAAAAAAGGCATGCGCCCGTAGTCCGAGTTTGTCGACGACACGATCGGGTTGCTGGGGTCGATCGGCGTATCCCATTCCAACTCTGCCGCGTTCCATTGGTTGTCCTTCGCGCGGTTATACAGGTCGTCCAGTTTTTCGATTGCACTGCCGTAGTCGAAGTTCCATGCAACCTGCATCAATGTTTCGTAGGTGTCTGAGTGAGCGGTTCCTGATTGGCTCATTTCTGATCTCGATTTCCAAGCGAACCGTCATCCTGCCTTTCAGCTCAAAACGTGATCTTGATCTCGATCAACAAACAGCCTGGATAACCCTCGCCTGGTCTTTTCACCCCGGATGCCGGGCACTCGGGGGCAGGGTGATACCAGGTCCGGACTCCAACTGAATTCGTAGACGCTCACATTCCCGCGCCGCTATCACCTTACGCGCACCTTCGAATCCACCGATCAATCGACCGGCGGGTGTCCAGTTCATGTAGAGGTCTCCCTCGACATATTCAGTGCGAAGCTCACCCGTCATGGCATTGTCGTTTTGCAAGCTCGCCGCAACCCCGCCGCTAACAGTCGTAGCGACGTCATTGTTGACAGGCTCACAGATCAGCGTCACTGATGCGGGCGCATCCGGTGCCTTACCGGCAAAAGGCAATATATCCGGGAGAACGTGTATCGGTGTGGTCAGCTTCAGGGGAACCGCTGCACCGACGTCGTAGGTCAGTTCGATAAAGTACGCTTTCCACCCCTGTTCCGGGGTCTGTATTTTCGTTCGATACAATCCATCCGGGCTGATGTTGACGGGGCTCGCCTGGTAAGCCGGCCCAATCATCTCCAGCCGAAAGTCACGAGCGCGAGGGTTGTATGCCTGCCACAACTGGACTGAAACCGGTGTCCGATCTGACATGACCTGCAGGGTGCCATCCTCCGACACGGACCAATCGACTTGCGGTGGCTTTTGTCGTTGACTGACCAACGCCATAAAGGCGGCTACCGTTTCGATCGCATCACTGCCTCCCAGGCCGTGGTCAGCATTAGGCACATAGCGCAGATAGGCTTCACCCCGCAACTGGTCCCAGTAGAACTGAGAGCTGTCCGGCAGGAAAAACTGATCGCCGGAACCATTCAATATCAGTTTCGGCAGGTGTAATCGGTGCATGTACTGCAACGGATCGATGAGGTCGTACATAGTCTCAAGCCGCGGACTCTTGAAACGCCGCATGATCTGATGATCCACGTAGTCGCCGATGGCAACCGCCCAGAATCCATAAGCCTCGAAGTGATGCAACATGGATGTGGATACATTCGCAACATCGATGACGATGGGCACAATGGCAACTACACGATCGTCCATGGCACCGGTGAGCCAGGTGGTCCAGCCGCGTTTGCTGCCACCAGCCACCATGTACTCAGCAACCACCACGTTCTCAGTGGCACTGATTTCAGATACGGCATCCATGGCTTTGACAGCGCTCTTCACCATCGCGTTGCGGGCAAGCCACTGACTGTCTTCGCCGTCGAGGAATCTATCCCAGCCATAGGCAATGAGATCATCCTCGTAGCGCAGATTGCCGTCCCCGTAAAACTCGAGCGGCTGGTTAGGCACCATGCCCAATTCGGCAACCACAGTGCCTGTCGACAGTGCGATACGGGCTATATGCTCTGGTGCTGCTGTCGGAGCCGGATCAAGGTTGCTGCCGCCGCCTATCCACAACAAACCGACATCGCTCCGCACCTCCTTAGGGATCACTATACTCAGCCAGTGGTGCCAGACCGGACGATCGACTTCTGCTTCCGTGAGCCATTGCTGTGACACAAGTTCCGCGACGATCAGAGTGTGATTTGCCTGCTCAGATTTTGTGACAACCCGCCATTGGTAGTGTCCATCCTCCGCCTGTACGTATTCATCAATGACCGTACGCTGAGCTGACGACGCCCAGGCGGGCGTGATAAGGCATGCCAGCAGCAGAAACAGTGTCAGGCCCATTCTTTGCCTCCAAACTTCTTTACCAAACCAGCATACCCCTATAATCGCCGTTTCCGTAACTAAGGCCTGCGATGACAATCGACAATCCAGAATTCGAAGCCAGCTATTGCCGGGTATTCAACACGCCCGTGGTTGGTGTCATCGGCGATGACGAACACGCAAAAGCGTTCTTCGACCACTTTTACGATCGCCTGTTGAAGCAGGAAGGGATTGATCAGTTCTTTGCCGGTATCGACATGAACCGTCAAAAAGACATGTTACGCAACTCGCTGTTTGAGCTCACAAGTTGCTGGACGCTGGGCCATCCTTCAGCTTCGCTGGTCCGTATCGCAGAAGCCCATGAGCGTTTCAACATCGATACGGCCATCCTGGACGTATGGCTCGAAACCCTGCTGGAAACCGTGCGGGTAATGGATCCGGACTACGACGAAACCGTTCGGCTTGCGTGGATGTCAGCGCTGGGACCGGGCATGTTTTTCATGAAGTCCTTTCTCACCAATCGCCCCAAACTATCGGATTCAGAAAAACCCCCCTGGTATTCGGGGGCGTTCGACCCATCGGCTTAAGGGCGACGGCTGCTAGCAGAAGTGTGCGCCTGTGGCGTGCACGTAACAGGCGTAAATCGACTGGCTTGCAGTCATGTAAAGGCGATTGCGTTTAACACCCCCAAAACACAGGTTTGCACAAATTTCCGGCAGGCGAATCTGCGCAACACGATCTCCATCAGGGTTGAAAATATGCACACCGTCATACCCTTCACCCGCCCATCCGGCGCTCGACCAGATATTTCCGTCAGTGTCGCACCGAATGCCGTCGGCAAACCCCTGTTTGATTTCACCGTCCACATCCATTGCCATTGACGTAAAGTCACGGCCGCCCCACAGGGACTTTGCATCGACGACATCCCAGGTTTTAATCACCGCCGGTGCTGCTGCGCTGTAGTGCGATCCTCCCGTGTCAGCGACGTAGAGTCTGGAATAGTCTGGCGAGAAGCAGATCCCGTTCGGCTTATAAATGTCGTCTGCGACCTGGTGCAGTTTGCCGGTCTTCATATCCAGCCGGTAGATTGCTTCTTTCTGATGAGGTTGAGGTGAACCCGTGTTGTCCTCATGCCCCTCGTATGCACCAAGGCTCCCGTAACCCGGATCCGTGAACCACAGGTCGCCGTTGGGGTGCACGACACCATCGTTGGGGGCGTTCAGCGACTTCCCACCGTAAGTCTCGGCAAGCACCGTGACTGTGCCGTCGAGTTCGTAGCGAACCACACGGTGGGTATCGTGTTCGAACGATATCTGGCGGCCCTGCAGGTCGAACGTATTACCGTTGCTGTAGTTCGAGTGCCGACGAAACACCGATACATGATTGTCCTCATCGAGAATTCTATATTGCAGGTTGGATGGGATATCGCTCCAGACCACGTAACGGCCTGCCGCATGCCAGGCAGGACCTTCGGCCCAGAACATGTCCGGACTGCTGAACAGGCGCTGGATGGGTGTCTGACCAATAAACCCGTCGAACTCCGGGTCCAGGACAACCCGGTCGGGGTGAGGATACCGCGTCGGTGTGTAGTCCGCGTTGGCAGTCACTGCCAGCGCAAACCCGCTGCTGGCAGTCAGGAAGTCTCTCCGATTCACATGTGCCCCCTCTAGCTAACTTTTTCTATCGCCAATAGCCATCACCGCAATTTTGCGAGCGACGGTCTCCGCATCAGGCCTTGCGCCCGCCGGACCTCCGGTGTTTGTGAGGACGGCAACATATGTGTCGCTATCCGGCAACCACAGCGCGAAACACGAAAA
>JANQFF010000280.1 GCA_028277965.1 Pseudomonadales bacterium
GCGGCTTCAGCCGCGATCTCTTTGTTTTTTGGTGGGCCCACCAGGACTCGAACCTGGGACCAATGGATTATGAGTCCACTGCTCTAACCAACTGAGCTATAGGCCCTCGGGGTCGCCGATTCTAGCACCGACGATCAAAACAAAAACCCCGGGCATGCCCGGGGTTTCCAATCAGCAGAACGCGTACTAACTGCGGCCGTTTTCCATCCACTCGTCGAGGAAACTGCGGAGGTGTTCCGACCGGCTGGGGTGACGCAGCTTGCGCAGCGCCTAGGCCTCGATCTGCCGGATTCGTTCACGGGTGACGTCGAACTGTTTCCCAACCTCCTCAAGGGTGTGGTCGGTGTTCATGTCGATACCAAAACGCATCCGCAACACTTTCGCTTCCCTGGCAGTCAGCCCGCCGAGCACGTCTTTGGTCGCCTCTTTGAGGCCTTCGCCTGTAGCGAGCTCCACTGGGGAACCAATTGTCGTGTCCTCTATGAAGTCACCCAGATGTGAGTCTTCATCATCCCCGATCGGTGTCTCCATGGAGATCGGCTCTTTGGCAATCTTCAGAACACGTCGCACTTTATCCTCGGGCATCTCCATCCGCTCGCCAAGCTCTTCAGGTGTGGGCTCACGTCCCATCTCCTGCAGCATCTGGCGTGATACACGATTGAGCTTGTTGATCGTCTCGATCATGTGTACCGGTATACGGATGGTGCGTGCCTGGTCTGCAATTGAGCGTGTGATTGCCTGCCTGATCCACCACGTGGCGTACGTAGAGAACTTGTAGCCGCGTCGGTATTCGAACTTGTCGACCGCTTTCATGAGACCGATGTTGCCTTCCTGGATGAGATCGAGGAATTGCAGGCCACGATTGGTGTACTTCTTCGCGATAGAGATAACGAGCCTGAGGTTCGCTTCAACCATGTCCTTTTTGGCGCGACGTGCTTTCGCCTCACCCAGCGACATGCGCCTGTTGATGTCTTTGATCTCAATGACCGAAAGGTCGGTCTCTTTCGTCAGGACTTTAAGTTTCTTCTGCGCGCGAAGGATGTCTTCCCTGTGGTTATCAAGCGGCGCTGAATAATCCTTGTTTGCCTTAACCAGCTTGTTGATCCACGTGATGCTGGTTTCGTTGCCCATGTATTCTTTACGGAAGACGTCGCGCGGCACTTTCGACTGGCGCACAGCAACAGTCATGATCGTCCGTTCGTGACGGCGAACGATGTCGAGCGCATCACGCGCCATGTCGACAATCTCGTCGTAGTGTTTGGGTACGAGCTTGAAACAGCAGAATGCTTCGCCGAGCTTATCGAGGGCTGCTTTACCTTCTTTGCTGTTGCGGCCTTTGTCTGCCAGCACTTTCTGAGTCGCGTTGTACTGCCGCTTCAGCTTCGTGAAACGCTTCTTCGCCTCTTCGGGATCCGGACCTTTGTTCTCTTCTTCCTCGTCATCATCGTCATTGTCGGCTTTGTTCTTCGCCGCATCTGCACCTACCTGGGTAGCCGCAGGGACGTGATCCGTCGGATCGAGGTAGCCGACGAGCAGGTCAGCCAGTTTGTCTTCTTTGGTGACTTCAGCATACGTATCGAGGATGTACTCGACAGGACCGGGGAAACAGGCAAGAGCCGTAAGCACATCACGGATGCCTTCCTCGATACGTTTGGCGATAGCAATCTCGCCCTCACGTGTCAGGAGTTCAACCGTCCCCATCTCACGCATGTACATACGTACCGGGTCGGTCGTTCTGCCGGCCTCAGTTTCAACCGCGGCCAGAGCAGCAGCCGCTTCTTCCGCCGCGAGCTCATCCGCCGTGTTCTCTTCGTTGCTCAGCAGTTCATCAGCATCCGGTGCGGTTTCATACACCGTGATACCCATGTCGTTGATCATCCGGATGATGTCTTCGATCTGTTCAGGGTCGGAGATGTCGTCCGGGAGATGATCGTTGACCTCACCGTAGGTCAGGAAGCCCTGCTCCTTACCTTTGGCGATCAGTTCCTTCAGTCGGGATTGCTGCTGTGCAGTCGAGATTTGGTTGCTCATGGTACCTCGAATCGGATGTAATGGTTTTCCTGTATGGTCTGTCCAATCATCCCGATACTCCCTGCCTGGCCCGTAAGTGGCCTTTTACACATGAGAATGTAGCGGGTGGCATTGCGTCACACCTGTTGCCCTGCAGTCCGTGCAGGCAAACACGCGAGTATATCAACTTTTCTGGATCTATCCACCACAGATTATGGGGGCAAAATGCGGAATCTCAAGAACCCTCAGTGCTATCCGGCTTCCCGCGCAGAGCCCAGTACTCTCTGAAAGCTTCAGCATCATTGGATTCCCGTAAGTCAGCGAGGACCTGCCTGCGCGCACCTGCACGAAGCGTCTGGTGCAGCCGGTTCATTCCTTCACAGAACTCCACGACCTGGGCGTCAGCCTCTATGTCGATATTGCGCCGGGCACACGCAAGAATTGCGTCGTACTTCTCGTGATCCGACCAGTGAACGAGCAGTTCCTCCGTGTCGAGCACCCGGTTCTGGCCACGCAGGAACTCCACGAGTTCCGACAGTACCCCAACCTGTTCGCCCGAAGCGGCGATGTCTCTCTGAACTTCCTCATCGACACCGGCAAGCGCGCCGGGTTGTTTGACGAGCAGTGTGACCAGTCGCTGCAACATCGAGTTTAGTTTCCCCTGAGCAGACCCTTCCCGTGACGCCCGACGACGCACAACCGTACGTGGTCCTGCACCAATGCCGGTCACGTCGCTCAGCCGCCTGCGCATGAGATCCCGTACGACACCCTCGGGTACTTTCTCGATATAAGGATTCAGCAACCCTGCAAACCTGGCCTGACCATCCACCGTATCGAGATCCAGTCCCTGGGCAAGGCGGGTGAAGAGAAATTCAAGTCCGGGATAGGCATTGTCGATGAGTTCGAGGAAATGGTTTTTGCCCTCCTTGCGAACGAGACTGTCCGGGTCTTCGCCATCTGGCAGGAACGCCAGCTTCAACTGGCGATGTTCATTCAGGGTGGGTAGCGCGTTCTCCAGTGCCCGCCAGGCTGCCTGACGACCCGCCTGGTCACCGTCAAAGCAGCAGATCACCTCGTCTGTATGTTTGAAGAGTTTGTTGAAGTGGGTTGTGCCCGAGGCAGTCCCGAGCGTCGCCACCGAGTTGGCGATGCCATGTTGCGCCAGGGCAACGACGTCCATGTACCCTTCAACGACGAGAAGCTGGTCGATCCGGCGCAGCGCCTTGCGCGCCTCATAGAGGCCATAGAGCTGGTCACCCTTCTGAAAAACGTCAGTTTCAGGTGAGTTCATGTATTTAGGTCCGCCCCCTTCACCTGCGGCGGGCAATGTCCGGCCGCCGAACGCTATCACCCGTCCACGGGAGTCTCGAATCGGAAACATGACCCGGTCCCTAAACCGGTCGTAGACCCGCCCCTTCTCACTTTTGATGGCAAGTCCCGCATCCAGAAGTAACTTTTCGTTTACACCGGTCAGATTCTCACGCAGGTTCTGCCATCCATCAGGGGCGTAGCCGATGCCAAAGTCACGCGCAACTTCACCGGTGAGGCCGCGACTTTGCAGGTATTCAATTACTGTGGGCGCTGTTCTCAGACACCGCCGGAAGTAACGTTCAGCCTGTTCCAGTACCTCGTACAGACCGGGGTCTGCTTTGGGTTTCCTGGGTCGCCCGCCGCCTTCCCGCGGCACTTCAAGGCCCAGCTCTTTCGCAAGCGTTTCAACCGTTTCGACAAAATCGAGGTTTTCGTACTTCATGACGAACGTGATTGCCGACCCTGATTCCTGACAACCGAAACAATGGAAAAACTGTCGGTCCGGACTGACGGAGAAAGACGGCGTTTTCTCCTCATGAAACGGGCAAAGCCCCTGATAGTTCTTCCCGGTTTTCTTGAGCGTCACCCGGCTCCCGACGACGTCCACGATATCGAGACGGTCGAGGAGACTCTGGATGAAAGATTCTGGAATGCGTCCGGGCATGCACCGAGTTTAAGAAATTTTGCAGCCCCTATCGACTAACGAGTGGATCTAGCGCCCGTACACGTCATCAAATCGGACAATATCGTCTTCACCGAGGTAAGGTCCTACCTGCACCTCGATCAGTTCCAGGGGTAGTTTCCCGGGATTTTCGAGCCGGTGCTTTTCACCCCGGGGGATGTAGGTGCTTTCGTTTTCACCAAGTGTGAATTCTTTGTCCCCTCTCGTCACGCGCGCCGCACCGTGAACGACAATCCAGTGTTCCGACCGGTGATGGTGCATCTGCAGACTGAGCGACGCTCCCGGATTTACCTTGATGCACTTGACCTGGTATCTGTGTCCTTCTGCGATACCTTCATAACTCCCCCAGGGGCGGAAAACCTCCCTGTGGTAGAGGTGTTCGCTGCGACCGTCTTTTTCCAGTCGTCCCACAATTTCTTTCACTTCCTGAACCCGGCTGCGGTCTGCAACCAGGACCGCGTCTTTGGTATCGATGACGACAACATTGTCGATACCGATGGTCCCCACCAGGCGCGTCGGTGAGTCGATGTAGGAGTTCGTTGTGTCCAGGGCCACCACATCACCCTTGAGATGGTTACCCTGCTCATCCAGTTCCGATTCGTCCCAGATGGCAGCCCACGACCCTATATCATTCCACCCGAAAGATACCGGCACGACCTGGGCCCGGCTCGTTCTTTCCATGACCGCATAGTCGATCGAGTCGGAAGGACTATCGAGGAACGCATCGGATGGACGCAGAAAGTCCATATCCCGCGTGGCGTTTTCAACCGATGTGCGTGTGGCTTCAGCCATGTCCGGCGCATACTGGGCGAGTTCATCCAGATACTGCTGTGCTCCCAGAACAAACATCCCGCTGTTCCAGAGATAGTTGCCTGCTGCAACGTACTTCTCAGCCGTGCCTGCGTCGGGTTTTTCTACGAACTGACGTACACACTGCAGACCCGCACCGACGTCTTCTACTTCAATGTAACCGTAGCCGGGTTCCGGACAATCCGGCGTGACGCCGAATGTGACGAGACCACCTGAGGCTGCACCACCTGCCGCCGTTTCGACAGCCTTTGCAAATGCCTGCTCATCACTCACGAGATGATCCGACGGCAGAACGAGCAGGATCGCATCCGGGTTGACGGAAGTCGCCTGCCAGGCAGCGAGTGCTATCGCCGGTGCGCTGTTGCGTCCCTCAGGCTCAAGTATCAGCTGGTCCCAGACAACATCCACCTCACGGCATTGTTCAGCCACGAGAAAGCGGTGTTCTTCGTTGCAGACCAGGATCGGTCTGGCAGCTGTCACACCCGCAGCCCGCAGAAGCGTTGACTGCAGGAAAGATTGCTCGCCAAGTAATTTGAGGAATTGTTTGGGGTAGAAGGTTCTGGAAACGGGCCAGAGTCTGCTGCCGGATCCTCCAGCCAGTACAACCGGTACGATGTTCTTCAAGTTCACGTCCATCATGTGACTCCTCTCTCTATTTTCTCAGATTGGAGGGGCTCCTGGTGCTACGCAAGTCTTGTTTTTACCAACCCGCTTGCCTTACCCATATCCGCCTGGCCGCCGGAAGATTCTTTTACAGCCGCCATGACTTTACCCATATCCTGCATGCCGCTGGCACCCAGGGTTTCAATACACTGTTCGACCAGCATTTCAAGATCCGCATCGCTCATGGCGGCCGGAAGAAATGTCTCTATGACCTCAATTTCATACGCTTCCTGATCTGCAAGGTCGGTACGGCCCGCATCCCGGTACTGGGTCAGCGATTCCTGGCGCTGTTTCACCATCTTTTTCAGAATTGTGACAACGTCGACATCCGCCAGCGTGCGGCGTTCATCGACCTCCATACGCTTGATGTCGGCATTAACCATCCACAGCACTGCCACACGGGATTTGTCACGCGCTTTCATGGCAACTTTGGTGGCTTCACCAATGGTGTTTTTGAGTTCAGATTCTTCAGACATGGGTTGGCACCTCTTTGGAACAGAGGAGTTTAAGGAAAGAACCGGGGATGAAACCGGAGGCGAAAGGGGCAGAGACGCTAAAACGCGCGTTCGTACTTGCGAGCCTCGCGCTGCAGCTTTTTCATGTGCCGTTTGACAGCTGCTGCCGCTTTGCGCTTGCGAACCGCAGTGGGCTTCTCGTAAAACTCCCGGCGACGAACTTCTGACAAAACACCTGCTTTTTCGCAAGAGCGTTTGAAACGACGCAGGGCCACGTCGAATGGTTCGTTTTCTCTGACTTTTACGTGCGGCATTGGGCCTATATATCGCTTGATTTCAAATAAGGGCGCGGATTCTACACTCGCGTATGTGAGGACACAACCAGTGGCAGCCGGCCCATTAATGCAGCCATACAAACACCCATTTCAGGCGGTAAGATACGCCGTTTTCGGGAACGTGGGCATCGCGTGAGAGTTCTGGGCATCGAAACCTCCTGTGACGAGACGGGGCTGGCAATATACGACCTCGAACAGGGTCTCGTGGCCGATATCCAGCACAGCCAGGTCGAGTTACATGCCGAGTATGGTGGTGTTGTACCTGAGCTTGCCTCCCGTGATCACATACGCAAGATCATCCCGCTGACCCGTGAGCTCCTGAACAGCGCCGACATGACACTGCAGGACCTCGACGGCATCGCCTACACTGCGGGTCCCGGTTTGATGGGGGCGCTACTCGTCGGAGCGACATTCGGCCGTACGCTTGCGTGGGCGCTCGATCTGCCAGCGATCGAGGTTCACCATATGGAGGCTCACCTGCTGGCACCCCTCCTGGCGGACGAACAGCCGCCGCTACCGTTTCTTGCGCTCCTCGTATCCGGCGGCCACACCCAGCTTGTCAAAGTCGAAGATTTCGGGTGTTACGAAATCCTCGGTGAATCGATCGACGACGCGGCTGGTGAGGCTTTCGACAAAGCTGCCAAGATGCTGGGGCTCGGATATCCGGGAGGCCCCGCAATCGCTGAGCGTGCGCAGCCCGGAGACTCCAGTCGATTCCGATTCCCGCGACCCATGACCGACCGGCCTGGACTCGACTTCAGTTTCAGCGGCCTGAAAACCCACGCCCTGAACACGATAAACGCTCACGCACCCCTGAGCGACAAGGACATCGACGACATCAGTCGCGCTTTCGAAGATGCCGTCGTCGATACGCTCTATATTAAATGCAGGCGTGCAGTAGAAGAGACCGGCATCCCTCACCTGGTGATGGCCGGGGGTGTTGCCGCTAACCAGTCACTGCGAAAGAAACTCGAAGATAAACTGGATGCCGCTGTGTACTACGCGCCGGGTCGCCTGTGCACAGACAATGGGGCGATGATCGCATTTGCTGGTGCTCTCCGGCTCAAATCGGGTCAGACCGCTCCACTGGCAATTGATACGCGGCCGCGCTGGCCAATGACCGAACTACCGCCCCACTGAATTCAGAAAGTCGCTCACAAAGGCAACCCGCTCTGCTTTGAGCGCAGCTCCATATGCCGGACCGCTCACACCTGCATCTTCCGGAAGTTTGATCGCTGCAAGACCTTCCGCCGCACGATCCAGCGAGCCAGGTTTGTCCATACTGACCACCCGGCTGACGAGGTCAGCAAGCTCGCGGAACCGGCCCAGATCGTGATGTACACCCAGTCCGATCAGACACTCCACCAATACAGGGGCCTGTGTACTTCTCCATACCGGGAGCAACCCGCCATAGTTCAGATAATCCCGAGCGATACGCATATATCTCGAAGGCACCTTGAGCCTGTTGCCGAACCTTTCTAGATCGTCTGTCGCGAGGGCCAACAACGCATAACGCTCGGCAGCGGAAAAATCTCCCTCGGGAATGCCCACGTTACGGCCAGTGAACTCCTCAAACCAGAAATCCAGACCTCCACACTGCCCGAGAACGACAAAGAACCTATCGGCATGTTCAAACCCCAGTGCGCGCTCCGTCTCCATCCAGACACGCTCGGCTGACAGACTCTCGAGTTCACCACTCGTGGCAATATCCCGCATCAACTCGAGGGTTTCATCGACCACACTGAATTCCGGGAACTGCGCCGCAAAACGCGCTACCCGAAAAACCCGCAACGGATCCTCTGCAAATGCCGGTGACACGTGGCGAAGAGCCCGTTTTTCAATGTCGCCGACACCTCCAAACGGATCAACCAGTTCACCATCCAGACTCCGCGCCATGGCATTGATCGTGAGATCGCGGCGGTGGAGGTCATCTTCGAGAGTGATGTGTGGACTTGCGTCCACGTCGAACCCCTTGTGTCCACGACCACGCTTACGCTCGGTTCGAGCCAGCGCATATTCCTCTCGTGTCTCCGGATGAAGAAACACCGGGAAGTCTTTCCCCACCTGCTGGAACCCCAGATCGAGCATCTCCCGGGGCGAACTGCCGATGACCACCCAGTCGCGATCGGTAACCGGCCGGCCCATCAGGTCGTCGCGCACGGCGCCTCCGACGAGGAAGCAGGTGAGGTCGCTAATCATGGACCAAGCCTATCGCGGCTGAAGCCGCTCCTACAACGGCGAAAGGCTACACAGGCATCTTGAAGTTTTCCGTCACCGATCCGTTCCATATGGATTCGAGTTTTACGGGGAACTTCCAGAGACGGTAAACGTGTTTGAGCACCTCGTTTGTGCTTTCGCCCATGGGCCGGCGTTCAAACTGCGTATGACGCAGAAGCATGCTTCGGTCACCTCTGAGATCCACGCTCGCTACCTGAATGTTGGGCTCTTTGTCACCCACGTTGTATTGGCTGGCCAGCAGTTCGCGGACCTCCCTGTAACCTGGGTCGTTGTGAATGGCGCTCACGAGGAACGTATCTTCACTGTCATCGTCTATGACGCTGAAGAGCTTGAGATCCCTCATCACTTTCGGTGACAGGAACTGCAGGACAAAACTTTCGTCTTTGAAGTCGCGCATGGCCGTGTGCAGCACTTCTACCCAGTTGCCGCCAGCAATGTCCGGGAACCACTCTTCGTCCTCCGCCGTCGGGTTCTCACACATCCTCCTGAGATCGCTGTAGATCGCAAATCCGAGCGCGTAGGGATTGATCCCGGAATATCCCGGATGGTTGAACGGTAGCTGTGTCAGAACAGATGTGTGTGAAGACAGGAATTCCATCATGAATCCGTCTGTCACAAGCCCGCGATCGTACAGCTCATTCAGAAGCGTGTAGTGCCAGAAGCTCGCCCAGCCTTCGTTCATCACCTGTGTCTGACGCTGGGGATAGAAGTACTGTCCGATCTTACGCACGATGCGGACAATTTCCCTCTGCCAGGGCTCGAGCAGTGGCGCGTTTTTCTCGATGAAATAGAGCAGGTTCTCCTGGGGTTCACTCGGAAAAACATCCTTTGTCGCTTCCTCTTCCTTCTCATGTGAAGGCAAAGTTCGCCAGAGATCGTTCAGGTTGCGCTGTATGTACTCCTCCCGTTCACGCTGGAGTTTCTGCTCTTCTTCGGCGCTGATTGGATATGGGCGCTTGTACCGGTCCACACCGTAGTTCATGAGCGCATGGCACGAATCGAGAATTTCCTCGACCTCATGCACTCCGTACCGTTCTTCACAGTGAGCAATGTACTGTCTGGCAAACACCAGGTAGTCCACGATGGAAGACGCATCCGTCCAGCTTCTGAACAGGTAATTCCCTTTGAAGAAGGAATTGTGGCCATAACAGGCATGCGCAATGACCAGCGCCTGCATGGTCATGGAATTCTCTTCCATGAGATACGCAATACACGGATCAGAGTTGATGACAATCTCGTATGCAAGGCCCATGTGACCGCGTTGATAGCCCTGTTCCGCTTCGACGAAGTGTTTGCCGAACGACCAGTGGTTGTAGCCTATTGGCATTCCGATCGAAGCATATGCATCCAGCATCTGATCGGACCGGATGATTTCAATCTGGTTGGCATATGTATCGAGACCAAATTCTTCTGCGACAGCGCCAATTTCCCGGTCATAGCGATCTATGAGATCGAACGTCCACTCACTACCGGTGGATATTGGTGTCGCTGACTTCTTTTCTGCCGTCGCTGTCATGATCATGCCGCCAGTCGTTTCTGAAAAAGCTGTCTGAAGACACTGAAGATGTCCCCAACACCCCGGATATGCTGCTGTGCAAAGAGTTCCGGGAATTCTTCCTCGAGTTTCGCGTACTCTTCCCAAAGTGCCTGGTGGGACCGTTTGGTTATCTCCACATACGCAAAGTGCTGCACGTCCGGAAGGATGTTCTCCCGCAGGATTTTTGCGCACTTCGGTGAGTCGTCGTTCCAGTTGTCACCATCCGAGGCTTGCGCGCCGTAGATGTTCCACTCATCAGGTGAGTACCGTTCATGCATGATTTCATCCATGAGCTGCAGCGCACTGGAGACAACCGTGCCGCCTGTTTCCCTGGAATAGAAAAACTCGTGCTCATCCACTTCTTTGGCAATCGTGTGATGACGGATGAAGACAATCTCTGTTCGCTCGTAGTGCTTTTTGAGGAAAAGGTACAGAAGCAGATAGAAGCGCTTCGCCATGTCCTTGATCGCCTGATCCATGGAACCTGAAACATCCATCAGGCAGAACATCACAGCCTGGGATGTCGGTATCGGCTTCTTCACGTGCAGGTTGTACCTGAGGTCCGTGTCATCGAGAAACGTGACCTTACGAATCTGCTTCTCCAGATCCTGCAACTGTTTGCCTATTCTACGCAGGGTGAGTTCATCTCCTGAGTGCTGGGCTGCAAGCAGTGTTTCCTGGAGCGCTTCGCGCTCTCGCTTGCGCCGCGCATTGAGCGCTATGTGACGCATCCTTGACGCTTTCATGGTCCGCGTCACCGAGAGTTTTGCGGGAACACCATCGTTGCTGAATCCGGCGTGCTCGTACTTGAAACTGTGCGTACCTTTGAGGTGACGCTTGGTCATGTTCGGCAGTTCCAGATCGTCAAACAGGACTTCCATAAACTCGTCGGACGTCAGCTGAAAGACAAAATCGTCTTCACCTTCACCCTGGTCGGACGCATCCGAAGACCCACCGCCGCCACCCTGGCCACCCTGAGGTCTTTGCACACGGTCACCTGCCATGAATTCCTCATTGCCCGGATGAACGATCGTGCGCCGTCCGCCCTGGCCGTGATGAAAAACCGGTTCCGACACATCTCCGGCAGGAATCGGGACGTCTTCGCCCCGTTCCATGTCGGTGATACTGCGGTTGTCGACGGCTTTCTCGACTGCCTTTTTTATGTGCTGCTTGTAGCGTTCCATAAAGCGCCGGCGATTCACCATGTTTTTGTTTTTGGCGTTTTCGCGGCGGTCGATCAGATAAGACATCGCTGCCCCCTCTTTCCTACGAAAGGTACGTGATCCGACGTTACTGGGACTTGCGCACGCGCATGTACCACTCGGACAGGAGTCTCACCTGTTTCTCGGTGTAACCCCGCTCAACCATGCGATCGACAAAATCATCGTGTTTCTTCTGATCGTCGCTGTTCGCTTTAGCGTTAAACGAGATGACAGGGAGAAGATCTTCGGTGTTCGAGAACATCTTCTTCTCTATGACGGTCCGCAGCTTCTCGTAGCTCTGCCACGAGGGGTTGTTACCATTGTTGTTGGCACGAGCCCTCAGAACGAAGTTCACGATTTCGTTGCGGAAGTCTTTGGGATTGCTGATGCCCGCAGGCTTTTCGATCTTCTCGAGCTCTTCGTTCAAAGAACCGCGGTCGAGAATGTCACCAGTCTCGGGATCCCGATACTCCTGGTCCTGGATCCAGAAGTCCGCATACGTCACGTAGCGGTCGAAAATGTTCTGACCGTATTCCGAATAGGATTCGAGATACGCAGTCTGGATTTCCTTGCCGATAAACTCGACATACTTCGCCGAGAGGTACTCCTTGATGTACCCGAGGTACCGGTCGCGGACTTCCTGAGGGTAGTTTTCGCGTTCGATCTGCTGTTCGAGAACGTACATGAGGTGCACCGGGTTTGCAGCCACCTCAGTCGCGTCAAAGTTGAACACCCGCGATAGAATTTTGAACGCAAAACGGGTTGATAGACCGTCCATCCCTTCGTCCACACCCGCGAGATCATGGTACTCCTGGATGGTCTTCGCCTTGGGATCCGTATCCTTCAGGTTCTGCCCGTCGTACACACGCATCTTGGAAAATACGTTGGAGTTTTCCGGCTCACGCAATCTCGAGAGCACGCTGAACTGTGCCAGCATCTTCAGCGTATCCGGCGCACAGGGTGCGTTCTTGAGGGAGCTTTCTGCCACGAGCTTCTCGTAAATCTTCATCTCCTCCGAGACCCGCAGACAATAAGGGACCTTGACGATATATACCCGGTCGATGAACGCCTCGTTGTTCCGGTTGTTGCGGAAGTTCTGCCACTCAGATTCGTTGGAGTGCGCGAGAACCACCCCGTCGAACGGTATGGCGCCAATTGCCTCCGTGCCGTTGTAGTTGCCTTCCTGAGTTGCCGTCAGGAGCGGGTGCAGCACTTTGATTGGCGCTTTGAACATCTCGACGAACTCGAGCATGCCCTGGTTTGCTTTACACAGGCCACCCGAGAAGCTGTATGCATCCGGATCGTTCTGGGAGAAGTCTTCGAGCTTGCGGATATCCACTTTGCCAACCAGGGCTGAAATGTCCTGGTTGTTTTCGTCACCCGGTTCGGTTTTGGCAACGCCGACCTGGTCGAGAATCGACGGGTAGAGTTTTACAACCCGAAACTGGGAAATGTCCCCGCCGTATTCTTTCAGCCTCTTCGCTGCCCACGGAGACATGATGCCATTCAGGTAACGTTTCGGGATGCCGTATTCGTCTTCGAGTATCTGGCCATCTTCAACCGGGTCGAAGAGACCCAACGGGCTTTCGTTCACCGGCGACCCTTTCAGCGCATAGAAAGGCTGACGCTGCATCAAAGCCTTCAGCTTCTCGGCGAGGGAGGACTTACCACCACCAACCGGTCCAAGGAGATAAAGGATCTGCTTACGCTCTTCGAGACCCTGGGCTGCATGGCGGAAAAACGAAACGATCTGCTCAATTGCTTCTTCCATCCCGTAAAACTCATCGAAGGCGGGATACCGCTTTACGATTTTGTTGGAGAAAATGCGGGAAAGGCGAGGATCTTTTGAAGTGTCGATGAACTCAGGCTCACCGATCGCCATCAGCAGACGTTCTGCTGCTGTCGCATACGTCCCCACGTCTTCTTTGCATAGTGCGAGGAAATCGTCGAGTGACAGTTCCTCCTGCTGGGTTGCGTCGTAACGCTCCTGGAAGTGCTCAAATACGCCCATAACCAATTCTCCTTAGTTGGCCAAGCGGCGTACTTCGTTCTCGCGGTAAGCCGCTCTGACGAAACACCTGGTGTCTCGAAGACTTTTCCAGGTGGGCCCTGAGTCATTCAGGGATGACTAAGACCTTACGCTCTTAGACACTCAAAACTGTGATGCACTCCGCATTTGCATGGATAACTAATTCATCAGGAAAACCTGACTTAAACGATGTTGCTATAAACGCTGAAATACCCCGCTGGCGCGGTTTATTGGCGAGTGTGGTTACTGAACTCGTGCAGATACGCTGGTTAGTTGACCAGTTTCCAGACAATAGGCAGTTAACTTGCGTCCCCAGACGCAACCTGTATCGAGAGCGAGGATGTTCTGAACGCCGGTGACCCCATCGAGTGCAGCCCAGTGGCCAAACAGAATTTTTGTGTCGATTACTTTGTTTTTCGTGAGCTCGTACCAGGGAAACCAGCCTTCAGGTACGTCGTCGAGTCCGCCTTTGTGACTGAAATCCAGACGCCCCGACTGATCAATCAGCCGCATTCGCGTTAGGTAGTTTGTTATCAGCTTGACGCGGTCCATGCCGGAAATTGCGTCGTCCCAGCGATCGGGTTTGTTTCCGTACATATCGCGAAAGAACGTCGTCTGATCGATCTGAGAAGAGTTTCCGCTAATAACGCTTTCAACCTCACCGGCCAGCTGAATTGCTTCGCTAATGGTCCATATGTGGGGGACACCTGCGTGCGTCATCACATGACGTTCGTCTTCGGAAACGTGTATGAGTTTTTGCGCGCAAAACCAGCTGGCATATGCCGCAACGTCAGGAGATTCGAGGAGGTCGTCAAACGTATCTCCCTTCACCGGGTTGTGACCGCCTATGTATATGGCCAGAAAGTGCAGGTCGTGATTGCCGAGCACCACCGTACACTGGTCGTCCATATCTGTGATGCGCTGCATGACCGCAAGCGATCCGGGTCCACGATTGACAAGGTCCCCGAGCAGCCACAACCGGTCTTCCCTGGAGAATTCGATTGCGTTCAAAAGGTCATCGAATTCGCCCGCACACCCCTGGAGATCACCGATGGCGTACGTTGCCATAGGTGCTCTAGTGCACCATGTGCGGCACGTTCAGTGAAAAGGCAGGAATTTCGACGTCGAAAAGGTTGCCCGTTTCGTCCTTGAATTCATACGTCCCGTGCATGGACCCAACCGGCGTTTTGAGAATTGCCCCGCTCGTATACTCGAAAGACTCACCCGCTTTGAGCACGGGTTGCTGGCCCACCACGCCTTCCCCCTGCACTTCTTCAACACCTCCTGTCGCATCGGTGATGATCCAGTGACGATTCAGGAGCTGACTGACCGGCGCATTCTGGTTTTCGATGGTAATCGTATATGCAAAGACATACCTGTCATCATCCGGGTCAGACTGGTTGGCGATGTACTGCGTTCGCACGCGTACTTCAATATCTGTACGCACCGGCTTAGTCATGGCTGTTTTCCGTCTCCTGTTTTTGAGAGTGCGAGTAATTCCAGAAACTGGTCTTTACTTACATCATCCGCACGCACGCCGGGATCAACGGAGGTACGCTCCCACTCGATGTCGAAATCGCGCAGGGAATTGGACAGCCGTTTGCGACGTCCGCCAAACGCACCTTTCAGCAGGCGATCCAGGGCAAGCCAGTCAATATCGGGTATTACCGGCGCAGGCATCATGCGTACCACCCCGGACATAACCCTGGGTGGTGGCGAAAAACTCTCGGGAAAAACATCAAATAGATATTCCACTGAGAGCACAATCTGCGCAAGCACACTCAACCGACCCCACGATTTCGAACCGGGCGATGCAGCAAGCCGTTCAGCCATCTCCTTCTGCAACATGAAATGCATATCCGTAAATGCGACTCCCGAGGCGCCGTTCCGGATGTGTTCGATGATACGCACGATCAACGGTGAGGAGATGTTGTACGGCAGATTTCCGACAACCCGCCACCTACCGGCGGGTAGAGCACCGGCAAAATCGATTCGTAGAACATCGTCGTTGATGATGTGCATGTCCGGGTAGCGTGCCTGAAGGAGCGGCGTCAGATCGCGATCGATCTCGATTGCCCAATAGTCAGACGCATCATCGAAAAGGTGTTCCGTGAGCGCACCATGTCCTGGCCCTATTTCTACAACGTTTTCGCCACTCTTAATGGCAACAGCGCTTGCGATACGTTCCAGTACCGCACCGTCATCCAGAAAGTGCTGCCCGAAGCGTTTACGTGCCCGCACGATCCGCTACCGTTCGGGCCGCTCCAGATACGAGACCAGACGCGAGGTCGATCGCTGCAGCAAGACTGCTGCTGTCAGCTTTGCCTGTTCCAGCGAGCGACAATGCTGTCCCATGATCAACTGACGTACGTACGAAAGGCAGCCCGAGCGTCACATTGACCGCCTCACCGAACCCCGCATGTTTCAGAACCGGCAGCCCCTGATCGTGATACATCGCAAGCACGGCATCTGCCCCGTCGAGTTGCGCTGGTGTGAACAGCGTATCCGCCGGCAGTGGTCCTTCAATTCTCATTCCCTCATCTCTGAGGGTGGCGCAGACCGGCTCGATGATCTCTATCTCCTCACGCCCGAGATGGCCTTCCTCACCCGCATGTGGATTGAGCCCGGCAACGAGAATACGCGGCTCTCCTATCCCAAACTGCGCCACCAGGCCCTGGTTCAGGAGCCGGAGTTGCCTTTCGATCAATTCACGTGTCAAAGCGTCCGGAACAGCACGAAGTGGCAGGTGAGTGGTGGCCAGTGCTACACGAAACTCGCCAGCAACAAGGAGCATCTGTACTTCCGCGCTGCACGCTTCAGCCAGATACTCGGTGTGTCCCGTAAAAGGAAACCCACCCTCATTGATGAGCGCCTTGTTAACCGGACCCGTCACCAACGCCCTGAACTCACCACTCAGACAACCTGCAATCGCACGATCCAGGGTCGCAAGGATGCCCGCGGCATTTGCGGCATCAACGATTCCGGGCTGTGGTGCCACAGCCAGGGGAACGTGTTCGACATATAACTCGCCACCCGCACAGGTGGGTCTGTCGACAACCAGGGTTTCCAATCCAAGGTCGCGGGACCGGCTCCGCAGCATGTCTACGTCAGCAAGGACAATCCAGTCCGTTGTACGGGAAGCCTGCGCAAGGGCGAGAAGAAGGTCGGGGCCAATCCCGGCAGGCTCACCCGGTGTGATTGCGAGCATCTGTCTTCGCGAAGAGCACTACAGGCGCAGCTCCACAAATGCCTCATCACGGAGTTCCTTCAACCATTCCTGTTGTTCTTCCTCGAAACGCCGCTGGTGCAGAATCTCAATCGCCATATTCTCCCGGGCTTCTTCGCTCATATCCTCCTCGCGGCGCCCCTGGACCTCGAGGACATGCCACCCAAATTCGGTCAGGAAAGGCTCACTGATGTCCCCGATCCCTGTCTGATCCATCATTCGGGTGAATCCACCCACAAACTGATCGCTGGAGGTCCATCCCAGATCTCCACCATTTAACGCACTCGACGGGTCTTCCGAATGCTCACGGGCAAGTTCCGCAAAGTCAGCCCCTTCATCGAGCTGTCGTTTGATGTCTCTGATCAGACTTTCCGTCGCGTCTGCGTCACGGATCTCCGAAGGCTGAACGAGGATGTGCCGCACCAGGGTCTGTTGCATTGTCTGGGTACCGGCCCCTTTGCGTTCCAGCAGTTTAATGATGTGAAATGCAGAAGACGTCTTGATGGGTCCCGCGATGTCTCCTACTTCCATGTCCAGAACGTCCTCTGAAAAGAGCGTCGGCAGCTCACCCGCTTTGCGCCAGCCGAGATCCCCGCCCTCCAGGGCTGTGCTGCTCGACGAATTCGCTATGGCGATCTGAGAAAAATCGGCGCCATTGCGAAGTTCAGCCACGAGATCCCGGGCCTTCTCTTCAGCCCTAACGACCGTCATTTCCGATGCAGCTTCTTCCAGCGACAACATGATGTGTCCAACCCGGTACTCGTCCGAAAAGAGCTGGCTGTAATAGGGTGAGTTCAGGAGCCCCTGGACATCCTGTTCGGATATGGAAATCCGCCGGTTAATGAGATTGCGTGCCAGGCGTCCGATGACCATCTCGGCGCGTATCTCCTCACGAAACTGGCGATATCCGATTCCGTCACGGGCAAGCGCTGCCTGGAACTGCTCAAGTGTCATGTTGTTGTTTTCAGCGAACGACAGAACCGCCCGCGTCAGTGTCTCGTCATCGATTTCTATCCCACGCCGTTCCGCTTCCTGAAGCTGGATGCTCTCGATGATGAGCCGTTCCATGATCTGACTCATAAGCACGTCCCGTGGAGGCATTGCGGTGCCCGAAGCCTGCAATTGCGCCACAACCTGGTTGAACCGGTAGCGCAGTTCCGAGGCCAGCACGACGTCGTCTTCCACTATCGCGACAATACCTTCAAGCTCCTGGTAAACGGACCAGGCAGGAGGCACGGCGACAAGCGACATGACCAGAACGAGGCCTGCACCGGTTAAACGCCACGTCTTGTCGATTGATGTCTTCATCTTCTATCTCTCTCGTTAGTACGCGCTGTTTGAAAAATAGTCCCCGCGTTCCGGTGAGCGGTAACCGCGAACACCCCTTTCCAGTACCGATTCCACTTTGGTGCCAAACCCGGCAAGGCCTTTGAACACAATCTGCAGAAAGACACCTTCGTCACCTTCAACTTCCGCAAAACTCTGTGTTGTGGGCGCATCCAGGAAGCGGCGTGCCAGAAGCCGGACCTGCAGGCAGCAGTTACTGTATTCCAGACCACCAAAACCCTCGATGGTTCGCTCACTTTCAAAATCATAGTTCCAACGGCCGACGAGCGCATACGGCCCAAAGAGCGGCCAGTATAGCGATACATCACTCTGCTCAATATCTTCCAGCTGGTTTTCAGATCTGCGGTTGCGAAAACCCACGTTGAATATGTGCCGGTTATCAGACCTGTATGAAATGGAGATACCGCTCTCATCGACCTGGCTGTCATGAGGGTCCCACACAAACGTTCCCCTCACCCGCCAGTGTTTCGCCAGACGTGCCGACATTTCGGAGGCGATAGCGGATGAACTCTGCTCTTCACCAGCCCGCGGTGGGCCTGACAGGGTCACCCGCCGGTCTTCGAAGTAAAAAATCTCGCCAAGGCTGAATCGGAAATACTCCTGACCCGTTGTGCTCGACAGAAAACGCGTCGTCACACCGAAAGAGGCCTGATTGGCATCGCCAATCCTGTCGAGACCGGAAAACCGGTTATCCCTGTACAGTTGCTGATAGCCAAAGGTCAGGCGCGACGCGTCGAACCTGGGTAACTGTGACTGATCGTCAAACTCCTGCCAGAGGTAGTAAACACGTGGTTCGAGTGTCTGCAGCAGGTCCTGCCCAAACAAGCGCACAGGCCGTTCAAAGATGAGACCGCCATCCACACTCCCAAGCCCGATATTGCGGTCCGGCTGGTCATCGACCAGTTGCGCGCCTGTGGCCATCGAGTCCTGTTCGAGATCGTAGCTCGTATGCCGATAGCCTCCCGATACGGTCAGGAACCCAAAAGGCCATGACAGGGGCAACCGCACCCTCGGTTCGACGTGCAACCGTTCACCTGTGACAGCCGTCAACCCCGCCAGACCATCCGTATCCCGATCGAAATCAGCCCACTTGGCGCCCAGGCTCACTTCCAGCGGGCCAAGGGGACGGGTGTACTGAGCCTCAAACTCGGGAAGCCTCCGATAATCGTCGATGCGGCGCTCATCGAGCCTCTGGAACTCCTGGCCCCACAGCCGCATGAAGAGCCCTCCCCGGTTGAACTGGATTTCGGCTTTACGCCCGAGCTCGATCCGGCTGGATACTCCAAGATCGGATCCCAGGTCACGGAAATAGTCCCTGTCACTGACCGAGGTTGCATCAATCAACGTACGAAAGGGTCCAAACCGTCCCCTGTGGTCGATGGATCCCAGCCATCGGTCAGCGGGGTCAAACGGTCCAAACACCGCTGCCCCGCCAAGTTCATCGTAGTCGTCTTCGTCAACCACACCGTTGTAGAGATCGTCCTCCGGCAGGTACGCACCCGTCAGCGTCGTATCCTGCCAGCTGGACTTGTGCCGGAATTCCGCTTCCAGGCCCGCACCGCGTTCGCTCATATAACGTGGGACGATCGTTGCATCGTAATTCGGCGCGAGGTTCAAGTAGTAAGGTACCGACAGGTCGACGCCATCCTCGTCCGAGTATCCAAGGTTCGGAAACAGGAACCCGGACACGCGTTCGTCCGACACGGGAAACTTGAGATACGGCGAGTAGAAAACAGGCACCCGGCCCAGCCGCAACACCGCATCTCTGGCGGTACCGAAGACCTCATCTTCCTCGATCACGAGCTTGTCGGTGTTAAGGCGCCATCCGTTGTTGCCGGGCTCACACCGGGTAAACGAGTTTTCTGTCAGCGTGAGATCGCCGGAACTCCCCTGTTCCATTGTCTCGGCATGCCCTCGCATATTGGCATCAACCAGCACAAACTGGACACCGTTCAGCTCAGCCTCTTTGCTGTCCACGTGGACGCGGGCGACATCACCCTGCATCAGCAATCCCGGCTGGTCCATGACCACACCCTTCGGGAAAGTCACAACACGCGCCACCTGATCAACTTCCGCGACCTGTGCCCGAATCAGGCGATTACCCTGTTCGATCGTGACGTTACCCGTCAGTGTGGCCGACTCGTCAATCTCCGATGCAATACCGTCTGCTTCAGCAATCATCGGGTAGTCCGCGTCATCAGCTTCAAGTGGCACCGGATATTCCCTGACCCGATAGCCACCCCGGCAGACACCGTCATCTTCTAACTCCACATAGACACTGGCAGCCAGGTCTTCACGCAGCGTGTGCGTCTCAGCTGCCGGCCGCGTCGGGGTTGGGGTGTACCAGTCTTCCGGGTCGGGGCCGATCTCCGGCTCGGTTCCGCGTCTGCCGGTTACCCGGTCCCAGACCAGGGCCGGTTCTTCCGCTGCCTGCTGCAATACGTCAGCCGGCGTTTCCGGTTCGTCCCGGGAAGGTGAGCGTGGTGCGGTATCCGGGCGGGATGGGCGGGAAAGACGGGACCGGCGGACAGTGTCGCTGATTCCACGAACGCAGTTCCAGTTCAGACCGCTTTCATCAGGCAGACAGGTGAACTTGTCTGCTGTTTCTTGAGCGGCGTCTTTTTCTTCGGCCGCGGCGCTGTCTTTCGCCGCGTCAATGTCTTTCGCCGCGGCGCTCTGGGCTGCGTACGCTGCAGAGAAAACTGTCAACGCCTGGAAGCCAAGCGCCCATATGACAAGTAACCGCTTCATCACGCAATGATAAAGAAAGATACACCCGGTTATAATCTTGCCGTGCAAGAAAATACCGTGTCAGAGGAACCTCTCGACTGGTGCCGGAGTGAGCTGAACCGCCTGTCCATGGCGCTCAAACAGGTTGATCCCCTCAAAGCAGAAGCGAGCCATCGGGCTTTCTTTCGTATACACACGAGCGGGCCGACCTACGTTCTGATGACCAGTCCGCCCGATCTCGAACGCAATGATGCGTTCATGGACATCGGCCGCCTGTTCCTCACCCACAACGTCCCGGTCCCGCGCGTTCATGCATCGAACATGTCCGAAGGCTGGTTCCTCATGGAAGACCTTGGAACCCGGCACCTGGAAGACACTTATGGGACCGCGGATGAAGACCAGGCCCTGGCAGCAGCAATTGCAACTCTCCAGGACATCCAGGCCATCAACGATCCGCTCATCGAGCCGTACACCGAAGACAGGATGAGGATGGAGGTCAACATATTCCGCGAGTGGTTTCTCGACGCCTACCTGGGTGAAAAAACCGATCCCCGGGATTTTGATGCTGCCTGTCAGCCATTGATCGATGCTACCCAGAACCAGCCTCAGGTGTGTATCCACCGCGATTACCATTGCCGTAACCTCCTGTTCAATGACGGTCACTTCGGTGCGGTCGATTTTCAGGACGCGCTTTGCGGACCCGTGCTGTACGACATCGCTTCACTGTTGCGGGACTGCTACCACAAGTTTCCCGAGGAACGGATTACACATTGGCTGGACATGTTTGTGCAGGCGCAACCGCTCCTGGAGCGATACACCCGAACGGAGGTACAGACCCTGTTCGACCTGACGGCGCTGCAACGCCAGGTCAAAGCAATCGGTATTTTTGCGAGACTGAAGCTCCGGGATGACAAGCCGTCACACCTGGACAACATCAAGCCGGTCATGACACGTGCCCACGAACTCAGCACCCACTATCCGGACCTCCATCTTCTGACAGACCTCCTTTCCAGGACGGTGGCTCGCTTGTGAAAACACAATGAGAGCCCAATGAAAGCCCAATGAAAGCCCAATGAAAGCAATGATCCTGGCCGCAGGCCGAGGCACCCGCCTGCAACCGCTGACCGACGAAACTCCGAAACCGCTTCTGACGGTTGCCGGAAAGCCACTCATTCACTGGCAGATTGAAGCCCTCGCGCAGGCCGGTGTCACGGATCTCATCATCAATCTGCACCATCTCGGGGAGCAGATCGAAACCTCCGTCGGCGACGGTTCGACCTTTGGGGTCAAAATCGTCTATAGCCATGAAACAGAACTTCTGGAGACTGGTGGCGGGATCATCAGGGCACTGCCGTTTTTCGAAAACGAGCCGTTTTGGCTCCTGAACGGCGATATCTGGACCGATTTTGACTTTGCCCGCCTGCCGACAAGTCCGGGTGAGATCCTGGAAGGCAGTTCAGCCCACCTCGTCCTTACACCGACACCTGGCTATCGTGAACACGGTGACTTCGAATGGAGTGACGGTCGGATAACCAGCCGCGGAGAAGCGTACGTGTTCTGTGGCATCGCCGTGCTGTCACCTGAGCTTTTTGTGAATGAACGACGTAAACACTTTTCCGTGGTCGAACTCTACTGGGATCTCATTCCAACAGGTCTCCTGACCGCCCAGATCCACGAGGGTGTCTGGGGTGACATTGGGACCCTTGAGCAATATGAGGCGATTACCAAATCCGATACACTGCGCACCCCATGACGCCCTGGATCGCACCTTCCATTCTTGCTGCCGACTTCTCCCGTCTGGGCGAAGAGGTCCGCGCCGTGCTCGACGCAGGTGCCGATACGATTCACTTCGACGTCATGGACAACCACTATGTCCCGAATCTCAGCATCGGCCCCCTGGTTCTGCAGTCCCTGCGCAAGGCTGACATCAAAGACCACGTCGATGTACACCTGATGGTCAAACCGGTCGACGCCCTCGTCGAGGAATTCCTGAAAGGCAGACCACAGATCATCTCAGTGCATCCTGAGTCTACCGAACACCTGCATCGGACCCTGACGCTCATCCGCGACGGCGGTGCCGGTGCCGGAATCGTTTTCAATCCGTCGACACCCCTGGACGTCCTGAACGAAGTGACCGACCTTGTCGACCTCGTGCTCATCATGTCGGTCAACCCCGGCTTCGGGGGGCAGGCTTTTATTCCCTCCAGCCTCGACAAGCTCCGCCGGGCGCGGGAGATCATCGACGCATCCGGGCGAGATATACGCCTGCAGGTCGATGGTGGCATCAAGACAGACAATATCGGTGCAGCCGCGGCCGCAGGTGCAGATACCTTCGTCGCCGGTACAGCCATATTCGGGAGCAGTGACTACACTGCAACCATCAGAAAAATGCGCGAAGAAATCGCCGCTCATCTGGACTAGATGGCTCTCTGATAGAACTCACTCCCGGAACTCACTCTCCCAGATGACCCTTCGCCACCGCCAATACGCAGCGTACCTGTTCGATCTCGACGGCACGTTGCTCGACACCGCACCCGATCTCAACGCAGCGATCAACCACACCATCCGAACGATCGGTCTGCCACCGGTCGACCTTGAAATGACCCGCCACTGGGTGGGTCATGGTGCCCGGGTCATGATCGAACAGGCGCTGCAATTCCACGGACATGACCAGGCTGATGTAGATGACCTGTGGCAGATCTTCATTTCCCGCTACGAAAAGAACGTCGCCGAACTGACCCAGCCGTATCCAATGGTTCGCGAAACCCTGGATGCGCTTCGAGCAAACGGGGCAAAACTCGCTGTTGTGACCAACAAGATCGAACGTCTGACACGGCCTTTGCTCGATGCGATGGACATGGAATTTGATCTCATCGTGGGCGGAGATACTGCTGATCAGCCGAAACCTCATCCCGACCCCGTCATCTTCTGCCTCGAACACTTCGAGATCTCCCCTCACGAGGCACTCTTCGTCGGAGACTCGAAAACGGACGCTGATGCGGCAAAAGCCGCCGGTACCCCGCTTGTGCTGATGCGTGACGGCTACAACCACGGTATCGATGTCACAACCCTGGGTGCCGATGAGGTTATCGTCACGATGGACGAAATTATCCCTTAGGTGCTAGTCTTGCCCGCCTCACACAGGTGAGACAACTATGAACTGGGTGCTCAAGAACAGAATTTGCAACTTTGACGGATGGTGGCGCTAGTCCACCGCTCTGCGCGCCCTGCGCGTTCCTTTTTTCGTCAACCAAAGTTTCTTGAAATCCTATGAACCAGACTACCCCCGTTTACAATCGCGTTGCTGTTGTCGTCGAAACGCTTGCCGACCTCGACACGCCCCTTTCCGTTTATCTCAAACTCGCTGACGGACCCTACTCTTACCTGCTCGAATCAAGCCAGGGCGGTGAAAAGTGGGGACGTTATTCGATCATCGGGTTGCCGGCCAGAACAGTACTGACCGTGCGGGGCGATACGATCACGATTACCGAAGACGAGACCGTCTCGGAGACTGTGACCACCGACGACCCACTCACTTTCATCGAGTCGTTCCAGAACCGCTACCAGGTAGAAGCACCCGAAGAGCTGCCGCGTTTCTACGGCGGTCTGGTCGGCTATTTCGGCTACGATACGGTGCGTTACGTGGAAAATCGCCTGAAAGACACGACGCCACCGGATCCGCTGGGTACCCCGGACATCATGCTGATGGTGAGTGAAGAAGTTGTTGTTTTCGACAACGTACGGGGCCGCATGCAACTCATCGCGCTGGTCGATCCATCCATTCCAAACATCGAAGCCACGACAATCGAACGGCTGCAGGAACGCGCGCGACTGTTGCAGAATGCGGTCCCGCCCATCCCGGACAGCCAGGCCAACCAGCAGATCGAAGAATCTGATTTTGCGTCGGAATTTGGCGAGGAAGCCTTCAAGGAAGCCGTCGAGCGTATTCGTGAGTACACGAGGGCGGGGGATGTCATGCAGGTTGTCCTGGCTCAGCGCATGTCGATCCCATTCTCTTCCCCTTCGATCAACCTCTATCGCGCCTTGCGCAGTCTCAACCCGTCACCGTACATGTACTACATGAATCTCGGAGACTTTCAGATTGTGAGTTCCTCGCCGGAGATTCTCGCACGTCTGGAAAACGGCAAAATCACCAACCGCCCGCTGGCCGGAACCCGCAGGCGCGGACACACCGATGAGGAAGACAAAGCGCTGGAGGAAGAGCTGCTCGCCGACCCCAAAGAGATTGCCGAACACCTGATGCTCATCGATCTCGGGCGAAACGATGTCGGCAAAGTCGCAGAATCGGGCTCCGTCGAAGTGACCGAGAAGTTTGTAATCGAACGCTATTCCCACGTCATGCACATCTCCTCGAACGTCGAGGGCACACTCAAAGAAGGGATGAGCGCGATGGACCTGTTGAGGGCAACGTTACCTGTCGGCACGCTGTCAGGTGCACCCAAGGTACGGGCGATGGAGATCATCGACGAGCTCGAACCCGTCAAACGCGGCATATACGGGGGTGCGGTGGGCTATCTCGCCTGGAACGGAAACATGGATACCGCAATTGCCATCCGAACTGCCGTCATCAAGGATGGCACCCTGTTTATCGAAGCGGGCGGCGGCATTGTTGCAGACTCTGTCCCCCGTCTCGAGTGGAAAGAAAGTATGAATAAAGGACGGGCCATTTTTCGCGCGGCAGCCATGGCCGAAAACCAGTTCCGGGACCTGGATGAATAACCCACAAGTGAGTCAAAAAGGCGGCCGTGCCGCAGCCATTGCCGAAAGCAACTGGTTTGCCAATACCATCACGGTTGTGATCATCCTGAATGCGATTGTCATCGGCCTGGATACATCAACCGAACTCCAGAACCGGTTCGGCGACTGGTTCGAACTCAGCAATCAGATTTTCCTCGGGGTGTTTATCGTCGAGGCGATCATCAAACTTGCCGCTGTCGCTCCCAACTTCGACCGCTATTTTCGCGATGGCTGGAACCTGTTCGATTTCACCATCATTGTCGTGAGCCTGATCCCTGCAACGGGCCAGCTTGCGACACTCGCGCGCCTGGCGAGATTACTCCGGGTCCTGCGGCTCATCTCAACACTGCCGGAATTGCGGCTGATTGTCGCCACGCTGGTCCGGTCCATACCGAGCATGGCACACGTTCTGATGCTGATGTCGATCATCTTCTACGTCTACGGGGTGGCCGGGTTCCATCTGTTCCATACCATCGATCCTGAACATTGGAGGACGCTCGGTATCTCTCTTCTGTCGCTCTTCCGCATTGTGACCCTGGAAGACTGGACAGACATCATGTATGCCGCCATGGCGGCCAAACCGTGGGCGTGGATTTACTTCGTCAGTTTTGTCGTGCTCGGCACATTTGTGGTGATCAACCTGTTCATTGCAGTTGTGATCAACAATCTCGATGAAGCCAAAGAGGAGCGCCTTAGGGATCTCACCTCCCCGCCTTCGCGAGATGAGATCCTCCGGGAGCTACAGAACACCCAACGCGCACTTCAACAGGTGCAGGCCAAACTCGAACGGATGGGAGAATGATGGGCACAGCCTACCCAATTGTTCAGGTGGCTTACTTCGTGTCCGATATCCGGGCTGCAGCGGAACAAGCTGCAAAGACCTTCGGTGCCGGTCCTTTCTTCGTGAACGAACACATCGCGCTCGAATGGGGTCAACATCGCGGTGAAGACTGCCCATTTGTTCACTCGTCCGCATACGGTCAGTGGGGAGAAGTCATGATGGAACTCGTTCAGCAGGAAAGTGACGGCCCCTCCCCGTTTCGCGATCTCTACGCGCCTGGACAGGAAGGTCTGCACCACGTTGCAACGATCGTTGATTCCCTGCCGGAAGCTTATGAACACTACACACAAGCCGGTTATCCCCTGGCAACCCGGGCGATGACAACAACCGGCGTGGAGTTTTCATTTATGGACGCCACTGTGGACCGCGGTCACTTCATCGAGGTGTACGAACGATCTGATGCGCTACTCGGTTTTTACACCATGGTCAGAGACGCAGCACGTGAATGGAACGGTGATGACCCTGTCCGAGAACTTAATCGCGGTTAAAACCGCTCCTACAGAGGTAGAAAGATCTTTTTAGCCGCGACTTTTTCCTGTCACGAGATATAACAGCGGACTGATCACTCCCAGAAACAACGTGGCGACGACCCACGGCCACGGATTACGGCCCGCCGCTTTCGCCTCCGGCACCAGCCAGGTCAGAACCAGAACCAGCGCTATAGCGAGATCCACAAATATCTGCAGGCTCCCTGAGTTAATCACGGCGGCCCCGAAGATCCCCATATACCCAACGTCGTAGAGGGCATACGCGGTCAGCGCCAGGAACGGAATCAACAATACCCAGGCCAGTGTGCGTCTATATTCCATTGCTATTCTCCTATGACTGTCGCTTCATTGTGCTGCCACAATTGAATAGATCCAATTACCTTCAACGTAATAAAACGCTCATCATTCGGGGCTGTCCGGGCTCCTAGGCCTTCTTCAACACGATGTTCAACGTTCCGACCTGCCGCCATGGGTACTCGTCGTAGTCGCGCTTGCGCCGCCACTGTTGATACATCGGGGCAGACAGGTAGTAGGTCTCACAGTCTTCGATCATCCTGTTTCTGAGTTCTTCCACCACACCCGGATCAAGCCCATAAGCACTGACGAATGCCTCCAGACAGTGTTTGTTGTTCACCATGATCCGACCATTGCCCCGGACGCTGAAATCGATAGCGTGTATGGAATAGCCACCGCTGATCAGCGCCCTGTCGATACCTTCAACAGCGTCACCAACATGAGGCACAGGGATGTGCTCTATGACACTTGTGCTGACCACAGCGTGGTATTCCTGATCGATGTCGGTATCCGGATTGAGGGTGTCGATGATGAAGTTGATTGTCGGGTGACGCTTCTTCATCACCTCGACACGTGTTGGACCGTTGCCCCTCCCATCATAAGGATCGACAACGGTCACCCGGTAGTTCTGCGCCAGACAGGATGCCAGATCACATGCGGCGCCACCCATATCGGCTACAAAACTGCCCCCGGGAATCAGGTCATCAACGGTTTCCAGCACCCATGGGCGCTGCACGTCTTTCAGCGCCCCGCGTTCGCCGATCAGGTCGCTGTGCTCTTCCCAGTATCTTGTGTAATCACGGACCGTGGAATAGTCCAGCGAGACAAGTTCGTACTCCGACATCCTTGTGATATCCCCGGATAAACAAGCCGCGTATCTTGACCCTTTAGTCTACGCTCGTCTACGAAAAGCTCAGGGCCGGAGCCGCAAAAGCCGAAGCCCTGCTTCAGGGTATGGCAAACGTCATTGTCCGGATTTTTGTCCCGGTGCCCGTGTCGAACAGGCGTGCCTGTGCCGTGCCGTTGATGTTGAACCCTGTCACGACAATTTCCTGGGCCTGCCCCCCATTTGTCGTGGGGATCGAGGTCATGGATTGAGGCACGTACTTGCTGCCAAGATAGATGTTCCTGACCAGATTTCCGGTTGAAGCATCCCTGATCTGCAGAAGCGGACGGTCGTCGGCGTTCCTCATCAGCAACACAACCACCTCGTCCACCGTATTGCCAGACACGTCCGTAACGGACGCGATCGCGAGCGGTACCAGCAGATGGGTATTGGAAAGAAGAAACATCAGCTTCAACGTCGCGCCGGTTGCACCGTCCTGAATGCGAACCGCAAAACGACCATCATCGCGTTCGACGAGTGACGCCAGATCGGCACTGCCATCGCCGTTGACATCATTCAGCCCAACCAGGCCATGCCCGGAGTAGTTGGTCGGGTGAAAGCCGTTGGAAATCAGCGCGCCCGTGACGCTGTCGCGTACCTGAAGCTGGAGTCGCCCGGTCCCCCTGTGCACCAGAAGAAGCGCTATCTCATCAGCTCCGTTGCCGTTGATATCGGGCACTGCGGCAGCTCCGCGGGGCCAGTAATTTCTCGGGAAATACACATTGCTGACGATTGATCCGCTAGCGCTGTCGCGCACCTGCACCCAGATCCGCTGATCTGAAGTTCGTATCGTTACAGCCGCTATGTCGGTGCTTGCGTTGTTGTTGCTCGTCAGCTTCATCGCAAACAGGGGGGTTGCGCCCGAGGAAAACACGAACGAATTCAGCAGTGCGCCGTCTTCGGCTTCACGTACTTCCACCGTGGCCCTGTCGTCAGTCAGGCGCTTGTGGACAACGGCGAGTTCCTGGTCGCCGTCGGTGTTGTTGTCATTTATCGCCAGCAACTCCATCGGCGCGAACCCTGTCGCGTAGTAGCGTGTGTTCGAAATCCCACCGGTATTGACTTCCCTGCTCTGAACCCGAGCACGACTGTCAGACATTCTCGCCCTGACAACGGCAAGCTCATTAGCGCCGCTGTTGTTCGAATCGAGGACATGCGCAATGCCCGCGGTGCCGTACAGCGCCTGGATGGCGGCCGTGTCGTCTATCTGCGGATTAATCGTCGAACTGACTGCTGGGGTCATGATGGCGGTTGCGTTCGCTGTATGACCCAGGCCCATCGAGTGACCAATCTCATGAACCGCAACACGCGTGAAATCCTGGGTAGCGCCATTCAGTGGGCCGTCATACACCGCCCACGTTTCGTTGGAGTTGAACACGATGCTCGTCTGGAACGCCGCACTGCTGTGAGAGGTCGACCAGGTATTCGAAACACCCAGCACGTTGGCGCCCCACGCGTTGCTGCAACTCATGTCCGAGAAGAACGCCGTGTTGGGTTCGTTTGGGCCGCATGACTCCTGTTGCGTCTGCGCGTCAGTCGTCACGGTAAACGGCACTGTCTGGTTCCAACGGTCTACCGCGGTCCTGAAGGCAGCTTCCCAGTCATCGTTACCGACGCCGGTGGCACTCAGATCTCCCGTACTGATATGAAATGTGCCTTCAGCCCAGTGACGCCCCCCTAGAAGAACCGCCCCCAGAGCCACCGGAACCTGCAAGAGCAGAACAACCAGGCA
This sequence comes from Pseudomonadales bacterium, assembly GCA_028277965.1. GTDB lineage: Bacteria > Pseudomonadota > Gammaproteobacteria > Pseudomonadales > Azotimanducaceae > UBA4421. The sequence continues at coordinate 29,575 of JANQFF010000280.1, forward strand.
TACGACCCGTCTGTGTCTGTATGACCACGAATACATGTTCATAGCATCCCCTGCCGAGATATGACAAGTAACATCTCGTTCTTGAATTCGCCGAGTGACATCGCCGGGAGAGATCCCGTCATGATCCCGGAAGAGCGATTCTCATTGAGCGCCTGATATGCCGGCTGCCGGGTCAGGTCGATGTATGAAATGCTCTGCATGTCGGCAGTCAGGACGCGCGCTGTACCGTCGACATGCTGAACGCGAAAATGACCCTGATTCCATCCTACGAAAGGGCTGGCCTGAGCTCGGCTGAGGGATTCCACAAAATAGACCCCTTCCTGACCGACATCGGGTATTCGCAAACCTGAGAACGATTGCGTCAGGTTATCCACAGTCCCACCGGCAAAACGCAGTGTCACCTGGCTACCCAGGTCACCTTTGAGGACTTCAATGACTTCAAAGGTCACGAACGTCACTATGGCGTTTCCGTTGGCAGCCCAGGATGACTTCCGCTCTACCACAGCGCCGTGGAACGCCGCCTCCGCGTGGTCTACCACACCTTCCGTCGACATCTGCAGTACCGCTGCGCCAAAGCTATTTGAGGCGATACTCGTCGACAGGATCATGCCAATCACAACCAGGCATCTCTTGATCACCAGAATCATGGGTCCCTCCTATAGACTTGGATTATTCAGTCTAATCCGAATGGACGGGAAAGATAAATCCTGTACCAGATCTTCCACACCTTGAATGTAAGACACTTTCGACACCAATACGTTCATCGGTTTAACTAAGCAATGACAGGACACTGGCAGACACAGATGGACTCAGGGACGCGCACAGGCATCTTTTTTGGCATGACCTCGGGGGTCATCACGACACTTGGTGTGATCGTGGGCTTAAACGCCGGTACCGAGTCTTTCGTTGCGGTCATTGGCGGGATATTGGTCGTTGCGATCGCTGATGCTATGTCCGACGCGCTGGGAATCCACCTGGCAATGGAGTCAGATGCGGAAAACTCCCACAGCCAGGTCTGGTCAGCCACTTTTTCGACATTTGCAGCCAAGTTTCTGACGACTGTCAGCTTTGCAGTGCCTTTTTTCGTTATGACGTTCAGCGTTGCGTTGTTCATGTCCGTCGTCTGGGGGTACCTCATCATCCTGGTCCTGAGCTTCAAACTTGCGAGATCCCAGGGTGGCAAGCCCCTGAACGTCATCGTCGAACACACTCTCATTGCAACAGTGGTGGTTGTGGCTGCTCATTTTGTCGGTGTGTGGATCCGGCAGACGTTTGGGGTCACTTGAGACTTTACGTCAGCGAACCAGCTTCCTATCATGCGCGCATGAGTCTGAGTCATCACAGCCTGACCCTTCTGTTCTCCCGCGCCTGGTGGGCCTAGCCCTACCTCACCCTTTTTTCTGCTGACCGATCTGAGCGAGTCCAACTCGCACACACTGATGAACACCTAAAGGCGCAAACCATGATCCTCATGATCGACAATTACGACTCCTTCACTTACAACGTGGTGCAGTACCTGACGGAGCTCGGTGCAGAGGTGGAAGTACACCGCAACGATGAAATTACCACCGATGAGATTTCTGCCAAAAAACCGGAAAAGATAGTCATCTCACCCGGTCCCTGTACTCCCAACGAAGCAGGCATCTCAGTATCCGTGGTAGAAAAGTTCGCCGGTGATATCCCCATCCTCGGCATTTGCCTGGGGCACCAGAGCATTGGCCAGGCATTCGGCGGTGATGTCATTCGGGCTGAAGAAGTGATGCACGGAAAACTCTCTGACATTCATCACCGGGGAATAGGTGTATTCAAAGACCTGCCCGATCCGTTTACCGCAACACGCTATCACTCACTGGTTGTGGCATCCGATACGCTGCCGGATTGTCTGGAGGTCACAGCCTGGACGGAGAAAGACGGTAACGTGCATGAAATCATGGGATTCAGGCACAAAGAAATGGACGTCGAAGGGGTTCAGTTCCATCCCGAATCCATCATGACGGACACCGGTCATGATCTCTTAAACAACTTCCTGAACCGCTAAACTCTCCACCAGAAGCAGACGTTGAGATGATCACTATGAATATCAAAGAGGCGCTGGCGGTGCTGGTCGATCACAAAGACCTGACCCAGGAGCAGACCAGCGAAGTGTTCAACCAGATCATGACCGGGGAAGCCACACCGGCTCAGATTGGTGCTTTTCTGACCGGCATACGCGTCAAAGGTGAAACACCCGAGGAGATCGCCGGGGCTGCCGCCACGATGCGCGCGCTCTCGACAAAAGTCGACGTTTCACACCCGAACCTCGTGGATACCTGCGGCACCGGTGGCAGTGGGGCGAAGCTGTTCAACATATCAACAGCGGCCGCGTTTGCGGCGGCTGCGGCTGGAGCAAGGGTAGCCAAACACGGAAACCGGAAGATGACGAGCTTCTCCGGAAGCGCTGACGTGCTTGAGGCATTTGGCGTGAACCTGGAGCTTACACCCGAGCAGATAGCGCGTTGCGTTCTCGAAGTTGGGGTCGGCTTCATGTTCGCCCCGGCCCATCACTCGGCCATGCGCTTTGCCGGACCCGTCCGCCAGGAAATAGGGGTACGCACGATGATGAACGTGCTCGGTCCCATGACCAATCCGGCGGGAGCCACACGACAGGTCATCGGCGTCTTCAGCCCCGAATGGCAACGCAGCATGGCTGAGGTATTGAACCTGCTCGGCTCCGAACATGCGCTCATTGTCCACAGTAACGGTCTCGATGAGATCCGTCTGGACGCCCCGACCCGGGTTGTCGAGCTGAAAGACGGCACTATCGACGAATTTGAAATCACCCCGGACGATCTCGGTATCGAATCCTGTTCAGCAGCCGAGGTGGGAGGCCTGACA
>JANQFF010000047.1 GCA_028277965.1 Pseudomonadales bacterium
AACCACTTAAGTCATACCACCACCATGACCTACAATCCTGAAGGCCTCATTGACACTATGACCACCCCGAACGGTCTGGTAACAACCTTTACTTACACATCTGAAGGTTTGCTGGAGACGAAAACAGAAACACCGCCCATCGGCTCACCGGGTAATGTGCGGGTGACCACCAACAGCTATACCACCGCGGGCCTGCTGGAACAGGTGATCACCCCTGACGGGATCACGCTGGATTTCACCTACGATCTGAGAAGCCGCCTGGAGACGGTGACCGACAATGCGGGTCAGTCGATCACCTTTACCTATGACGATGCCGGTAACATCATCAAGACGGAAACGAAGAACGGTGACGGCTCGCTGGCCCTCCTGGTGGACAGTATCTTCGATAACCGCAACCGGCTGACCGAAACCCGATCGCCTCATGGGGTTTCGGATGAGTCGATTGTACAGATGGTGCTGGACGGGGAAGGCAACCTCGAGACGTTGACGGACCCGAAGAATCAGTCCAGTACCAATGTCTACGACGACGCCCATCGGGTCATTCAGAACACGCACCGGTTAAACGGGGTTACCGGATTCGAATACGATGACCTGGACCGCATCACAAAAGTGACCGCCCCGAACGGTGCCGTCACCCGCTATACCTATGATGATATCGGCCGGCGCTTGACGGAAACGAGCCCTGATCGAGGTACCCTGACCTTTGGCTATGATCTCGCCAATAACCTCACCACGATCACCGATGCACGGGGGATTACCACCACGCTGACCTATGATGAGCTAGAGCGGGTGACCAGCAAAACCTTCCCCAACACCATTGCAGGCAAGACGGAAGATGTGAGCTATGGGTATGACACCTGCACCCGCGGGACCGGCAGGTTGTGCGAGCGCACCGATGAATCCGGGGTCACCACGTTCGAATACGATGCCTTCGGTAATCTGATCTCAGAGACCCGCACGACGGCCCAGGCGACCTTCGTCCACACCTACAGCTACGATGACGGCGATAATGTCATCAGCCAGACGTTGCCGGGCGGACGCGTCGTCAATATCGACAGAGACAATGTCCGACGAATGTCAGCCATCCGCGCCGAGGTGAACAGCAGCGAGCAAACGCTTATCTCTGCCATGACCTACCGCGGCGATAACCAGATGTTGTCGGCCACCTTCGGCAATGGCGTGACCGATATCCGCCAGTACGACCTGCAAGGCAGGCTCTCGAGTCAGCAATTAAATGGCGGCGCGTTGGATGATCGTGTTTATACCTATGATAAGAACTCGAACATCCTCTCCATCCTTGGCACGGCGGATAACAATGTCTATGGCTATGACGCCCTCGATCGGGTGACCGATGATACTATTGATTCGAATTCGGCGATCAATTTCAGTTATGATCTGAATGACAATCGACTCAGCAAGGACAGCGAGGACCTCATCATCCAGGGGAACAGCAACCGCTTACTGCAAAGGGATGTGTTTGTTGCGGCAGGCAGTCCGCCACCGGTCTTT
>JANQFF010000086.1 GCA_028277965.1 Pseudomonadales bacterium
GGTGTCTGCGCCCCTGTTCGAGGACATGGGCTTCTCGTCCATTATGCCCTCTTCCTACTGGTTTTTGACCGAGATGCCCATTTCCACAGCCGGTATCGAGGTGTACAACGAGGGCTTAAGCATCTCCATCCGCCTCGATTCCACCCTGCTGGGCGAGAAGGTGAGCATGTACCGGGTCTACCAGGACAGCCTGCTCGAGTACCTGGGCGGCACCGTGGACAGCAACGGCTACATCACGCTCGAGAACTTCATTATGGACCGCTTCTGGAACTCCAGCGATACCAATGCTGCCGATGCGCTCGATTCGTTCCGTATCGTGATAGCAGAGGACGAACAGGCGGTTGCCATCGACATGGACGAGAGCGGTCTGGTCTTCGATCCTGAAAACAGTATCGGCCAGGTTGTGCTTAAGGTGGATGACAACAACGTTTATCTGGATGCAGGCATCAAGGTCTACACCTTCAGCAACGGCAAGGCCTTTCCGGTGTTCGACACCACCACGCTGTCGCTCAACAGCGGCACGCGGACCTATACGGACAGCCTGCTGCAGCGTTCCGTGTTCTGCACGCTTGATTTCATGGACTCTGCCGAGGCCTATGCCAGCCAGATCGACTCCAACGGCCTCTACCTGGCCTTCTGGGTGAGCGATGGTGTGACGCGCTACTTCTATGTAAGCGATTCAGTGCACCATGATTCGGTGACAGGTGTGTTCTCGTCGGTTGCCGAGACCTGGAAGATTGTCAACATCACGACTGAGCTGTCGGAATCAGGTGATATCGTGGACCAGCTGGACAACTTCAAGGGCAAGTATGACAGCGAACGGTACCGGTTGTACCGCCTTGCCGGCACCCGCTTCCGCGAGTACAAGGCCGGGGCCTCGGGCTTCGATGTTTCGCCGGGTTCGGCCTTCCTGCTGATAACGCGCTACAAGGACGACGATACGGTCAGCTTTACCACGGGCGAGGCCAGGAGCGCCTTTGTGAAGGGTGACCGGGGCTTTGTGACGGCTAAAGGCGCGGGCTGGCACCTGGTGAGTCTGCCCTATATGGGTACGGTGAGTAAATCGGCCATTGTGGACGCTTCTGTGTGGGACAGGGCCGATACCACGCTGGTGCCGCTTGACGAGCGTATCTGGATGTACGACGACCAGTCGGGCGGGTTTATCGAGGTTGCGCCGGGATATGCGTTCAAGAGCGTTCAGAGCTATTCCGAGGGCTTTCTGGTGTACCTCTATTCGGGCGATACGCTGATTGTGCCTGTAACCGACGATGCGGACTTCCTGCCGACTGCCAAGGCACGCAGTCAGCGGGCTGTGCCTGAATCGCGCACGGACTGGCGTCTGGATTTGAGCCTGCTGGAATACCGCGAGGGCAGGGACGTTGTTGTGGACGATTTCAACTATCTGGGCATGGGTTCCCGCGAGAAGCGCATCGCCGACCTTGTCATGCCGGGTGCGCGTTATGCTGTGGGCTTTGCGGACAGGCAGGGCCTGCACTGCATATCTCAGAAAAACGGGAAAAACGTACCCGGCGGCACCTGGACAGTGTCTGTGAATAGCCTGGAGAGCGACGAACGCGACCTGTCGCTCAGGCTGCGCGGGTTCGAGACGCTTCCTGAGGACTATCTTGTCTATCTGGACAATCCTGCAGCCGGTTATTCAGTGGATATGCGTAAATCCAACGGCGTGTACCGTTTCTACAGCAGTGCGGGTAGTAATCAGGGCTTCCGTATTGTTGCGGGTACGGCCGACTATGTGCTTGCGCGAGTGAACCGTGCGCTGCCTGCGGTGTTCGGCCTGCACGAGAATTATCCCAATCCGTTCAACCCGGTCACGACCATCAAGTATCAGATCCCTGACTTCACAAAGGGGAGGGGTGTGACCAAAACACGCCTCATGCTCGATGTGTTCAATGTTCAGGGGCGTCTGGTTGCGCGGTTACACGATGGCCGGGCCGAGCCGGGTTACCACCGCATGGTGTGGCACGGCCGTACGCAGGCAGGCAAGGCTGTTGCTTCGGGTCTGTATGTGTACCGGCTGACCGTGCTCGACAGGCATGGCAATGTGCAATATGTGAACCACCGGAAAATGGTGCTGGTGAAGTAGAGCCCGCCTGTATCGTAAGGGCGAGACATTATGCGCCACCGTCCCGGCGCCTATTGTCTCGCCCTTACATCGATACCAGCACATTTTCCGGTGTAATATTCC
>JANQFF010000168.1 GCA_028277965.1 Pseudomonadales bacterium
CAAATTTACAACCATCGCGCCGCATCACATAGTCGAAGCAGTCCCCACCTGCAGTGCCACCTCCCGAGAAGTCGCGCCAGGTCTGGGTATCTGGCCAGATAATGAATGATGGGTTCCTGTCCGTGTTGAACGGGGAGTGTCCCTTGAGCACCGAGCCACATGACTCCAGTTGAACGTCAACTCCGATGAGCCCTCGCAAGTCAGTGCGATCGCGAACCTCATCGACGATTTGCCGAAAATTCGTCGTCATTCTGTTACCCGGTCCAATCGAGGTCTGATGAGAATTCATTGCCGAGTACCTTCCGGTATGCCCGTTTGCGGGCAGTCCATTGGCGCCGAGTTATCGGCGCATCATCTACTAGGTCGTAGAGGATAGGCGTGGCCTTCCCAGGATGAGGCCGCATCAGGCGGCCGAGGCGTTGAATGGTCCGCCCCTCGGCCCGCGCAGGTGTCGCTAGGATGAGCCGTTGCAAACTGGCTACGTCCAGCCCCTCGTCGGCCAGGCTCGTGGCGCAGACCACCTTTATCTCGCCTGTTCTGAATTGTGCCAAGATTCGCTCTCTATCTGCCTTGCTGACGCGTCCGGTCAACGCCTCAGCGGTAACACCTCGGGTTTTGAGCTGATCCGCCAGAAATGCACAATGCTTCACCCGGCTGGACAAAAGCAGCACCGTCCGCCCGGCGGTCGCTTCCCGTATAGCGAGATCGATGATCAGATCATTTCTGTTTTCATCTTGTGTCAACTCGCTCACGATTGCGGCGTGTGTTTCTGCCATGGGCTCACATCCTGACATGACAGGTTTAATTTCCGGAATGACAAGGTGCCCAGCCTCCACCAACTCCCCGTGGGACATCTGAAACACTATCGGGCCGATGCAGAGCTCGAGCAGTGGCGTCAACCCGTCAGCACGTTCAGGAGTCGCGGTGAGGCCGAAGCGGTATTTGGCCGGGAGATTTGATAGCACGCTGCGATAAATCTTTGCGCTACCGTGATGGTGTTCGTCGATTATGACCATGCCAAACTGCGAACCGATATCTACAAGCCGAGTTTGATGCAGTGAGCTCAGGGTCTGTACCGTGGCCACAGTCACCGCACCGAGCGCGACCTTTCCTTGGACGATGACACCCGCGTCGATTCCAAGCGCAGTTTGGATAGACATTCGCCATTGCTCGAGCAAATCATGTGTGTGAACAATGACGAGCGCTCGTTGGCCGGCCCTAGCGATGGCAGCAGTACCGATAATTGTCTTACCTCCCCCGCAGGGAATCACTATGCTCCCCTGCAGGTGTCTAACCAGACTTGCAGCAGCTTCCAGCTGGTAGTCCCTCAGGTCCAACCGGAACGTTATGTCTCCAAGTGGACAAACGGTACGGTGGTCGGCGAAGTCGATCCGGTATCCGGCTCGAGCCATCACCTCACGGAGCACGCCCACCGCACCGCGAGGAACATGTAGAATCCCGTCATCGTCACAGTCGAATAACGTAATCTCCTCTGGAGTC
>JANQFF010000169.1 GCA_028277965.1 Pseudomonadales bacterium
CTGCCGTATCTGTTCCAGCGCTTCCATCGGGGACGCAACACCACAGCGTATCCTGGTAGCGGCTTGGGCCTGGCTATCGCCAAGGCGATCACCGAAAGGTATGACGGGCACGTCCAGGCGGAAGAAACTGAGCAGGGTGCGCGGTTCACACTGCGCATCCCCCTGGCCTAGTATATTGCCAGGCCCCGCAACGTACTAGCGGATCATTTGTCACGAATTGTGGCATTATTCGGCGGCATCAAAAAAGCGAACTTTGACATGAGGCAATCAATATCGCGTAGAAACGACAGTTGCGGTGGTCACGCCTGAGATGTAGAAATGCTTATGGCCACGTCAAGTGACCCACTAGTACGTCGTGACCTAAAGGGAAAAGGGGCAGGGGTAGCTCAGACACAGGCGGTGCCTGTCACAGAAGCTCACGAAACTCTTCCACGCCGATATCTGCGTCGCGCAGAATCGCACGCAAGGTTCCGACAGGAACCGTTCTTCCTTGATGAACCGGCACGGTCACCCGTTTTCCGTCGGAAGCTCGACGCAGATGCAGATGGCTGCCCCGTTGTCGCAGCTCCTCAAACCCGGCGCGTTTCAGCGCCCGAACCAATTGCCGACAGCCCACACGTGGAAGCTTGGGACTCATGCATGCACCGGAACAGACAGGCGGGTGATGAATAGTGGCTCGCGCTCGATCGGGATCGATTCGCCATCCTCCTGCATGCTCTCGATGTGCAGTTCCATGGCCTCGGCGATGTTGGCGCGGGCTTCATCGACCGTCATTCCAAAGGTATGACAACCTGGCAGGGCAGGGACAAAGGCGTGAAACGCCTCTTCGTCGGATTCTATTACGACCGTGAATTGATAGGTCTTCATTCACCTTCACTCCGTTCGTCTCGCATAGATGTCGTCTGGCATGGTGGTTTTTCTCTGACTCCTCGTATTGTGCTCGATAAGCAGGGCAGGAGTACGTGTGCAGGAAAGCAGTATGGCAGCTATGCTGGTTCCAGAGCCGGGATGGGTATTCCAGTGGCTTCGCTATACAGCACGTCGGGACAGAAATCCACCTCGTTGGGCCAGACCAGGGTGCCGATTTCCGGGTCCACACGCACACGCCTGAAGAACTCCAGATCCTCCAACGGTGCAAAGACCCCACCTCGATCAACGACCCTGTCTTTGAAATCCAACCTTGCCCGTTTGCCGTCCGTAAACGTCAATTCTAGCCAATAGTCCTGGATGTGACGAACGTGTGAGATTCTTGGAAACACGTGATCCTCCCTCAGTCCAATGGTGGGATCCTTTCTGCTGGCTGATTGTCTCGCAGCCTTTGCCAGTTCGCCATCAATTCGCCTTGGTACAGGGTAGCCCACTCCACCACCATCGAGATTGCCCGGCGGGGTAGGTTGCTTTCCAGGATAGCGATTGGACTGATCCCCACTTGCGCCTCAGAATCACC
>JANQFF010000196.1 GCA_028277965.1 Pseudomonadales bacterium
GCGTGTTTATGGCCGCAAACCTGGCCGCGTTTGTGCAGGGTGTCGATCCGGCTGGGAGCTGGGCAACCGCCAGTATTGTCTGGCTGGTCGCCCGGGTACTGCACGGGACATTTTACGTGCTGGACAAGGCGCCGCTGCGCGTTGCGTCTTTTGTGGCTGGGCTTGCCATGTCGATCTGGATCTTTGTGATGGCAGCGACTGCCTAGACGAGTTCTTCTACCTCGGTGGGAGCGGCGTCAGCTGCGATTCCTGATCTCCAGAATCTGACTATCGCGGCTGAAGCCTCTCCTACAAAAAAAACTAGCCTTGATCGGGTACCCGGTCAAACACCCGGTTGTATCGCCGTGATTTGTCTTTGTGGGGATCGAGCTTAACCGAAACAAACAGGCGGCCGTCCTCGCGCAGTGTCCAGGTTTTGGTGACCTTGCGATCCGGTGTCCGGTATTTCTGTTCGATTTCTTTTTTCGACCACCTGGTCTTGCGTCCCCGGTAGTCCCCTTTCACCAGCGTTTCGCTTTCAGTCTGGTCATAGTCGAGGTTGATCTTCCGGTCGTTAACGTCAATGACCATGGTTGTACAGCGGAGCACCTCGGGGTCTTTGGGTGAGAGATTCGACATCGGCGCCTGTTTGAATCGTTGCGGCATCGGCAGACCCAGGCCGACGCTGACATTAGGCGTCCACTTATTCCCCTGTACTCCGCTGCCATCTTTGAATTTGACGGCAACCTTGTCCGTTTCCTCGTGGTTGATGGTCCAGGTGCCCTCAAAAGAGGAGGCATGGGTGGCACCGAGGGTAAGCAGCAGCAGTGTTCCAAGAAGAAGGCGCATATTCATTTTGATTCGGATGGGCTGGATAAGTTCATTGATGATTGGGCATCACTTTCTCTGCAAAAAGACCCAGGGAGTCCTGTACCTGGTTCTGATCGTGCAAACCCTGTGGGAAAAGCAGAAAGGCCTCGTTCACAGGAACCGCACGGCTGACTTCCTCGATTTTCCGGTTGAGCGTATCTGGTGAGCCGACCAGGAGACCCGGCATACCCTGGCCGAACGGTGTTGCCCAGTTCTTCCAGAACCAGGCCCAGTCCTCGAACTGCTTCTCGGCTTCAGCGTCTGTGTCAGCACAGATCATCACCCCACCCCAGCACGCCTGGTCTCCGGGCGCCACGTCGTGGCCGTGGGCTTTGGCTTCTTCGGTCCACTCGCTCCAGAGAAGTTCCAGAAACTCGGTATTGTCTGAAAGAATGATGGGCCTGCCTTTGTAGCGGGCCCAGAATTTGGCGGTTGTCAGACTTTGAGAAAACCCTCCGTACAACGGGATTGTGTCCTGATAGGGCCGGGGGGCAACACCCACTTCTGATATCGCCATGTCGGGCGCCACACCCTGGCCGTATTTGACGTACACCTCGTGCTCGTGTGGATTGACAAATCCTTCTGGAGGGAAATTCCAGAATTTGCCGCGATGTTGCAGCGTGTCCTCGCGGAGCGCCTTGACGACAACATCGACAAACTCGGCAAAGTACTCACGGTTGATGTCGTCTGCCTCGCTTTTTGCATTCCATGGCCCCACCGCGTTCAACTCCGGGCGAACTTTGTAGTTTTCCACCCAGCGCGCCTGGTAGCCGCGTACCAGGCCTACGCCAAAACGCCCTTTAAGCATGTGATCGAGGGTAGCGATCTTCTCCGCTGTCTGCAGCGGGTTGTTTGCGGTTGAGACGAATCCACAGGTGATCACCTTCATGCGTTGCGTGTGCTGGCCAAGATACATCGCCATCAAGCAGGGGTCGTTGGAGATTTCGAAGCCCTCGATCTGGAGGTGATGTTCCGGGTGTCCGTAGCCGAAATACCCGGCGTCGTCGGCAAAAGACGCATAAGCGGCGATTTCGTCCAGCATCCGCTGGTAGTAGACGTTGTTCTGCCCGGCCATGCCCCGTTCGAGCTCATGACGACGGCCAACGGTGCAATACATGAAAAGACCAAAATCCATGGGTAGCTCCCTCAGTCGCTTAATGTGCTCGTTAGGACTTCCAGGGTGCCGGGTGCAGTCCCGGCCTTTTCCTGGTCGAGCTTTGTCCGGGCATTGGCTATGAATGTCGCCAGGCCAGCCTTGTAGGCCTCCGGGTCGACAAACGGGTGCGGGTCGCCTGGCTTACGTGCAGCAAGCTGCTCAGCGCGGGCGAAGACGCCCGCCATCCTTGCATGGTTGGGGAGGCTCACGCTCACGCCGTCTTGTATGGACTGCAGACGCTCGTAGCTGGCGATATAGGATTCGGTCCGTACGACGCCTGAAAAATTGAGTCCCACGCCGCCGAGGGTCACCGCCGTGTATTCAATATCCCCATCTCTCACTTTGTAGCGCAGTGTCAGCACCCCTTCTGTGTGCCCGGGAGTGTTAAAGAGTTCAATCTGCGTGTCACCAAGTTCGATCACATCCCCGTCCGTCGCCACGATGTCCAGTTGAGGAACGGGCATATAGAACTGGGCAATGTCCGGCTTTTCAGCAGTCAGATCCCAGTCTTCTTTGGTCATCACAACACGCGAACCGTAGACTTTCTGGAAGAACGCAGAACCACCGGCGTGGTCGAAGTGACCGTGGGTGTTGATTACGTATTTGACGTCTGCCGGGTTGAAACCAAGCTTCGATATGTTGGCGACCAGTGGCCGAACCCACTTGCCGTAGAGAGAATCGATCAGGATCAGGCCCTCACCTGTGTCGATGAGATAGGCTGCCACCCAATCGATGCCGACGTAGTAGACGTTGTCGAAGATCCTGAATGGCTCCACGTATTGCTGGTCCTGGTCTTCCCAGCTGTCCCAGAGCCGCTGCATGGGGGCAGGCAAAGACGTGATGTAGGTATCGCGGGTGCAGTCAGCACAGGAAAGATCGGCGACCGGCTTCAATGCAGCAAGCTCCGCCACCCAATCCCGTATACCCACACCGTTCGCACCGTAAGCGTAAAACTCGGGCCGTTGCAGAACGGTGTGCGATGTTCCCCCCGCTATAAATGAACGGAAGTTGTCCACCTCGGCACGTATGTCCGCGTGATTGGCGCGCAACGCGTCGAGCAGACTCACCCCCCGTGTTCCTGAGAGGGCCAGGAATCGCTTCTGGACATCGTCTTCCGCCGCGTCATATTCGGCAAAAAGAATGTCCGGTCTGGCTTTGGCGGCTGTGATGTAGAGTCTCTCGTAGTTGAAAGTTTCGCGATCCATGTCTTCGAAACCGCGCTCGTTGTTTATGAAATTGAAGGTGCCCCATTGCTCATCCGGTCGCGTGTCCGAGTTGACACGCCGGTAGCCCCCAGCGCCATCACCGAGCTGGGCGACGTTCGCATTCTGATAGTGGTTGGCAACGAGAACCGCATAGAACGGAGACGGGATTGCACCGGCTGACGACCCGGTTACAAAAACGTTTTCAGGTTTCGGAAAGTGCTCGAAGGTCCAGTTTAGGACAGCCTGCATATTGGCTCGACCCCGGTGGTAGATAGTCAGGGGTTCCTGACCCTCCTCGACGGGTGGGTAAACCGTATCGTTCTGACCCAGATGAACATCAGCACTGCAGTAGGGTGCAAAGACGACACTGTGGTCTTTGAAAGGGTTGTCGGGATTGGAGAAGTTGAAGATGCCGAATTCCCAGGGTGTGAAATCCTCCCCGATTCTGATCGTGTAGGTGGGTTGCATCTCAGGGTCACAGTTTTCCCGGAACCAGCAGGCACCTCCACCCTGAAGATAGACAACGAGTTTTGAAGGGTCACCCTGACGAGCGAAGAACTGGTAGTCGGAACCGTCTGAACAGAGTGTGTCCCCACCGGGGGAGATGGACGTCCAGCCATCGCCAAGCCGGGATGTTGGGGGGGCTCCCTGGGGGTCGTTGTGCTCTGGTGTGGAACCGCCGCATCCCGCAAGCAATACTGCGGTAAACACGAACATGGAGCTGACTTTCACCATCCCGTTCCCCTTCCTCAATGAGAGAAGAAGATTATCATGGTGAGATTCAGTTAAGGAAAATGTGCATGGCGACGCGCGAAGAGCTCACGGACCTCTTGCAGAAGTGGCGGGATGGATCGGTGGAGGAACTTGAAGTGTGGCAGTGGGGTCAGACCGCACGGGAAGCGGGTGCGCATGAGGATGAACTGGTGGCGGATATCGTCGACAATCTGGCAGCCCTGCCGTACGACATGATTGTCCGGGAAGACGTCGACGTCATGCTCGATGCGCTGGCGAATCCTTCTGACGAGACGGATCTGTCAATCAATCTCTTGTGGAATCACATCGACGGCCTGGATGTGGATGGACGGCGTCAGGCACTGTCAGATCACCCGTTTTATGGGGAATTCCGGGACGCGGATTAGAGAGACTTTGCTAGCTCTGTAGAGGTGCCTTTTAGCCGCGATTGAGGCTATTTCAGTACGCAAACTGATCGATCCGGCTCTGAGCCTGAGACAACCCTTTGCCACGGATGATGGAAGGATCGCACCATTTCTCCACGGCGGCTTCGATCCAGTCATGTGCGAGTGCCTGCTGATGCATTGATTCCACAGCCACCCACTCCCCGTCATAGGCGACCGGGAACCCGTGATCATTGAGTGTGTACCCATACAGGCGGCACAAACCATCTGCTTCCGGGTAATCGTGAATGTATGAAAGCCACGGCGTTTCTATGCGCAGTTGCTCACGCAGATAGTTCTGGAGGGGCGCAATGTAGTTACCGAGGTCCCAGTCGGGTATGGCCCGCTCGTCCCAGACGGCGCCACCCGGTAGTTGCATACGATTGTCATCGTCCGGTGTAAGAAGGACTTCCTGGCTGCCACCTCTGTCACGAACGAGCAACGCCCTGGTTGTGATGATCGGCAGGTTGCTGTGAACGGCGATGAGCTCGCGTCCCGCATCGGACAGTGCATCGACAACTGCATCGTTGAAGAGGTAATAGCCCGTTGCCGGAGGGTAGGATGCGCCCGCGTACTTGTTGAAAAGCCCAACACGATGGACTTCAGATCTGTTGTCTGCGGCGCGGTGCCAGAGGTGCATGTTCATAAACAGCAGGTCCCCGCGTTCCAGGCCCGGGTCGATGAAATCGTTCGGCGCGGGGCGAATCGCTGGCTCCACTTCCAGGCATTCAGTCGCGCCGTCGTGGATCCGTCCGGGATGATGTGAGCCGGGAGCGACAAAAAGCTGCCCTGTGTCTTCGTCGAAGTCACAGAAGGGAATGATGGTGAACAGCCAGTTCATGCTCGACCCGACAGGCCGCCAGCGTTTGTAGTCGTGATGTGCGGGAAGGCCTGCCCCGCCGGGGGTACGGTCGTATATGACATAGGCGGTCAAACGCGGCTCGTCTTCCAACAGCGTTCTGACCGGGTCGACGACGGTGGGGTGTTCAATAATGAATCCGAGGTCCGGGTCAGCAGGGGCCTGGGTAGCCAGGGTGTAACGCCCCGGTGCCGGGAATACTGGCGCGTTTGGATCCAGGGTACCGTCCAGGGGTGGGTTGTTCTTTACACCTCTCTCGAGCCGCTGAACGTCTTCTTCCGGTATGGCCCCCTTGAGAATCAGGTAACCGTCGCGTTTGTATTGTTGTATCTGCTCGTTGGTCAGCATGCCTACCTCCTGAGAGCCTGTAGCGTATTCTCCTGGTATCTGTCGAAACTCGCATCATCGGTATATACGTATCCCGCACCACCCACGGAAATCCAGCGATCTACGTTTGTAGCTTTGTTATCTATCAGAAGCCCAGCGGCGTTGTCCTCATCCATATCCATCCTCTCCAACGCCAGTCGGCACAGGATGTTCTTGTCTTCGGTTCCCTCTTCCCAGGAAGTCACGATGACGTCACACGCCTCGTCGAGCTTCCACAAAGGGACAATCACTTGCGAAAACAGATCCGGATTGACGGTGACAATGGCCTGGGGCCAGGGGTTGTTGAGGAAATACTCGAAGGTTTTCTGGTAGAACCTGATGTTGTTGCAGCACGCGCGCATGTGTGCGTCGATTTCCGCTGCAGACAGAGGGATATGTGCCGTGAGGGCGCTGCTGAATTCAGCTGTGCTGAGTTCCCCGAGGCTCCACTGTGAGCCAATGCCGCCATCATCGAAGGTTTCGTAGACGGCCATCCACTCCGGTCCCGAGGACCAGATGAAGCGTTCGTCGCAGAGCGTGTCGCCGAAATCCCACAAGAGACATTTAGCGCTTGAGACGCTCACTGAGTTGCTTCCGCGTCAGCTACAAGAGCCCGAACGTCAGCCAGTAGTTTTTTTGCGTCCCAGACAATGCCGTCTTTGATTGTGTACCTGACCCCACCGACCCGTTCAACCTGGTTGGTTGTGCGGTTGAGACGCATGTGGCCCGTCCCGTAGAGCACTTTGAAATTAGCGACCGGGTTTTCGTCAACGAGGACGATGTCAGCCTTTTTGCCGGGGACGAGAGAACCCGTCTCCTGGTCGAGCCCCAGAAGCTCAGCACCATTCAGTGTGGCTGACTGGATCACCTCCAGGGGATGGAAGCCTGCTTCCTGGAGAAGCTCCAGTTCCCTTATATAGCCAAAGCCATACAGTTTGAAAATAAACCCCGCGTCGGATCCGGCCACCACACGTCCGCCGGAGTTTTTGTAGTCGTTGATGAACTGCATCCAGAGCCGGAAATTGTTGCGCCAGGCGACCTCGTGAGCTGTGGTCCAGTTGAAATGGTACGAGCCGTGCAGTCTGGGATCGGGCAGGAAAAAGCGACGGATGCCCGGCATCGTGTAGTCGGCGTGCCATTCCGCGTCGCGTGCCCGGGCCACGTCGCGGTTCGCTTCATAGATGGTAAACGTGGGCACAATCGTGAAATCGAGCTCGATGAGCTCGTCCCGGACGGCCACCCACCGGGGGCTGCCGGGTGGTGCCGCCTGTGCCCAGAGATGGCCGGCCTGGCCGAAACGCCACTGTTCATCTGCGTAGTTGTAATCACCGGGATAGTCCTGGATGGTCCGGTCGACGAAGAGCGCTTCTGGCAAACCGTACCAGTGCTCCATACTGTCGAGCCCCATGCGCGCGCTGTCGAGAACGTTCACCTCGTAAACGGAAGTCTGGTCGTGGTGGTTTGACGTACCCATGCCGAGTTTCCGGGTTTCCTCGTAGATGGCGGCGGTGGCTGCGGCAGTGGCGCCCCGGATCTTTACGCCTTCTGCCCCCCGTTTCTGCACAGCGCGAACCCAGGCTCTGGCAGCACGATCGGTTGTCACCGTTTCCCCGGGGAACATGGCATGGGGGATGATGCGTGGCGCGGTAATCTCACCGGCAACACTGCGTCGCGCGTGGTCGGCAGTCCAGGCGAGACCCATCAGCGAACCCACGTCGCGCACTGTGGTAATGCCATGTCCGAGCCACAGTTTGAAAACATACTCGACCGGAGCCATCGGCCCCGCGAGACCCTGCAGCCAGACGCCGGTATGTACATGAGCATCGATAAAACCGGGCAGCGCGTACATGCCGGTCCCGTCTATGGTGTGCTCGGGGGCATTGTCGGGAATGCGGCTCCCTATGGCGCTGATGCGGTCACCCTCGATCGAAAGGTGCACGGGTCCGCGGGGTGGGGAGCCTGTACCGCTGACGAGCATGACGTTTTTGATGAGAAGGCTGGTGAATGGACCCACACCTTCCTGACGATCTTCGGCAGGCGGTGGAATCTTGACACCCAGGAGGCGAGCCTGATGAACGCTTTCCTCGCCGGGTAGTACCTTGTTCTCGGCTGCCGTCGCAAGGGCGACAAACAGCAAAGCAGACAAAAACAACACCGTGCGCATATCCCCTCCAGGTATTCGCAAGCAGACGTAACGTTAAACAAGTGTAGAAGCACGCAAGCGCTTGCGAAAGCCGTTAACATCGGCATCTGGAAAAGGAGGACATGTGAAAACCTGGCTTCAAGTTTTCGGCAGTAGCGCCCTTTTGTGGTCGGTGGTGGCAGCCGCTGACGTGGACATCGAAGCGTACGGCGATGCTGGCGTGGAACGCCTGTCTGCCTATCTCAAGATCGATACCATCAATCCTCCAGGCAATGAGACCAGGGGTGTCGAATTCCTGGCCGCCATTCTCGATGAAGCGGGGATTGCATACGAAACTGCGGAGTCCGCGCCGGGTAGAGGTAATCTCTGGGCGCGCCTGCCGGCAGGGACGAGCAACCCGGAACCGGGGGTGGTGCTTTTACATCATATCGACGTGGTTCCGGCCAATCGCCAGTACTGGAGCTTCGACCCGCTTTCCGGTGAGGTGAAAGACGGCTGGATCTACGGGCGCGGGGCAATTGATACAAAAGGCCTGGGAATTGCCCAGCTACAGGCATTTCTGGCTCTGAAGGAAAGCGGTATCCCGCTCAACCGCGATGTTCTCCTGGTGGCGACGGCTGATGAAGAAGCCGGAGGCTTCTTCGGGGCAGGCTGGTTGATCAAAGAGCGCCCGGAGATTTTTGAGGATGTGGGATACGTGCTCAACGAGGGCGGTTCTGCGCGTGTCTTCGGTGACACATCTGCCGTGATGGTAGAGGTCACGCAGAAAGTGCCATTGTGGCTGCGGCTGACCGCTTATGGTCAACCCGGGCATGGTTCGGCGCCGCGGGTTGAGACGTCTGTGACGCGTATGGTGAAAGCGCTGAAGAGAATCAGTGAAACAGAATTTCCGGTGCGCGTCCTTGAACCGGTGGCAAACATGCTCGAGGGAATAGCACCGTTTCAGGGTGAGCAGGACAGGCAGAAGTTTGCAACCATTGGCCATACGCCGCCTGGAGAAGACTACCTTATAGAGCTCAAGCTCAAGAACCCGGGTGTGCATGCGCTGCTCAGGAATACGTGTTCCATTACACGTCTGCAGGGAAGTTCCAAAATCAACGTGATCCCCGCTGAAGTGCATGCAGAGCTCGACTGCCGCCTGCTGCCCGACCAGAACCCGGAAGAATTCATCACGGAACTGGCGACGATCATCAGCGACCGGCAGATCTCAATTGAGAAGATCATGGGCTTCACGCCGGCTGTCAGCACCACCGACACCCCGCTGTACAAAGCGATTACCCGTATCTCGGCAGTTGCGATGGATGCCCAGGTGATCCCCACGGTTGCCGGTGGGTTTACGGACAGCCACTTCTTCCGGGACCTTGGCATAACGAGCTATGGTTACTCGCCATTTGCTTTCACAACGGCAGAATTCGCCGGTGTGCACGGTAACGATGAGCGGGTATCGGTCAAGAACATTCGCGAAGGGGTCCGGATCTACTTTGAACTCCTGCAGGACTTTGCTGGCCAATGAGTTCGCCGAACCTCAGATATTTCTTTTCGACGGGGAGTCGATACTCCTATCTCTCGATGGCACGTGTGCCGTTGATCGAAAAGCGCTTCGGTGTGACGTTTGACTGGATACCGGTCAACGGCAAACGCATCCGTGCTCTGCGAGGCGCGGACCCGTTCAGCGGCAACCCCGTGTCTGGGCAGTACGACTGGGGCTATCGTGAACGTGATGCCAGGGCCTGGGCCGACTACTACGGGATCGAATTCATCGAGCCCGTCGATGTCGAGTTTGATGTGGAGTGCCTTCTGCGCGGGGTGATTGCTGCGGGCCGGCAGGGAGATGTCCGCGACTACGCCTGGAAGCTGGCAAAGGAGGTTTTTGCCAACGGGGCATGGCCCCTCGACCAATCTGTGGTCGATCGGGTAGCGGATGAGTGTGACCTCGATATGGAGCGTTTCGCCGAAGGTTGTGCTGATCCGGGTGTCCAGGCTGAGCTCGAAACGAATTGTGAGACGGCGGTGGCTGCAGGTGCATTCGGCACGCCCACGCTCATAGTCGACGACGAGATCTTCTGGGGTAACGATCGTCTTGTGCTTCTTGAGCACCGCCTCGCGGGTATGACTACCGACAGCTGGGCAGTGACCGGTCTCGATCACGTTGTGCTGCGCTCACAAGATCCTGAACGCCTCGTCGAGTTTTACCAGTCGCTTTTACGCTGTGAGGTCGAGCGTTCGGTTGGGGATTTTCTGTGGCAGCTCCGGATTGGAGACAGCCTGCTGGATGTCATGCGTGCACAGAGCCCGAAAGATGCTGCCAACATGGATCATTTCTGCCTGCGGGTGCGCGGCTTTGATGAGAAGGCTCTGCTCGATGAGCTGCACGGCCGTGATATAGAAGCTGAAGCCACCGGTAAAATCTATGGTGCGCAGGGATTTGGACCATCGATCTATCTGGTTGATCCGGATGGAAACCGCGTCGAATTGAAAGGGGTCAGGGGCGCCTGACGAGTGCAATGGCCCGATCGGTCATCGAGACGACCGTACTCGCAACGAGCAACCAGGCAAAAAGTGCATTCGGTTCGTTCAGCCAGCTCCAGCCCAGCGTGGCCGAACCAACCCCGACTCCGACGACGACAAAGTAGGCAACCCCATTGCTGCGGCCGATGGTGCTGGTACGCAGGTTATGACCGGAAAGTGCGCGGGAGTCGAGCATGTACTGAATGAACGCCAGCGGTATCAACCATGCAAGGTAATGATTGATGAGTCCCAGCGAGGCCAGTGCCCAGCAACCGGTTGTAACAAAAGCAGCATCGGTACCGTGGTCGAGCAATCCACCGAGGGGACTTGTCTGATCGAATTTCCTTGCGAGTTTACCGTCGAAGAAATCTGTCACGACAGCAACGACGAAAAGCCCCGAGGCGAGATACCAGGAGCCGTTGAGTATCGATTGAGCAAAAAAAGGTATCGCCAGCGCTCTGAGTGCTGTTAACAGATTTGCCCACGTAAGCCACGGATTGGTCACTGTTTAGCGGCGTTCTAAACGATAGAGGACACCACCGTCTTCAACGAACCCCCCCTCCCGTTCGAGGTCGTACTTGGCGACCAGGCGGTCGAGGACGAGGTTGATATGGTTGAGATCGGTAACAATCCTCGCATGCGCCTGGTAAAGGTCGTTCTCGATTGCCAGAACCACGCGGCTGTCGCGGGCGATGTTCTGGGCCCAGTTACTTCGTTCGCTCTCTGCGGCGATGTAGAAACCCCCTTCGTGATGCACTCCCCAGATGGTGACCGAGTAAGGATCCTCAGGGTTGGTTTCGAGAAGGACGTTTTCGATGTCGTTGGTAAATGACCAGTCGGATGGCCAGTCCGCAACTGTGCCATCGAGCTTACCGCCCGGAATGGGTCCTACCGGAGCCGAACAGGCACACAAAAAGCTCAGGACGAGGGGCAGTGCATGGGCTGAACGCATAGGGTGCCCGAATTTTCTTGTTGAAACGCTTATGCTACTTGAAGATTGGGCAAAATAAACTCAATGGATAGATGGGTGGATGAACTATGTCCGAGGACGAAACTGCACCGAATGCCTCTTCCCAGGCGAGATGGTTGATCACAGGAGCGAATGGAAACCTGGGCACGCGTCTGATCCTCAACCTTCTCAACGATACGGACAGCTCAGTTGTTGCGGTTGTTCGAAGTGAACGGGCCAGGGGGGTCATTGAACAGCTGGACCTCACGCTGGATCAGCGAGAGCGGCTGGAAATCCGGGTGCTCGATTACGGGGACGAAGCTGCGCTCAGGTCTGCAGCCGAAGGCTGCACGGCAGCGGTGCATCTTGTCGGGATCCTCAAGGCCACCCCAGGTGCCTCATATGAGGAAGCACACGAACAGAGCTGTAAGGTGCTGACCCGGGCGTTGGCGGGGTCGTCCGTACAGCACCTGACATACATGTCGATTGTGGGGTCGGAAGCTTCGGCGTCGAACGCCTGCCTTGCTTCGAAAGGCCGTGCGGCGGATATCCTGCTTGGCGAATCCCTGCCTGCCTGCGTCATTCGCGTCCCAATGGTGCTTGGAGAAGGAGACTATGCGAGCTATGCGCTCAAACAGCGGGCATGCGGCAAACTCGCTTTTGGCTTTCGCCTTGCCAGCCTCGAGCAGCCGATATACGCGGGTGATGTCATCGCCGCAATCAGAGCTGCAAATCGAAACAGGGTGTCGGGTCTGCTGGACCTTGCGGGTCCTGAAGTGTTGACGCGTCGCGCCCTCACGGAACGTGCGGCCGGCCTTCTTGGCAGATCACCGCGACAGATCAGCCTGCCGATTGCTCTGGGCCGTGTGGTCCTTGGTTTGATTGAGCGACTGACCGGTAATCCACCCGTTACGGTGGCGATGTTGGACGTGCTCGATCATGACGATGACGTGGACCCGCAACCTGCGCTGGACACCTTGAATATGGGAGGTCTGACACCGCTCGACAAAGCTCTGCAGATGGTTCTGGGAAACTAAGAATCGCGGCTGAAGCCGCTCCTACATAGATAGATCTTGCAAACTTGCAGGAGCGGCTTCAGCCGCGATTCAAGAGATTTACGCGATTGCCCGGGCCAGGTAAGGCAGGCTGATCTCCATCCGGTGATCGATACCGCTGTGTGTCCCGTCAAACTCCTCATACCGGTGACTGATCCCCGCACGACGAAGATTCTTTGATAGCTGACGGGTGCCGAAGTGGATGTGGAACTGGTCTCGCCAGCCGCAATCGATATAGATCGCTCTGAGTTTTTTCAGGTTTGCCCGGTGTTTCGTCACCATGTGCACCGGGTCATGTGCGAGCCACCTGGCCCAGCGGCGTTCGAGGAATTCGCCCGTGTTGAGGTCATAAGGCAGACGGAATCCATTGGGCGCTTTTGGATCCGGATCGTAGGTAGCCGCCATCGCCAGCATCATGAGTGTCATGATGTCTCCGCCACCGGGTCCATGCCGTGATCTGCAGTGATCCAGAAAGCGTCGCACTCTGCCGTCGTCAAAGCCTGGCTTTTCCTGGCTTTTGATGATCGACTTTCTGCCGGGCTTGAGTGCGGGTCGCGCGTATCGCTGCAGTGCGGTCAGGACACCGGGCCATTGTGGCTTGTAGGTGAAATCGAAGTAGGCGTCACCGGAGTGGTTCCCGACCGCACCCCAGGTGTCCGGATACAGCATGCCGTGCACGATCGCTCCGTAACCACCTGATGATTTGCCAAAGCAGGCGCGGTGTCGGGCGGTCTGGAAGGTGCGTAGCTCCCGGTCCACGTATGGGACCAGTTCTCTGGTGAGGTAGTCGGCGTAACGCCCCATTGCACTGGAATTGACGTACTGGTTACCGCCGAGCGCGGTAAAACAGTCAGGGAAAGCGACAATACAAGGCGGCATGTCCCCTGCAGCGATGAGACGGTCGAGCAGATCCGGCACGTTTTCATCGAAACCTTTCCAGTTCACGTGTGCCGGACCGGCACTGGTGAAGCCAACGAGATCGAAGAGAACCGGGAAATGGCGGTTTGAGCGGTCGGGGTTGTTGTATGCAGCAGGGAGATAGACCGGAAACGGACGCTCGGAAGGGTCACCCAGGGGGTTGTTTTTCAATATGCGCGACTGATGGACAAGTGTGATGACCTGGCCGCGGTCCGAGATCGGTAGTTTGTTCGCCATGGTGATGGAGACCCAGCAGTGTTAAACCGCGCACATTTTAGCTCACATCAATGAGGTAGCTTGGCTGTGATATGGGATACGGATCGCCCGCTAGCTGATGGCCGCAGTACCTGAAAAAAACACACAGACGTCGCAGACCTCCATCGAGGACCTGAGCCTCGGTGTACTTCGCGAAGAGGTCCAGAAATGGCGCGAGCGGGTTCCAAGGCTTGTGGCATCGCTCCACGAAAAGAACGCCGAACTCGAACGGCTGCGGGCACAAGTGCAAGAACTCAGTCAGAAGACGACCGATGACGTGTCACCGGATGTCGATGCCGATCCTTCTGTCGAGGCAAGGGACCATCTCATTGCCTCGTTACGTCAGGAACTCCAGCAGAGGTCCGACCAGGTAAAGGGGCTGGCTGAGAAGCTGGCGCTCCTGGAAACCGAGCTCGATCACGAGCGGCACAGCTCGAGTGTCTGGTCCAAACAGTGGGAGTTTGCACGCGAGGCGCTGGATAAGTCCCGGGAAACGACCAATAACCTCGAAGATAAAGTGCAGACTCTGGAAGCGCAGATTGCAGAAACAGATGAAGTGCCGGAAGTTTCCCAGGACGAAATGCAGTCACTTCGTGAGCGTAACGAGATTCTTCACGGAAGCCTGGAACTTGCGCATCAGGAACTGGAAAACGCGGGAGTGGAATTGGACGAACTGCGGGCGAGATGTGTGCTTCTCGAAGGTGTGCAAACCCGTACAGCCACATCACACCCTATACCCGATCCGGGCGAGACGCTTGATAGTTTCACACTGATTAATGGTGTGGGTAACAAGACAGCAGCACAGCTCAGAGCCGCTGGGATCGATACCCTCGATGAGTTGGCAGAGGTATGCCCCGAAGATCTTGAAAGCCCGACCCATCCTCTGCATCGTCTGCGCAGCCGGATCCTGAGCGGGGGTTGGATTGAGCAGGCTGTAAACCTCGTGGCGGCTCACAAGCGCAAGCTGGAGTTTTCTCCATAACAACAGCGGCTTAGCTGTCGTTTTGCATGTATAGGGTGCTTTTACATTGTCCGGCTGGATGGCTATTATCGCCGCACTGGTGAGTTGACGTTCACGGAAGACGTCGACCTAACCTGAACCGGCTGCACCGGGGTTGGTAAAGCCGGTGGTGGAGAACCGCGTGGAAAGTAGAGCGGAAAAGCGTTCAGCTCACGCTGATGACCAGCGTGAGGCGAACAAAGCAGAGACAGTAGCCGAGTCCCTTGAGGTCGGCCCGGTACCTGAACAAAACCGACGTTCGGACAGTGACCGGCGTTCCTCGAAAGATCGGCGCCGCAGCGCACGAGGGCTGTTCGAACTACGAGCGCGGCGCGATGGTGTTGTTGAAGATCGTCGACGTATGGACAGGCGCGGAGCCGGACGGTTCAGGCTGGCATTCTGGAGACGTTCGGAAGGCTGAATGCGGGTCCGGCGTGACCCCAGGTTGCGCCCAGGGTACTGCACCGCTCGGCTGATTAGCCTGAGAAGACATTCCCCTCCGGATCAGTCCGTTGGCTGGTTTGTCTCCAAAAATACGCGGAATTCAGTATTTTACGGTTGGACCCGGGCGGGCAGGATGCCGGGGACAAAACTATGTGTTTTTGTACGGGTTCTAGGTAATGCAAGTTTGTTTGGTAGGAGATGTAATGAGAAACAGCGTTGTTGCTCTGGTGCTGATGTTGCTGCCATGGTCTGCCGCCTTCGCGGGAGACCCGGAAGCGGGTAAGGCGCTTTATCCGGTTTGTTCTGCCTGTCACGGTCCGACGGGGCAGGGTAATCAGGCCATGAATTCACCGAAACTCGCGGGTCAGGAGGACTGGTACCTGATCAAGCAGATGCAGTTGTTTCAGACGGATGCCAGGGGAACCGCTCCGGGTGACATGCATGGCATGCAGATGGGTGCAATGGCCAAGGGGCCTCAGCTCAAAGCGCCGGGCGCGCTGGAAAACCTCGCAGCGTATATAGGCACCTTTCCTGACGAGGCGCCTGTGAAAACCGTGACCGGTGATGCCGCCAACGGGCAGACGCTGTATGCCGTCTGTATTGCCTGCCATGGTGACAAGGCACAGGGTATCGAAGCTATGGCCGGACCGCGGCTTACCGGTCAGAACGACTGGTACATCGTCAACCAGATCAAGAAGTTCAAAGAAGGTCAGCGCGGTTATCACGACAGCGATATCGGCGGCCGGCAGATGCGCCCCATGGTCGCAACACTCTTGGATGACAAAGCGATCAACGACGTGGTGGCGTACATAAACTCGCTCCAGTGATCGATCACGTGCCAAGCGGGCGGCTGCGTATATCGCTAGGCTCGCTGGCGCGGAACTATGCCGAGCTTCGTAAACGAGCCACGGGCCAGGTTGCGGCTGTGGTCAAGGCGGACGGATATGGCCTTGGCGCAACAGAGGTTGCGAAGCGGCTGATTCTGGAAGGTTGTCCGGGGTTTTTCGTTGCGACAACGGCTGAGGGTGTGACTCTCAGGAAGGATCTTCCGGAAGCCACGTGTTATGTGCTCGAAGGTGTCGTTGTGGGCAGTATCGAAGCCATTCTCGAGAACGCTCTCGTTCCAGTACTCAATACAGTTGAGCAGATACACGCATGGCGTGAAACGGGACAGCCCGCGGTCCTTCACGTTGATACGGGGATGCAGCGGCTGGGGCTGCCGTGGGACGGTGCCGGGGAATGGCGTTCCGAGGTCACAATGAATGTCAGCCTCCTGATGACTCACTTCGCCAGGGCAGATTCACCTGAAGATCCGTTTACGCAGCTCCAGATTCAGCGGATTCGAGACGTTGCGCAGAGCTTCGATCCTCAACCCGGTTTGAGTCTCTGTAACTCGGCGGGTCTCCTGACAGGTCTCGGACCGGAAACTCTCGGGCGGGCGGGTATCGGTCTCTATGGAAGCAATCCTTTCAGCGCAAAATCGAATCCCATGGCGCCGGTTGTATCGCTCGAGGGTCGGGTGCTGCAAACTCGCCTCGTGGACAGCGGTGTTCCGGTTGGCTACTCGGGCGCGTATACAACCACCGGCAAAACTAACCTTGCAACCATCGGTGTGGGTTATGCGGATGGGGTGCCCCGCCTCGTCTCGGATACCGGCCGGGTCTGTTGGAATGGTCAGTCGTTACCCATTGTAGGCAGGGTCAGCATGGATATGCTGCACGTGGATGCTACAAGTGCCCCGGGTATTGCAGAAGGTGACTGGGTGGAAGTTATTGGAGCGAACGTGCCGGTGGACGAGGTCGCTCATCTGGCGCAGACCCTTGGATACGAGGTGCTGACGGGTCTGAGTCGGCGTTGTGAGCGGGTGTACCAGGAAGCGCCTCTGGGTTGATCGGGCTGATCGCCTCTTCCGCCGTAACCATGGGGGCGGGTGGGGTAACGATCGCCGTATAGGTTGCGAAGTCTTCCGCAGCTTCATCGAAACGGCCTAGCCCCCTGAAAGCGAGGGAACGGTACAGTAAGGCGGCTGCCTGTATATCGAGCGGCGGAGTGCCGTCCAGCACGGTCGAATAGGTTGCAACCGCCTGTCCGAAATTGCCCTGCAGAAGCTGAACGTTGGCGATATTCCCGAGGATGACCAGGTCTGACCGGTGTGCTTCACCGATGGTGTCCATCACCCGGTTGGCGTTTTCGAAGCGATCCTGTCGGGCGTACACCCATGCCAGAATTGAAGCGAGTTTAGCGCGTTCGTCACTTTGTTCAGCGGCGTTATACAACTGTTCACAAACCTCCGCTGATAGAGGTTCCACGTCGACGGAGTCCCTGCAGACAGTCCAGGTTTCCGGAGTCTGGGCGTGCACCGTCAGGCTTGTGCCGGTGACGAACAGGGTTGTGAGCAGATATCGCAGCTTCACTTGTGTGCTTCGGGATTGCGGAGAACGCAATATAACAAACCGGTCTCAGATCCTGACTGGCATTTCCGTCTTTTTTACGACGGTACGCAGGGCAAAACTCGAGTGTACCCGGGCAACGCCGGGCAGGCGGGTCAGGGTCTGGCTGTGTATCCGTTCGTAGTCCCGGGCATCACTCACAATGACACGCAGAAGGTAGTCCGAATCCCCGCTCATGAGATAACACTCCATGACCTCAGGCAGACCTGCTACTGCCTGTTCGAAAGAGGTCAGGTCCGACTGTTGCTGGCTGTGCAGGGTGATGCGGACGAAGACGTTGTCGGGATACCCGGCCAGTGTCTGGTCCACGAGGCCAACATAACCCCGCAGGTATCCGTCGTCCTCCAGGCGCCTGACCCGTCTCAGACAGGCGGACTCGGACAGGTTGACCCGTTCCGCAAGCGCGTTGTTACCGAGACGGCCGTCCACCTGGAGTTCATGCAGAATTTTCTGGTCGATCGCATCCATACGCAATATTCTATCAAAAATTGCAGAAAATTATACAGAATATTGTGTAAAAGGATGATCCTGTCGATCAATATGCAAGGGAATGCCGCACAAGTTCCGTTACGCTGAGTGCTCGAAATCAAAGGCGGAAAGACCATGCGAATTGGCGTTCCTAAAGAAACCAAAACCCGGGAGTACCGTGTCGGGCTGACACCCGATGGTGTGGCAGAACTCATTGCTGAAGGCCATGAGGTCCGGGTTGAGCGTGATGCGGGTGGTGGTGTTGGATTCAGCAACGACCACTACAGCCGTGCTGGTGCCCACATTGTGGGAACAGCCGACGCGTTTTCCGCTGAGCTCGTCGTCAAGGTGAAAGAACCGAACCTCGAAGAGTGCGCTCGATTCAAACCCGGGCAGATGCTGTTCACTTATCTTCATCTGGCAGCAGCGGAACCGCAGGCGCGCGCGCTCATGAGAAGTGGAGTCACGGCGGTTGCATATGAAACGGTTGAAGACGCCGCGGGCAGACTGCCGCTGCTCGCGCCCATGAGTGAAGTTGCGGGGCGGTTATCCGTTCAGGCAGGTGCACACGCGCTGCAGAAATACGCAGGCGGAAAGGGTGTTCTGCTCGGTGGCGTCCCGGGCGTGGCGCCAGGCAAGGTAGTTGTCCTGGGCGGGGGTATGGCAGGCACCAACGCGGCGCAGATTGCCGCGGGAATGCAGGCGGACGTTACCATCCTCGACAAATCCATCGACAGGCTCAGAACCCTGTCATCCGAATTTGCAGGTCGTGCGAAAGTGCTGATGGCCTCGAGAGAAAACGTAGCAGCACACGTGCAGAGCGCTGACCTTGTGATAGGGGCAGCGCTGGTCCCCGGAGCCAGTGCGCCCAGGCTGGTAGACCGCAGGATGGTTGCGGATATGACTGACGGATCAGTTCTCGTTGATATCTCCATCGATCAGGGTGGTTGTTTTGAAACAAGTCGTCCGACGACACATGATGATCCAACCTATATCGTCGACGGCGTCGTGCACTACTGTGTGACCAACATGCCAGCCGCAGTAGCGCGGACGTCGACGCTGGCTCTTGCAAACGTCACCCTCCCCTACGTGACCCAGCTGGCCAATCTGGGATGGCGCCGGGCGTTTGCGGATGACAAGGGTTTTGGCCGCGGATTGAATGTTCACGCAGGCCAGGTCTGCCACCCGGCTGTCGCCGCAGCCCTGGGTGTGTCAGGCGTCATTGCTGCGTAAAGACGCTCTCCTGCAGCGGTCTTACCGCGTTAAACGGGGCTGTACTAACGGCCGTCGGTAACCGACACTACCGGGTCCAGTGTTTGTCCGGGGGGAACCGATGACGGAAGGTCAGGTAAGTGCGCTGCATAATGAGTTTGCGCCCGATTCGATAGAGGCGCGGGACCTGCGTCACCTGCTGCACCCTACAACCAACCTCAAGCAGCATGCCCAGGAAGGTCCGGCGGTTCATGCGCGAGCTGAAGGTATTTATCTCTGGGATAACCACGGTAATCAGTACATTGAAGGTATGGCGGGTCTGTGGTGTACCGCGCTTGGCTACGGGAACAAAGAGCTGGCAGCAGTAGCCGCGCAACAGATGGAAACGCTGAGCTATTCACAACTCTTTGGCGGCAAAACCAACGAAGCATCAGTGCTGCTCGCAGAAAAACTGAAAGAAATTGCACCGTTCGATGCAGGACGCGTTTTCTTTGGATTGTCGGGCAGCGATGCCAATGACACCCAGATCAAAATGATGTGGTACTACAACAACGGGATTGGCAAACCCGAAAAGAAGAAGATCATCAGCCGTAAACGCGGTTATCACGGAGTGACCGTTGCGAGCGGATCGCTGACCGGTCTCCCTCCGTTCCACAAGGCGTTCGATCTGCCACTGGCGGGTATTCTGCATACTGAAAGCCCACACTATGGCGATGCTCAGCCGGGCGAATCGGAACGGGACTTTGTTGATCGCATCGTGAATGCGCTCGAGGACATGATTGTCAGGGAAGGCCCGGAGACAATTGCCGCGTTTATCGCTGAACCGATTCTGGGTGCGGGGGGTGTGATTGTGCCCCCGCCCGGCTACTACGAAAAAGTTCAGGCGGTACTGAACAAACACAACATCATGTTCATCGATGACGAGGTCATCTGTGGATTCGGCCGCACCGGAAACCCATTTGGTGCGCAGACGATGAACATCGAACCCACGACAATGAGTGTCGCCAAGGCACTCTCCTCCGCCTATCTGCCGATCAGCGCGGTCCTTCTGCCTGAATACATGTACGAGGCTTTTGAAGCGATGTCGGCTGAACTCGGGAACTTCGGTCACGGTTTTACGTATTCGGGGCATCCTGTTTGCGCGGCAGTAGCGCTTCGGAATCTCGAGATCATGGAGGAGACAAATCTCTTTGAACATGCGCGACAGGTAGGTATAGAGTTCCAGGAACGCATGGCAAGCTTTGCGGAGCACCCCATCGTCGGCGATGTACGCGGCAAGGGCCTCATCGGGGCTGTTGAGCTGATGAAAGATCCGGAATCCCGTACAGCGTTTGCACCGGCGGACGGGGTAGGTGCACACCTCATGGCTGCCTGTCTCGAAGAGGGTCTGATCGTCCGTGCGTTGGGGGATTCGATAGCGTTCTGCCCTCCCCTGGTGATCACTTCTGATCAGGTGGATGAGGTCTTCACCAAATTCGACACCGCGCTCAACAAGACTGCCAACTGGATAGGGAAATCGTCATGAAAGCATCTGACCTGTTCGTCCAATGCCTCGAGAGTGAGGGGATCG
Source organism: Pseudomonadales bacterium (assembly GCA_028277965.1). Lineage (GTDB taxonomy): Bacteria > Pseudomonadota > Gammaproteobacteria > Pseudomonadales > Azotimanducaceae > UBA4421. Next base: position 20,583 of record JANQFF010000196.1, read on the forward strand.
AGTACATCTTCGGCGTACCGGGCGAAGAAAACGCCGATTTCATGTTGTCTCTCGAGGAATCGGATTCGATACGTTTTGTACTGACACGTCATGAGCAGGGTGCTGCGTTCATGGCTGAAATCTACGGCCGATTGACGGGCAATCCCGCCGGCTGTCTCGGTACGCTTGGACCCGGCGCTTCGAACCTGATCACCGGTGTTGCCGATGCCAACATGGACAGGGCGCCGATGCTCGTTCTGACCGGGCAGGGTTCGACAGACCGTCTCCACAAAGAGTCCCACCAGGTAATGGATGTAGTGGGTATGTTTGATCCGGTGACCAAGTGGGCGGAGACGGTTCGCCACGGTGACACAATCCCGGAGGTCGTTCGCAAGGCGGTGCGTCTGGCCAGGACCGAGAAGCCGGGTGCTGTCCATATCGAGCTACCGGAAGATCTGGCCAAGCAGGAGGTCACGTCAGCCCCGCTCGCTCCCCGACGTTTTCGCCGCGCGGTGCCCGATGACAAGATTGTGGACCGTGCCTTCGATTTGCTGGCCAACGCAAAAAACCCCGTCATTATCGCAGGGAACGGATGTATTCGCCGGCGCGCCAGCAAACAGCTGAGGATGTTCTGTGAGCAGACGAATATCGGGGTGATCAGTACGTTCATGGCGAAAGGCGCGGTCGATATGGACAGTCCCTACTGTCTGTATACCGTCGGCCTCGGCAGCAAAGACCGTATGAATCTCGTCATTGACGAGGCGGACCTCGTGATGACGCTTGGCTTCGACATGGTCGAATACCATCCACGCCTGTGGAATCCGGAAAAAGACAAAACCATCATCCACGCGGATTTCCTTCCGTCAGAAATAGACGAGCACTATCACCCGGAAGTGGAGATAGTGGGTGATCTTGCGCATTTCCTATGGATGCTGAATGAACGGCTTAACGATCGAGGCCTTCCGGAGTTCAATCTCACGAATCAGGCTCAGGCACGCCAGGGTATGACAGAAGATCTGGAAGAGTATGCTGAAGACAATCAGCAGGGCGTTATCCGGCCACAGAAAGCCTTGTGGGATTGCCGCGAGGTGATGGGACCGGAAGACATCCTCTTGTCAGATGTCGGCGCCCACAAGATGTGGATTGCCCGACACTACCATTGTCATGAACCAAACACCTGCCTCATCCCCAACGGTTTCTGTTCGATGGGATTTGCACTTCCCGGCGCCATAGCAGCATCGTTAGTTCATCCGGAGCGTCGGGTTCTCGGTATCGCGGGCGATGCGGGTTTTCTGATGAACGTCCAGGAGATGGAGACGGCAACGAGATTGGGGACAAACCTGGTCATGCTCGTTTGGGAAGACAAGGAGTACGGTCTGATTGCCTGGAAACAGGAGAACGAGTTTGGCCGGCATACGGATCTCAGTTTTTCCAACCCGGACTGGCTGGGCCTGGCTCAGTGTTTTGGCTGGCATGGACACTGGTGTGATGAAAGTTCAGAACTGCAGTCTGTCCTTGAAACCGCGTTCTCCGAAAGCGGTCCCAGCCTGGTGGTCATACCGATTGATTACAGAGAAAATCCGTTACTCACACAAAAACTGGGGGAGATCACCGCGAGTTTCTAGCCCGGGTATTCGCGAGCTGTTTGTATGTCAGTCATTGAATCTTCCATCAATAGGGCATCGGAGGCGTTTGCTGTCAACGATACCCATCATCGCGGTCTGTCGGCTGACCTGAGAACCCTTGTGGGCAGTATCAGCCAGGGTGGAGATGAACGCTCCCGGGAGCGCCACGAAGCCCGCGGTAAGCTGTTACCGAGAGAACGGGTTAACCGTCTGCTCGACCCTGGGGCACCTTTTCTCGAAGTTGGTCAGCTGGCTGGCCATGAGCTCTACGACGATGTCATTCCGAGCGGAGGGATCATCACCGGGGTTGGCCGGGTATCGGGTCAGCCGTGCGTGATTGTGGCAAACGACGCAACAGTCAAAGGCGGGACGTATTATCCGATAACGGTGAAAAAACATCTCCGCGCACAGGAGATCGCACAGGAAAACCACCTCCCTTGTATCTACCTTGTTGATTCGGGCGGGGCATTTCTGCCGCTGCAGGCAGACGTCTTTCCGGACCGGACACATTTCGGACGCATTTTCTATAACCAGGCAAACATGAGCGCCGCGGGTATCCCGCAACTGGCTGTGGTGATGGGATCGTGTACCGCAGGTGGTGCGTACGTTCCCGCCATGTGTGATCAGGCCATCATCGTCAAAGAACAGGGAACAATTTTTCTGGGTGGCCCGCCGCTTGTGAAAGCGGCAACCGGTGAAGAAGTTGATGCTGAAAGCCTTGGTGGCGGGGATGTGCACAGCCGGGTCAGTGGAGTGACTGACTATCTTGCGGACAATGACGAACATGCGTTGATGCTGGCCCGGGAAGCGATCGCCAGCAGTCAGCAACGTTTTACGTCCACGGTGACACGGGAAACTGCGCGGGATCCGGCGTATGACGTGCAAGAGCTGTACGGGGTGATGCCGGTCGATACGCGTACGCCGTTCGACGTGCGTGAAGTCATAGCCCGGCTCGTAGATGGTTCCCAGTTCCACGAGTTCAAGAAACTGTATGGTGAAACGCTTGTTTGCGGATTTGCGCATATCCAGGGCATGCCTGTGGCGATACTTGCGAACAACGGGATTCTGTTTTCGGAAAGTGCCGTAAAGGGGGCTCACTTCATACAGTTGGCAGATCGCAGAGGTATACCGCTCCTGTTTCTGCAGAACATCACTGGTTTCATGGTTGGTCGGAAGTATGAAAACCAGGGCATCGCAAAAGACGGTGCAAAGATGGTGACTGCCGTGGCGTGTGCAAAAGTGCCCAAATTCACCGTTGTCATTGGTGGTTCGTTCGGGGCGGGGAACTATGCAATGTGTGGCCGGGCGTATGGTGCGCGGATGTTGTGGACGTGGCCCAACGCGCGGATATCAGTGATGGGTGGGGAACAGGCGGCCCACGTGCTGGCTACAGTCCGTGAGGATGGCATGAGCGCCCGGGGAGAGTCCTGGGATCCGGAAGATAAAAGTCAGTTTATGGACGGGATCCGATCTGATTACGAAGCTGAGGGGCATCCCTATTTTGCTTCTGCGCGGCTGTGGGACGATGGTGTCATCGACCCGGTTGATACCCGTCAGGTATTGGGGCTGGCGCTCTCTTTCGCCTGCCGCGAGCCTCAGCAACCCTCTTCAGGATTTGGCATCTTCAGGATGTAACTGCACATGATCGAATCTCTGCTTGTCGCCAATCGCGGCGAAATAGCCTGCCGCATCTTCCGCACTGCGCGGGATCTGAACATCCGGACAATTGCGGTTTACTCGGAAGCCGACGTAAACGCGTTGCACGTGGGTATGGCCGACCAGGCGATCTGTATCGGACCCCCACCGGCAACGGAAAGTTACCTCGACATTCACAGGATTCTGGAAGCGGCTCGCGAGAGCGGTGCTGAAGCAATACACCCGGGATACGGTTTTCTGTCGGAAAACGCGGAATTTGCTGAAGCGTGTAATGCGGCCGGGGTGATCTTTGTTGGTCCGCCCGCCGAGGCGATCCGCGTGATGGGTTCGAAAACCGAGTCGAAAAGGCTCATGGAGGAAGCCGGGGTGCCCGTGTTGCCGGGTTATCACGGTTCTGAACAGAACCTTCAGTTCCTGAAGGCGCAAGGTGAAGAGATCGGCTATCCACTGCTCATCAAAGCCTCTGCCGGGGGTGGTGGCAAAGGAATGCGGATAGTCGAAAACGCGGGGCAGTTTGATGAACGTCTGGCCAGTGCGCAACGCGAGGCACGGGGCGCATTTGGGGATGATCAGGTGCTGCTGGAGCGGTACCTGACCGCGCCGAAACACATTGAAGTGCAGCTTATGGCTGATACCCACGGCAGTGTGGTGCATCTTTTTGAGCGAGACTGTTCTGTTCAACGCCGTCATCAGAAGGTCATCGAGGAAGCGCCCGGCCCCACCGTCACTGCTGAGCTCAGAGAGCAGCTCGGTGAAACCGCAATCATGGCAGCCCGCCAGGTGGGCTATGTCGGCGCGGGAACCGTCGAGTTCATTGCCGAAGGTGACGATTTCTATTTTATGGAGATGAACACCCGCCTGCAGGTGGAACATCCGGTGACGGAGGCGATCACGGGCCTCGATCTGGTTGATCTTCAATTGCGGGTCGCGTCTGGTGAAGCGCTACCAATTGAACAGGACGATGTGCAGCTGCGCGGGCATGCGATCGAGGTACGCCTCTACGCTGAAAATCCCAGGAAAAAGTTCTTGCCGTCCACCGGCACAATCGAACGGTTTGAGATCCCGGGTAGTGTGCGGGTAGACAGCGGCGTGGCCGCAGGGTCTGTCGTTTCGATGCACTATGACCCGATGCTGGCGAAAATCATCGCCTACGCCGATGACCGCCAGGGTGCAATCGACACCCTGGGTAAGGCTCTCGGGGCAAGTGCTGTGGCTGGTGTCGAACATAACCTCGGCTACCTGCGTGGGTTGCTCGAGCATGACAACTTTGCGGCAGGCGACTACACGACATCGATTGCCGATGATGTGCACGAAGAGGTGCTGCCTCGTGGCGCAGAAGCTTTTGCTGCGCGAGCAGCGAAAGTCTTACTTCAGGACCAGGGTGAAGACCCGTGGCTGCGGGGCAGTGGTTTCCGACTGAATCAGGCGCCGCGCAGATCCCTGGAGCTCCGCCAGGGGAAAACGGAATATGCTGTGACATTGGAAGGCGAAAGCGCGCAGGTCAACGGGGAGCTCACACCGGTGCCGGAGGGTGAGGTTCTCGAGCGGCGGGAAGTGATTTACGCGATTCTGGAAGGCCATACCGAGCGATTTCTCAATACCACTGACGATCTCAGCCGGTACGGCGGACAGCAATTCTCCGCTGGGGGTATCAGGGCCCCGATGCCGGGCCAGGTGATCGCCGTTCATGTTTCATCCGGGGATAAGGTCAAGGCGGGTGACGTGGTTGCGGTTGTGGAAGCCATGAAGATGGAACACAGCGTAACGGCCGGGAAATCAGGTGAGGTCAAAGCGGTGCTTTGTGCGGTGGGTGATCGTGTCGAGGAAGGTGTGGAGCTCGTCGAGCTCGAATAAAGATCGCTAAAGTCGCTCCTACAATGTCAGCAAGATCTCCCTACCTCTGTAGGAGCGGCTTGAAGGCACCTCTAATAACCTCTTCAAAGCTCAGGCTTTCCCGGATGTTTCGCAGCAAGGCGCGTGCCGCAGGGGCTGTAGCTGTGTTAGGCTTCTTGCCAATGGGACCCGCCATTACCTGCGAAGCCTGCCTTGCTACTGTCCCCGCAGCACTCGCGCTGAGCACCGAATAGGTTTTTAGAGGTGCCTTTTAGCCGCGATCAGTTTTCCAGCGGCATCGCCGCCAGCGGATACTCCGTTGTGTATTTCACCTGTCTCAAGGCAAACGTACTGCTCAGATTGGCTACACCCGGCAGTTTGATGAGCGTGTGTTTGAGAAGATGTTCGTAAGCACTTACATCGCCTACGACTACCCTGAGCAGGAAGTCTCTGTCACCTGAGACGGTATAACACTCGACAATCTCCGGGATATCCTGAACAGAGTTTTCAAACAGGGTCAGCCCGTCGTCCTCATGGTTTTTCAGGGTGACGTGGACAAATACGTTGACGGCTAGATGCAGACTTTCAGCGTCGAGCAGCGTCACTTTCTTGCGAATGACACCTTCCTCCTCCAGCTTTTTGACCCGGCGCCAGCAAGGCGTGTGAGACAACCCAACCTTTTCTCCCAGGTCCTGCATGGATATTTCCGCATCCTGCTGGAGTTCGCGCAGAATCTTGATATCGAACGTGTCGAGTGATTTCATCCTAATATGGCCTCAAGTTCCACAAATATTTATCCTAATTGGCGGTATTAGAGCAAATTTGACAATCAGATCCTAGTCGGAAAACCGTACTCTTTCGTTTGTGCTCATAGAGGCGAAACGGCATGAACGCAGGCGTCAAAGCGGCAGAAATCAAAGCAGCAGAGATTAAGAAGAAAATCGAGTCGTTTTCTCTGGATGACCGTTACACCTCAGACGGCATTGTTCTGGTGAGTGGTATCCAGGCACTGGTGCGGGCGCTCCAGGACCGCGCCCGGCTGGATCTCCTGCAGGACCTTCATACAGGGGGATTTGTATCGGGCTACCGCGGCTCACCGTTAGGTGGCCTCGATGAAGAACTCTGGGCGCAAGCCCAGCGTCTTGAAGATCTCAATATTCATTTCCAACCCGGTGTCAACGAAGACCTGGCCGCCACCGCCGTCTGGGGTTCACAGCAGGTGGGCCTGCACCAGGGGGCACAGGTGGATGGGGTGTTTGGCCTCTGGTACGGGAAAGCCCCGGGCCTCGACCGTTCCTGTGATGCCATCCGTCATGCAAATGCCTGGGGAACATCGCCTTCGGGGGGTGTGCTTCTGGTTGTCGGTGACGATCCTGCAGCCAAGTCGTCCAGCCTTGCAACCCAGAGCGAGTTTGCCCTCATGGACATGCAGGTGCCCGTGCTTGCACCCGCGGATGTCCAGGACGTGCTCGACTTTGCCATCCGCGGCTGGGAAATGTCGCGTCACGCCGGGGTCTGGGTTGGGCTGAAAGCCCTTGCGGACCATATGGACAGCGCTGCGACGATAGACGCTGACCTGGGCAGGTATCCGGCACTTGCTCTGTCCGCACAGGACAATGTTTCCATCCGACGCGAAGACACACCAGTTGCGCAGGAAGAACGCCTGATCCTGGAGAAAATGCCTGCGGTACTGGAGTTTGCGGCGGCAGCAGGCATCAACCGGCAAGTTGGCGCCAGTGGCAAGGCAGAGCTGGGTATCGTTGCTGCAGGTAAAGCCTACCGGGATCTGCGGGAAGCATGTGTTCACCTGGGACTCGAAACCGAACAGGATATCGCCGCTGCAGGCATCCGCATCTTTAAACTGGGGATGACCTGGCCGCTCGACACATCTGAGATCCTGGATTTTGCCCGAGCGTCACAAGCGTTGCTGATCCTTGAGGAAAAACGGCCCTTTGTTGAGCCACAGATCAAGGACATCCTTTACGGCAACGCGGATGTACCCTTATATGGGAAGCGTGAATGCGGGCTGTCTTCGACAGGAACGCTGCAGGTACACGATGTGGTACGCGTGTTGTGCGAAAAGCTGGAGATGGCACCCCCACCGATGCTCGAGCAGCATGAGACCAGTCTGCACGTTATTGCCGATGCCTGTGCGCCGTCACGGCAGGAGCGCACGCCACTCTTCTGTGCCGGTTGTCCCCACAACACATCGACACGGGTGCCGGAAGGCAGCCGGGCGACAGCCGGAATTGGGTGTCACTACATGGTGCAGTGGATGGATCGCGACACAGACAGCTGTACCCATATGGGGGGTGAAGGCGTGACCTGGGTGGGTGAGTCGCTCTTCACCGACGAGCCTCACATTTTTGCGAACCTTGGTGACGGGACGTATTTCCACTCGGGGATCCTTGCGATTCGCCAGGCTGTCGCCGCTGGCGTGAATATCACTTACAAAGTCCTTTATAACGATGCGGTTGCGATGACGGGTGGTCAGCCCACGGACGGGGACCTCTCAGTTGCCCGGATGATTGCCCAACTCCGCGCTGAGGGTGTTGAACGGATTGTAGTCGTCAGCGACGAACCGGAAGCGGTACAGACCGGGGCCGGTGATATTGACGTTTTCCATCGGGAGAAACTCGATAGCGTGCAGCGAACGCTGCGTGACGTGGCAGGGGTAACGGTGCTGATCTACCAGCAAACCTGCGCGACAGAACTCAGGCGCAGGCGCAAGCGCGGATTGGTGGCAGATGAGCGGCCGCGCGTATTCATTAACGAAGCTGTCTGCGACGGCTGTGGCGATTGTTCCGTCCAGTCCGGATGTGTTGCGGTTGAACCGGTGGTAACCGACCACGGTGTCAAGCGGCAGATCAACCAGACCAGCTGTAACAAGGACCTCAGCTGCGCCACCGGATTCTGTCCGGCCTTTGTGGAAGTTGAAGGCGAGCTTAAGAAGCCCATCGAAGCGGCGCTGAGTCTTGACGCTCTTCGAGAAAAGGCACCGCTACCTGAGACACGGAAAGATACAGCCAATATCCTGGTTACGGGCGTTGGCGGTACCGGCATCGTCACTTTGAGCGCTCTGCTTGCCGCAGCGGGCCGGATGGAAGGACGTGAGGTCAGGACGCTGGACATGACAGGTCTTGCTCAGAAAGGTGGTGCAGTGTTTGGTCACGTCCGGATTGGTGGCGGTTCGGAAGCGCTGCACTCGTCGCGGATTCCCGATGGGGAAGCGGATGTTCTGGTGGGTTGTGACCTGGTGTCTGCTGCCAGCAACGAATCGTTGGCTCTGATGTCCCCGACAACGCAAGCTGTCATCAACACGCATGTCACGCCAACTGCTGACTTTGTCCTCAGCCAGTCTCACGATGTGAAGTTGCAGAAGCGCCTTAGCCGGGTGCGTAAACTCTGTGGTCGCGTTGATGGTTTACCAGCTGAAGACCAGGTTGCGCACCATCTGGGTGATGCTCAACAGGCCAACGTATACCTCCTTGGCTATGCCTGGCAGAAAGGAGGCATTCCCCTTACGCTTGATTCAATTGAGTGGGCGATCGAACTGAACGGGGTTGCCGTCGAACGCAACCTCAAGGCATTCCATCTCGGCAGACTGGCTTCTATGGCACCTCGTTCGGAAGGAGCCGCAGCAACCGGAACTGAAGACGTGGATTCGCTTGTTGAAACCAACAAGCAGTACCTGACGGCCTACCACAACACAGAACTCGCAGAGCGCTACGATGCGATGGTGAAGCGCGTGGCGGAAAGCGAACAGGCAGTTCGAAAAGGCAGCGAACGTCTGACGAATGCGGTTGCGAGAAGCTATTTCAAGGTGCTTGCCGTCAAAGACGAATATGAAGTTGCCCGGCTGTATTCAGCGCGCGAGTTCCGGGCCAGTATCGATGGTCAGTTTGCGGAGGATGCCCGCCTCACATACCTCCTGGCCCCGCCTCTGCTTGGAAACAGGAAACGCAGATTTGGTGGCTGGATGAGACATGCGTTCAGCGCGCTTGCAGCTTGCCGGAAGGTTCGCAACACCTGGATGGATCCTTTCCGGTTTACCGGAGAACGCAAACGTTCGATGCACCTGATTGACCATTTTGAGGAAGTCATTGAGCGTCTGCTCGACGGTCTCAATCTGCAGAATCTCAGTATTGCGGTGGAGATTGCGAAGCTACCTCTGAAGATGCGCGGGTTTGGTCACGTCAAAGAGCGTCAGGTCGACGAGGCGCTGGAAACAGAACGCCAGCTGTTCAATGAATTTACCAGCCCCCCTGAACCCGTCACCGTTTTTGACCCGAAAGTGAAACTGCACGACGCTGCCTGAAAGAGCCAGGAGTGAGATAACACTGGCAGATGTCTTGTTATGATGTCGGCTCATTTTGGGACGACTGTAATGAGCAACCTGCCGGACTTTGACTTTGGCCTTGGTGAAACTGTCGACATGCTGCGCGATAGTGTTGCGCAGTTTGCCAGCCAGGAAATAGCGCCCCGGGCTGCAGAAATTGACGCTGAAAACCTCTTTCCCAGGGACCTCTGGACCGCGCTGGGGGAACTTGGCGTACACGGCATGACCATTGAAGAGCAGTACGGCGGGGTCAACCTCGGCTACCTCGCGCACACCGTGGTCATGGAAGAGATCAGCAGGGCGAGTGCATCGGTTGGCCTTTCTTACGGAGCACATTCGAATCTATGTGCTAATCAGATCCGTCGTTTCGGAAATGAAGATCAGAAGCAGGCCTACCTCCCGAAGCTGGTCAGCGGCGAGTTTCTGGGAGCGCTGGCGATGAGTGAGCCCAATGCCGGGTCTGACGTTGTCAGCCTGAAACTGCGCGCCGTGGAAGATGGCGATGACTATGTGCTGAACGGCACGAAGATGTGGATTACCAATGGACCGGGTGCGGATGTTCTGGTGGTGTATGCAACGGTAGACCCGGACGCAGGATCCCGCGGCATCACGGCATATCTCATCGAAAAAGACATGCCCGGGTTTACAACTGGTGTGAAGCTCGACAAGTTGGGTATGCGTGGCTCGGATACAGCGGAGCTTGTATTTGAAGACTGTCGCGTGCCGAAAACCCAGGTGCTGGGCGAAGTGGGTCAGGGTGTCAAAATCCTGATGAGCGGTCTGGACTATGAGCGGGTTGTCCTCGCTGGCGGTCCGCTCGGCATCATGCGCAACTGTATGGACGTTGTGATGCCGTATGTACACGAGCGTGAACAGTTCGGCAGCTCAATTGGAGAATTCCAGCTGGTTCAGGGGAAGGTTGCGGACATGTACACGGTCATGAACGCCGCGCGCTCGTACGTTTACGCGGTTGCACGAGCATGTGATAGCGATCGAACGACCCGTTTCGATGCGGCTGGCTGCATCCTGTACGCAGCGGAGCAGGCAACGCAGATTGCGCTGGATGCAGTGCAGCTCCTGGGCGGAAATGGGTACATCAATGACTATCCGACGGGCCGTCTTCTCAGGGATGCCAAGCTCTATGAGATTGGTGCCGGTACCAGCGAGATACGGCGGATGCTGATTGGTCGTGAGCTGTTCGACGCAACCTCTGCATAAAGCTATAATCCCGCGCCGATTCGCAACCCGTGGTCGTGAAGGAGAACAACAAAGTGATGCGACTTCCTATAAGAGTCACACCAATTCGAATTGCGGTACTTGCCGTTCTGTGTGCCATCGGGGTACAGGCTGTTCCGCCTGGAACCGACGAGGAGATCTCAGCCCGGCTCGAGCCGTTTGGCACGGTGTGCAGGGCAGGTGACGATTGTGGTGCAGCAACCGCAAGTGCAGGTGGTGGCGGCACTTTGAGCGGACAGGAAGTTTACGACCAGTTCTGTTTTGCCTGTCACGCAACCGGGGTAGGCGGTGCGCCGCTGCTCGGTGATGCGGATGCCTGGGCGGCTCGGATCGACAAGGGTATGGACGAAATGGTCAACACCACCATCAACGGTCTCAATGCCATGCCGCCGAAAGGGACGTGCATGAACTGTTCGGATGCTGAGCTGGGTGACGCGGTCACCTATATGCTCGATCAGCTGTAGCTAGACCCCGTTCTCCCAGTCCAGCGCTCTGTATGAGAGTGCTTCCATCACATGTTCCATGCGGATGATCCTGGACTGCTCCAGATCAGCAATGGTTCTGGCGATACGCCAGGTTTTGTGAAAACTGCGTGCTGAAAGCCTGTAGCGATCGATTGCTTTTTTCAGGAACCCCTCGTCCACGTCTGCCTGCCGCTGTTCTTTTTCGAGGTGCTTTCCCGCAAGCGCGGCGTTGAGGTCCCGCTGGCGATGCAGCTGTCGCTGACGGCACTCGATGACAATCTCCCGGCTACCGGGAAAGGTGTCCCGGCCCGAACCGGGATTGGTGAGCATCCCGGGAGGCAGTTCAGGCACGCTGACGTGAAGGTCGATCCGGTCGAGGAGCGGACCTGATATACGGCTCTGGTACCGTTTGACGTCCCCCGGTGTGCAACGGCAGGCGGTTTCCGTACAACGCCGACCGGCGGGACAGGGATTCATTGCCGCAATGAGTTGAAAACGACAGGGGAAATTCACCTTGTAGTTGGCGCGGGCGATGACAGCTTTGCCCGTCTCGATCGGTTCCCGCAGCAGATTCAGGGCTGCCGGTTTGAAGTGAGGCAGCTCATCGAGAAAAAGAACCCCGTGATGAGCAAGCGAGGCTTCACCCGGAACCGGGGTGGATCCTCCTCCAATGAGAGCAACCGGGCTTGCGCTATGGTGGGGGTCGCGAAATGGGGGCAGGGTGTAGTCATCACGGTCCTGGCCGATGGCTGAATAGATTGCGGCCACTTCGATCAGGCGATCTCCCTCCAGAGGAGGAAGAAGGTCGCATATACGACGCGCCAGCAACGTTTTGCCGGTGCCCGGTGGCCCGACCATCAACAGATGATGGCCGCCCGCTGCTGCGATGGTGAGCGCGCGCTTGGCGGCCTCCTGACCAAGGATTGGATTGCGATCCGTCAGCGTTTTGACTTTTGCAGCTGGTGCAGGGGGTGCAGGGAGTGTGTGGCTGCCGGTCAGGCTTTCGACAACCTCTCGGAGATCGCGTGCTGTTGTCACGTTGCTCTCCGGAACCAGACCACCTTCTGCCGAGTTGGCTGTCGGGATCACCAGGCGCCTCCCGGCGCGCTGACACGCAAGGACACTCGATAGGATCCCCGGCACTTTGCGCAGGTGTCCAAAGAGGCTGAGCTCTCCGATGAACTCGGTATCTTCCAGGCCCGACAGGGACATGTTGTGAGTTGCTATGAGAATACTGAGCGCTATCGGCAGATCCAGCCCCGTGCCGGCTTTGTGCAGATCTCCAGGGGCGAGATTAATCACCAGGTCCAGGTTCGACACCTCGAATCCACTGTTTTCGAGAGCGCTCTTGACGCGATCACGCGCTTCCCGAACCGCGCTCTGAGGTAATCCAACAATGGTTGTGCCGGGGAGGCTGGAACCAATATGGCACTCAACAGTGACGGGATGGGCGGTCAGGCCCAGCATCGACCGTCCATATACACGGGCAGGTGAAGGACCATTCATGGTGTGAAGCCTGCGTTCAGGTGTGATGACGGACCAGAGTCTGCTTCTTCATATTCATACGGATCGCGCCTCATATTGGTGCGCGAAATGCTCCCTGTTGGTGCACAGGAATCACCCGCTGATGTGCGCAAAAACCCTAACCTGTTGAAATATCAGGAGAAACATTCTGGCACGGTAAGTGCACTAGCTACGGCGTACTGATTTGGTGCAACAACAACAACCGTTTAAGGGGTTTTAGATGAAACTATTCAAGACACTTCTTCTATTGGCTGGCGCGGGGCTCTTTGGAGCTGCAACCGTACCGGCGATGGCAGCGGAGTTTTCCGGAAACGTCACGTACGCAAGTGACTACCGCTTCCGCGGGATTTCCCAGGGTGACCGCTCACCGGCCATTCAGGGTGGATTCGATCTCGAGACCGAAAGTGGTTTCTACATCGGTACCTGGGCGTCCAACGTAACGTTCTCAGGTGGCGTCATGGAACTCGATGTCTACGGCGGCTTCGCTGGCGATTTCAACGAAAGCGTCGGTTACGACGTGGGTGTTCTCTACTACGGCTACCCGGAAGATGACTCGGTCGATTTCGACGGCAGTGACCGGGATCTCGACTACTGGGAATTCTACGGCAGCCTCTCATTTGGCGATGCCACGGTTGGTCTGAACTACTCTCCCGACTACTTTTTCGAGACGGACTCGTTTATCTACCTGTACGGAGACTATTCATTCGCTCTGGGCGAAAACTGGTCGCTGGATCTGCACTACGGCATGAACATGTTTGATGACGAAGATATCGGTGCGGATTTTGGTATCGGCCAGTGTCGCGCTTCGGGTCCGAGCGGCGCGTGTATAGACGGAACTGAAGACGACTACGCCGACTGGAGTATCGGGTTGTCAACGTCCGCCATGGGTCTCGATTTCTCCCTGCAGTATGTAGATACAGACCTTGACGAAGACGACTGCTTCGGTGGAACGCAGCTCTGCGACAGCACGGCCGTGTTTTCTATATCTAAAAGTCTCTGATTGTTACAGAATCGAAAGGATGCGTTTGTGTACATGATCTTCCACACCCATGTCGACGCTGTCCTTACTAGGAAACTAGGAGACTAGGAGAAAAAAATGAAACTCATAACAGCAATCATTAAGCCGTTCAAACTGGATGATGTGCGTGAAGCGCTGTCCGAAGTGGGCGTGCAGGGCATGACGGTGACCGAAGTGAAAGGCTTCGGTCGCCAGAAAGGCCACACGGAACTTTATCGGGGCGCAGAATATGTCGTCGACTTTTTGCCTAAGGTCAAAATCGAAGCGGCAGTTGATGACGAACTCCTCGAAAAAGCAATTGATGCAATAACAAAGTCCGCGAACACCGGGAAAGTCGGCGACGGGAAGATCTTCGTCACGCCGCTGGAAGAAGTGGTGCGAATTCGTACCGGTGAGACTGGACCAGAAGCCGTCTAGGCTAACCGGAGAAAATCGTGGAAGATCTTACACAACTCAGTTATTCGGTAGACACGCTCTACTTTCTGCTCATGGGCGTGCTTGTCATGTTCATGGCGCCCGGGTTTGCCATGCTCGAAGCGGGTATGGTCCGGGCCAAAAACACCTCTGAGATCCTGACGAAAAACGTGGCGCTGTTTGCCATCGCATCGATCATGTATCTCCTGGTGGGCTACAGCATCATGTACCCCGGTGCGGGGGAAGGCAGCTGGTTCCCCATTTTCGGCATGCTGATCGGCAGTGAAAACACCACCGCAGACGTCCTTGCCTCAGGGGGAGACACGTACTACTCCGCCCGTTCTGACTTCTTCTTCCAGGTGGTCTTCGTCGCAACCGCGATGTCGATTGTCTCCGGAGCCGTGGCTGAACGGATGAAGCTCTGGGCATTTCTGGCTTTTGCCGTTGTCATGACCGGCTTCATCTACCCCATCCAGGGATTCTGGAAGTGGGGTGGTGGTGGCCTCGACGCGCTTGGGTTCCTCGACTTTGCCGGTTCCGGTGTTGTCCACATGTGTGGTGCAGCGGCTGCGCTCGCGGGTGTCCTTCTGCTTGGCCCACGGGCCGGTAAGTACGGCCCGAACGGCACGGTCAATCCCATCCCAGGCGCCAACATGCCCCTCGCTACGCTCGGTATGTTCATACTGTGGTTTGGCTGGTTCGGCTTTAACGGTGGCTCCGAGCTCAAGATGAGCAATATTGACGAAGCGAACGCTGTTGCCCAGATCTTTGTGAATACCAATACGGCAGCAGCCGGTGGTCTGATTGCAGCCCTGATCCTTGCCAGGATCATGTTTGGCAAAGCGGACCTCACCATGGCGCTGAACGGTGCCCTTGCAGGCCTCGTTTCCATTACCGCTGAGCCTCTGACAGGGTCCAATATAGCGTCTCTGCTCATTGGAGCAGTGGGCGGGATTATTGTGGTTCTGTCTATCGTCGGCCTCGACAAGCTCAAGATCGACGATCCGGTAGGTGCAATCTCGGTTCACGGGACCTGCGGTGTCTGGGGGCTGCTTGCGGTTTGTTTCACAAACCCGG
>JANQFF010000211.1 GCA_028277965.1 Pseudomonadales bacterium
AAACTGTTCAGCCACCATGAGTGGCGCGTGGTTGGGCAGCATGATGTCTCCAGCCCCCACCCGGATATGCTCGGTTCCTCCTGCGATGTGACCGATCACAACAGAGGTTGCGGCGCTGGCAATGCCTCGCATGTTGTGGTGTTCGGCGACCCAATAGCGGTGATAGCCCATTCGCTCGACGTTACGCGCGAGGTCGAGACTGTTGTTCAGAGCGTCGCGAGCCGTTCCACCCTCAACGATGGGTGAGAGATCCAATACGGACAGTTTTGCCATGATCAGCGTTTGCTTCAGAAAGCGGACATTGTAGGCTGTATTGAAACGGGAGTAAGGGTGGCAATGTCCGGGGAGTTCGATCTAGGTCAGATTGATGAAGTGCTGAGCACCGCCAGGTCTGTGCGGCGCAAGCTCGATTTTGATCGCCCGGTAGAGCGAGAGGTCCTGTTCGAGTGCATCGACGTCGCGGTACAGGCGCCCACGGGTCTGGGTGGAGAAAACTGGCGTTTTGTCATTGTCGATGAGCCGCAGCCGAAGGCTGAAGTCGCTGAGATCTACAGGGATGTGCTCATATCGATCATGACGGAGCGGGGTATGGAGATGAAGGCTACCCATAAAGCCCTCATCGATCGGATGCATGAAATACCGGCCATGGTGTTTGTCTGTGTCGACGGTGAACCGATGGGAGATGCCGTCTCGAATCAGGTTGGGTTCTACGGTTCCATTTTACCGGCAGCGTGGTCACTGATGCTTGCGCTCAGGGCAAGGGGTATTGGATCAACCTGGACATCGCTGCTGTCTGCCCGCCAGGAAGACATCGGCAGGATTCTCGGGATGCCGGAAAACACAGTGCAGACCGTGATGCTGCCTGTCGGTTATACCAAGGGGGCGGTATTAAAGCGCGCAGATCGGATGCCGGCCCAGGAAGTGACATATTTCAATCAATGGGGAACAAAGGAGAGGTAACAGGATGAGTGATCTGGCGGATGACCGTATCGCGGTTCAGGATGTCATGCTGCGCTATGCAGCGGGTGTCGATGAGCGTGATATGGATCTCTATCGAAGCTGTTTTGCGGACGATGTGGAAGTTGTCGGGTTTGGGGAAGAAACCGTTTATGGCGTCGATAACTGGGTCGACTATGTCATCAATGCACTGGCGCGTTTTGGCCCAACCCAGCACATGCTCGCCCCGATGCTTGCGACCATCAGCGGCGATGAAGCGGATGCACGCACAGACGTACAGGCATTGCACTACATGAAAGACAACCCGACGCAGACGCTGACCCTGTGGGCAACTTACAAATCGAGGATGCGACGCATCGACGGCACGTGGAAGATTGTGCGCCACGAACTGGTGAGCCGCGGCACACGCATTCAGGACGATTAGGTCTTTTTATCGCGGCTTTAGTCTAGCTACCTCTGTAGGAGCGGCTTTAGCCGCGAATTCTTCTTTACCTGGGTGTCGGCATTCCCTGCCCGGTGAACTCGGGATCGGCTTCGTTGCCTAGGAAGATGCTCCCCAGATCCTGATACAGCGGATGTGACACCCACCGGTGTGTTGCACAGCCGTGCGCGTCACGCAGTTTCCGCTCCAGGGGGCTGAACATCCGCATGCCGCTGGTTCCTGCCGTGTTGTGCAGAAGATCCACCACTTCCATACATGCATTGGCGCCGTAGGTGCAGGCGAGGCGTGCGTTGATGGTCGTTTCCGGTCCGGGCAGATCGGCGTTACCCGTCAGCTCGTCTTCGATGTCCTGCATCGCCTGCATGACATAGGCGCGTGCGGCCCTGTATTTGCCCATGGCTTCACCCATCCTGTATTGGGCGATGGGTCGATTTGCCAGCGTGGATGTGGACATGAGAGGGACTTTGTTCTGGGCAAGATCGGAAAACGTCTCCAGTGTGCCTTTCGCAACACCCAGGGCGATCGCGACCTTGTTGAACGAAAGACGCAGAGGCACCGGCATCCGGTATACGGGATTGTCATAGTGTGCGGGTGTGACAAAGAGATCCACGTCCACAAACTTCTCTGGAACATATGCGCCGTCCGCCTGAACGTCGTGACTGCCCGAACCACGCAGTCCGGCAACGTCCCACGTATCGAGGATTTCCCACTCATCCCGATGGAGGAACCACATCTTGAAGAACGGTGTACCGTCTTCGCGTGTTTCCATTTCTTCACCTTTCATGAGGGGGGCCGCCATGAAACACCAGGTGGCGTTGTGACAGCCACTGATGAACGTGGACTGGCCATAAACACGAACACCGCCATCTTCCGTCCGCTCTGCGCGCGATGGTGTCGTGCCCGGGCCGCCGCCACCACACATGACGACTCTTGGGTTGTCGACATAGACTTCTTTGGCGAGTTCCGGGTCCATACCCCCGACGGCCATGGCGTTGATCTCGGATCCCAGCATGACATTCCAGGCAACGGATGCATCGATTGCGGCCATCGATTCCAGAACGGCAATTGTGTCGGTCGAGGTTGCATTCTCGCCGCCCAGCTCCGGCGGGAGAGTGAAACGGAAGAAGCCTTCGTCGATGAGTTTGTCGACCAACCAGTCAGGTAGCCGCCGCATTTCCTGCGCTTCGTCGCCACCTGCGGAAATGTCCTCCCGAAGGGCTTCGATTTTGTTGAGACGGTTGGACAGGATGTTCTGATCCATTATTGGGCTCCGAGTACTTTAGCTAACATTTCGTCAAGCGGGTCGTCTGGGGATCTGGCGCCACGCGCCAGTCCCTCTAATGGGACGACACTCGCTTTTGTATTCTGATTCCAGTCCATGACGACCCGCCGGAACAGGATTTTCCAGGTGTCACCACGTTTCTGCATGTGATCGATGTATCTGCCCATGTAGGTCATTTCCGTGTCGTCGCCGTCGTCTCGTTCCATGAGATGGTAAGCCGTCATGTAGGACTCGACGACGGCATTGTCGCCAAGAAAGTCGATGATCACGTTGGTGAGGGTGTGTTGGGTTAAGGCGTAGCGGGATATGGCGCCGGGCAGGATCTCGCAGAACTCGTGTGCGTTGCCGTTAAACGATCCGTAGGCCACCTCCGCATCGGGCCAGTACGCGCTCTTAAGGATGTCAGCGACCGCACGGTCGACGCCGCGACAATGACGTTTCAGCACATCCTCGATGGCGAGCCGGTCGCCAATCTCATCCGCATTGGGGAGCTGACCTGCAGTCACGGTCTGGTCTTCATGAGCGGTGTATTGTCGATGCGTGCGCGTTCTGGATCACGAATTTCGTATATCTCGATGATGTTGCCGAAGGGGTCTCGACCGTAGACGGCGGCGCTGTCCCCAAATTCAACCGGTTCGCCGACAAACTCCATCCCCGCCGCGGTGAGGCGGGCGTGTTCGTCCTGGATGTCTTTCACCTCCAGGGCCATATGCGGGTACCCATAATCACAGGGACGCGAGCGCAGATCCTGTGGTTCCGGTTTTTCGTACTGCCACAGTTCCACATACGCATTGCCGCAGCGCAGCATGGCCATCTTTGCTGAAGGTTCCTTCAGACCAATTGCATCTTCAACCGGCTTGTTGGGGCCGGAAAACTCTGTCCCTTCGACCTGCTCGAAACCCAGCACATCAACATAGAAGCTGAGCCCGCGATCGAAATCGGGCACGCCCACCGCGACATGGTGTAAGCCAACAATCATGATCCACCCTCAGAAGTCCGGCCGGGCAATGTAGCACCGTCATTTGGAGCGTACAAATGACAAGCGACGTTTCCGTGGACGCCGGGCGCCGTGGTCCTGCATTCAGGCAATACATCAGGACAACGCGGGTGAAAGCGGCAACCCGATGGGGGATTCCGCACGCTGGGGACCTCTCCGATGATGAGAGGCTGCTCTCTCCTTGCTTCGAGATCGGGATTGGCCACGGGGACAGCATTCAGGAGCGTTCGGGTATACGGATGTTCCGGGTTCGCGAAGAGATCGTCTCGTTTCTTGAGTTCAACGATCTGACCCAGATACATCACGGCGATGCGGTCCGATACGTGGCGCACCACGGACAGGTCGTGAGATATGAACAGGTACGTCAGATTGAACTCCTTCTGCAACGTCATGAGGAGGTTGATGACCTGTGCCTGGATCGAAACGTCCAGTGCAGAAACCGCTTCGTCACAGATCAGGAGATCCGGCTGCAGGGCAAGTGCTCTTGCGATGCCGATGCGCTGACGCTGGCCACCCGAAAACTCGTGTGGATAACGATCAGCCATATCGGGTAACAGCCCAACGACGTCCAGCAACTCCCGCACGCGCTTACGGTAGTCAGACCTGGGCTGGTCCGGTCTATGAACGCGCAGCGGCTCGCCGACGATGTCGGCCACTTTCATTCTTGGGTTGAGGGAACTGAACGGATCCTGATACACCATCTGCATGCGTTGACGGTAGGGGCGCATGGCGTTGCGGTCGAGGGTCGTGATGTTTTCCCCGTCAAAATGAATGGAACCGGCGGTGGGTTCGACCATTCGGAGAACGGCGAGCGCGGTAGTCGACTTCCCACAACCGCTCTCACCAACAAGACTCAGTGTTTCTCCCTTCCGGACGTCGAAACTCACCCCGTCGACAGCTTTGACTGAACCGGTCTGACGGGTGATGAGCACGCCTTCCGTGACGGGGAAGTGTACCTTGAGGTCACTTACGCTGATGAGTGGATCAGTCATGCCGGACGCACGCTATGTCGCGCTCGCCATCGCGTCGCAGCGGAGGAACCTGCTTTTCACATTGCTCCTGTCGTTGTGAGCATCGGGGCGCAAAAGGACAGCCGGGAGGCGGGTGGGCGAGGTCGGGCGGTTGACCCTCGATGGTTGAGAGGGCTGCGCCGACTGGACCATCCAGTGAAGGAATGGAATTCATCAGGCCACGTGTGTACGGGTGTCTGGGGTCACGGTAAAGGTTCGTGGCTTTTGCCGTTTCCATGATCCGTCCCCCGTACATGACGGTGACCCGATCCGCGTATCGCGCAACAACGCCAAGATCGTGAGTGATGAGAATGAGGGCGGCGCCTGTCTCGACAGTCAGATCCTTCAGCAGTGCGAGGATCTGGGCCTGGACTGTCACGTCGAGCGCGGTTGTGGGTTCGTCGGCAATGATCAGCCGCGGCGAGCAGGCCAGGGCCATTGCGATCATGGCTCGCTGACGCATTCCGCCGGAAAGCTGATGAGGATTCTCCCGTATGCGCGCACCCGGGTCTGGAATGGCGACTTTGGCGAGCAGGTCATGTGCCCTTTCGAGACCCTGAGCCCATGTCAGCCCCTGGTGCAGGACCAGGGGTTCTGCAACCTGCCTGCCGACCTGGATCACAGGATTGAGAGACGTCATCGGTTCCTGAAAGATCATGCTGATCCTGTTGCCGCGAATCCTCGTCATCTCAAGCTCAGAGAGGGCTGTGAGGTCTTCTCCTTCCAGGTGAATGCTTCCCTGGTCAATACGGCCGGCTTCCCCCAACAGCCTTAGTATGGCGAGGGCAGTTACACTTTTTCCGCTGCCACTCTCACCGACAACCGCCAGGGTTTCGCCCGGATCGACATGAAGGCTCGTGTCGTTCACGGCGTAGACCCGTCCCGTCTCCGTCCTGAAGCTCACAGTCAGACCATTGATGTCCAGCACACTCAACGCACACCTCGCATGCGTGGATCGAGCAGGTCTCTGAGTGCGTCGCCGTATACGTTGATGGCGTAGACGACAATTGTGAGGCACAAACCGGGAGCAAGTGCGAGCCACGGGCCCATGTACATATACGTTCTGCCAGTGCCGCTTAGCATGCTGCCCCATGTGGGTGCGGGTGGCGGGACACCAAGACCCAGAAACGAGAGCCCGGCCTCGGCCAGGATGGTGGCCCCCACCCGCGTTGTGAAAAGGACAATCACAACCGGCATGACGTTGGGCACGATATGCCGGACCAGGATCCGCATTGTGCTTGCGCCCATGGATTGGGCTGCATGTGTGTACATGCTCTCTTTAACGGTGATAACCGACCCTCTCACGATTCGCGAGCCAGCGATGCCGTAAAGGCAACCCAGGATGATGATGATCTGGGGCATGCCTGGCCCGACGATCGAGACAACCACAATCAGGAGCACCAGGTCCGGAAATGTCATCCATGCGTCGACAAATCGTTGAATGAGCATGTCGATACGGCCACCGAAGTAGCCGGACACGACACCGATGATGATGGAAATGACGGTCGCCAGGCCCGCTGCGAGGAAGCCCACAACCATCGACAGTTGTGCCCCGATGAGTACCCGGGACAGAACGTCGCGACCCAGGTGATCGGTCCCGAGAAGATAGTCCCAGCCTGGTGCCAGCAGGCGAACGGACAGGTCTGTTTCATTCTCCCCAAATGGCGCCAGAAAATCTGCGAATACGCCACAAAACAGAAAGAGCAGGAAGATCAGCCCGCCGATTGCGCCGAGCTTCTTGTCACGCCACAGACGTTTCAGAAAACTCACTGGTGCCGGACCTTTGGATCGAGAAAACCGTAGCTGAGATCGACCAACAGGTTGATCAGCAGCACGCCAACCCCGACGATGAGAAAGATCCCGGAAATGACCGGATAGTCACGTTGGAACACCGCTTCAAGTAGCAGAAGACCCATGCCTGGCACGACAAAGATCTGTTCCAGAATGACCGCGCCGCCGATCAGAAGGGGCGCTTGCAGGCCAATGAGCGTAACGACGGGAATGAGACCGTTGCGCAGCGCATGACGCACGATAGTCAGGTGTTCACTGACACCCTTTGCGCGGGCCGTGCGTATGTAGTCCTGACGCATGACCTCGAGCATCATCGTGCGAGTCATACGCATCGTAACGGCCGACATCGACAAGCCGAGGAGGATCGCCGGGACAATCATGTGGCTCAGGTTGGCAATTGGATCGTCGAAGAAGCGAACGTATTCCAGCGGCGGTGACCATCGCCACCAGACCGATGGAAACACCATCACAAGTGTGCCCAGCCAGAAACTTGGGACCGCCAGCATCACCAGGGAAAACGAACGCGCAACGTAGTCACCCGCCGAGTCCTGGCGAATTGCGGAGTAGATGCCGATTGGGATTGCAACGGAGAGGGCCACGATAAGGGCGAGAAGCCCAAGTTCGAAAGTGATTGGCATAGTTGCCCATAGCTGGTCGACAACCGGCGTGTTCTGCCACAGGGAACGCCCCAGGTCGCCCTGAAGGACGCCACCAACCCAATCGAAGTACTGGGACATAACGGGTTGGTCGAGACCAAGTGCGGCTTCGATCCTGGCCCGGTCCTGGGTCGTGACGATGTCGTTTTGAGCGAGCATCAGATCGATGACATCGCCGGGAATCAGACGCATGGAAACGAATACGATCAGGCTGGCAAAAAAGAGCGTGGGCAACAACGCCAGAAGGCGCCGTATGATGTAAGCCTGCATGTCCTCCCCGAGCTGTAAGCTCAGCCAGCTTTAAAACGTCAGCTTAACCAACGCTGTGGGATATTCGTTTCTACCAGCTGAGTAATACTGATGTTCTTTATACCGTGCTCGCTGCCAACTGCCAAAGCGAAATTCGATATGTCTCGAGTGCGGGCGAATACGAGAGCGTTCGGGTACTTGTCTTTGATCCAGAGTGCCGTGCGAAGGTTGTCCTGCTCCTGCCCGGTACCAAGAACGACAGTTGGGGCTCTCACGCTGAGATCGATGCTGTCGGTGACGTTACGCCAGACTTCCGGGTGAGAGATGTCACCCTGAAAAACTGTACGAGGGTAGTTACTTTCTATGACCTCCTGTTCGTCAACAACGAGCACTCTGCGGTCGGCATCCTTGTCCACAACCGCTACCTGATCGATTTCGTCGGACGCAATCGCGTGGAGTTCTTCGAGAATTGACTGTCCGAAACGCCCGAAACCCGCCATTACCACGACGTCTTTCTGGTCAGTTCGTTTGAAGTGGTCAATCAGGTTGTCCCGCACAAAACCACCGCCAGCCAGGTGGTAGGTGTTGAAGATTTCACACTGGTCGGCAAGTTGTGTGTTCTGGAGCGAACGCATAAACCGCAGATTGTGGCAATGCAGGATAACCCGACCTGTGAGCTTCGGGCTCAACTCGAGAATTCGGCTCGCCGCCTCGAATGCCTGAAAGTCGTTGTCACCCAGCAGCAGGATTCGGCGCGCCTTGTTCAAGCGCAGACGTCCAAGCAGATAATCGTGTGTGAGATCGCCGATGATGGTTGTGACACGGTATTTCTGTTGGAGCTCCTGTTCACGGACAGGATCAAATTCTGTGTCTATGACAATGACACGAACGCGAGGTGAGTTGCGCCGGAGGAGACGAAGGTAGCTCAGTGTAAGACGTCCCGATCCGAAGATGATGATGTGATCGCGTATCCGACGAAGCTGCCAACGGTCAGGAGACAGCACCTGGATCAAAGCTTCCATCACGGCAGACGCCGTCAGCAGGGGTGCGCCGAAATACGCCACCCACAGGAGTGTTCTCGCCCAGATCGGCCCCGACAGGGGTGTGCCGATATCAAGCCCACCAACCACGAACAGACCGAGAGCGTAGTACGCTTTTGTCAGCAGACCGCTGGTGAGGATGTCCGGCCGCTCCGATACTTCAACGCCTCCCGCCAGACCCAGAAAACCCGCGAGAAAAAGCCCGGCAGCCGCGTACCAGCGCCAACCGAATTTACGGGGAATGTTTTGTTCGACCGCCATGTGAATATTGTAACAACACGAGTATTCCTGAATCGCGGCTGAAGCCGCTCCTACAGAGGTAGCCAACTCTGTAGGAGCGGCTTTAGCCGCGATTGTCTACTTGGTCACGGCAACCACACATTCACATCGAATACTCTACCCGGTGGGACAACCTGCCGAGACAAACCGTGATCAATCGCTCGCAGTCGCGCCGTATAGCGCAGGAGCGAATAAACATGCGCCGGGCGCGCCTTTTTTCGCACATGGAATCGCTTTACTCTGCTTCTCGCATCTATTCTCAAAGAGAGGGGGAGCAGGATAGTGGAATACGCAATCGCTCTGGCGTCGGAGGTCGACAGCTGGCGGTGGGTTAAGAGAGCCGAGGAACTGGGGTTTTCCGCAGCCTGGTTTTACGACACCCAACTTCTAAACCCGGATGTTTTCATCTGCATGGCGCTGGCAGCGCAGGAAACGAGCCGGATCCGGCTTGGCACAGGTGTGCTGGTGCCCTCAAACCGAATCGAACCCGTCACGGCAAATGCGCTCGCAACGCTGAACAAGCTTGCGCCAGGTCGCATCGATTTTGGGGTTGGTACAGGATTCACCGCTCGCAGAACCATGGGCCTGAACGCGGTACCGCTTGCACAGATGAAAGCCTATGTTGAGCGTGTTCAGGCGCTTGTCCGGGGTGAAACAACCGAGTGGGATTTCGAGGGACACAGACGGAAGATCCGGTTTCTCAATCCCGAGCTCGGCCTCATTAACGTCGAAGACGATATCCCGCTGTACATATCCGCTTTTGGACCAAAAGGTCGCAGACTGACTGCTGAACTCGGTGCTGGCTGGCTCAACTTCAGTGCGATGTCCGGTGCGGTTGAGGCGCTCGAGACGATGCAGGCCGATTGGACAGCCTGCGGGCGAGATCAGGCAGATCTGAAGGCAGGAATCTTCTTTCTTGGCGCTGTCCTCTCCGGAGATCCGGATGAAGATCATAAGCGGCTGATGAAGCAGGCTGCTCCGTCAACAGCGGTCATCTTTCACAATCTCTCGGATGATGTAGGGCCGATGGGCGGCTTGGCGCCCGCGGGACCGCTGGCTGAGCTACATAAGGCTTATCTCGAGTTACACCGTAAGTACGAACCGGAAGACGCCCGTTATCTCGGTAACCACCGGGGTCACCTCATGTTTGTGCGCGAGGACGAAGCTGAGCTGCTGACACCGGATCTCGTGAAAGCGACCACCATGAGCGGAACGAAAGATGAACTTGTGAGCAACATGCGCACGCTGCGGGACGCAGGTTACGGACAGGTGGTCATCCAGCTTGTGCATGGCCATGAAGAAGCCATAGAAGACTGGGCGGAGGTATTCCGCGCAATCTAGAAAACCCTCAGGCGGTTTTCTTTTTCCCAGCGGTCTTCTTGCGAGGCGCTGCTTTTGGCTTAGCCGCAGCTTTCTCTTTGGCCGCAGGCGCTTTGCGAGGTGCGCGTGCCGGTGCAGCGCCACTCACGATGTTCAGGAACTTCTTCGCCATGGCCGGGCCTGCACCCTCGTCCTCGTGTTTGAAGAAGACAAACGCGTTCCTGGCACCGCTGGCCTCGATCTGCGTGTGCCACTTACGTAAAGCAGCGGGTGTGTAGTTGAACGCACGCAGGCGCAGGTACACGAGCTTGCCTTCAGGAACGGCCACTTTCCCGCTCGATTCGTCATGTGAGAGGACGCGTGCGTGTCCATGATCGCGCAAGGTCTCATCCACTGCCGGGTCCAGCCACGATTCATGCCGGAATTCGAAGGCTGCGGGAAGATCAGCGGGCAGTAGATCCTGGAATGTCTGCAGGCGTTCGAGGTTAAGCTGCATATAGGGAGGCAACTGGAAAAGTACCGCGCCCAGTTTCTTGCCAAGGGTCTCAGCGCGCTTGATGAGATACCCGGTAGATTCTTCGGCGTCTTTCAGCCTGCTCTGATGAGTAATGCGCCTTGAAGCTTTGATGACAAAGCGGAAGCTGGCGGGCACTGAATCGCGCCAGGCTTCAACAACATGGGTTCGTGGCATACGGTAAAAGGTATTGTTGATCTCGACGGTTGGTAGCTGTTTGGCGTAGTAGTTCAGCCACTGATCCTGCGGCAGGTCGTCGGGATAGAATGGACCTTTCCACTCTTTGTAACTGTAACCGCTTGTTCCTGCTCGTATTTTTGTCGCCATGGCCGCTTAACCTTAACGGTTGGGTTTAGGAGCATAACGCAAAAACGGGCAAAAAAAAGAGCGCCGGTGGCGCTCTTTCGAAGATCGGTCGATCTATTCTGCCTCCAGCCCCACCAGTTGTGAGGGTGTCAGGGACAGGCAGTTGGCGACATTGTCAAAAAAGCTGATTTCCCGGTCGCTGACGCGTCCATCCGCATTAATGACCTCAAACAATGCCTGAGCGATGTTCAGGCGGTCCGCTGGCCCCAGTTTCTTGGATGCGCTGGTCAGGTACTTGTCCAGCGGCGCTTTCTCATAAATCTGAGAATGTGCCGCTACACGTACGTCTGCAGCGGGGAAATCTTCGCCGGTTCGCGAGAGCAGGACCTCACGGACCTTTTCAACCTCAATGGCTTTGATGTTTGTATCCGCTGCCGTTGCTCTGGCGAGCGTCATCAGCATGACTTCTTTTGCCAATTGGGCCTGTTCCTCGGGGGTCGGGTCCGTTCCACCAAATATCTTCAATACCCCAGCCAGACTCGCAATGCTCATGCTGTGTCTTCCCTTATCGTTGTGTGATGGGCCTATTCTTTCGCGATGAGAGAAACGAGTCAATCAACTCAAAATACGCCCAAATACCAATTGAAGGATCTTATTTGGACCGTACACTCTCGGCATGAAGTTTTTGCGGTGGTCCAGGAACCTCACGTTGGCCCTGATAATTCTGGCAGTTGCTCTCGCAGGTGGTTTGTGGGCTGTGTCTGTGGCGCTCACACCCACACCCCTGCGGGAAGCGACAGCACCGGATCCCGGTCTTGTCAAAGACCCGGTTGTACAGGTCTACGGGGCGGATGTCTGGGGATTGCGTGGCCGGTTTGCGATACACACGTGGATTGCCACCAAGGCGAGAGATGCCGACACCTACAACATCTACCAGGTGATTGGCTGGCAGTTGCGGCGCAGTGGGAACGCCGTGGTGATTTCGCAGGGAAATCCGGACCGGCCGTGGTTCAGATCTCCGCCGATACTGCTTCACGAGATCATTGGTCCTGAAGCGGAACCCCTTGTCGATCAGATACATCAGGCTGCCCTCAGCTATCCGTTCGATGGGGAATACACGATGTGGCCGGGGCCAAACAGCAATTCTTTTATTGCGTGGATTGGTCTGGAGGTTCCGGGCCTGCGCCTGGATCTGCCAGCCAAAGCCCTGGGTGCCGGCTGGATGGAAGACGAATACGAGCTTATCGTATCCGAACGCTCACAGGGGCCAGCAGCTCGCTGATGCAGGAGGTAATGAACGTAATGGTGGTCGAAACACAAGCCCTCAGGCGCTACAGAACTATCGCGCTGATCACGCTTGCAGCGGTTTATTTCCTGATCCTGGTCGGGTCGACCGTTCGGGCATCGGGTGCAGGGATGGGCTGTCCAGACTGGCCCACCTGTTTTGGACAGTGGATACCGCCGACGAGTGAGGCTCAGTTGCCGGCAAATTACCAGGAGATTTACGCGGATCTCGGGTATGCAGAAACACGGTTCAATGCGGTGAAAACATGGACTGAATACACGAACCGCCTGGTGGGTGTGAGTATTGGCTTCCTGATCCTGCTGACAGCCATTTTCTCGTGGCCTCTGCGGCGCTACGACCGCGCTATCACGACAGCATCGATCGCAACGTTTCTGATGGTGGGATTTCAGGGGTGGCTTGGGGCCAAAGTTGTGAGCAGCAATCTGCAACCCGGGATGATCACGATCCACATGCTGATGGCCCTGGCCATTGTTGGCACATTGATCTATGCGCTTGCCAGGGCGCGTCGCGATCTCCTGCGCGACTCACCTGCACTGCGTGTCGATCGGAGTTTTGGTATCTGGCTCTACATTGTCATGGCCATGACCGTGCTGCAGGTTGCGATGGGAACCCAGGTCAGGGAGATGACGGATTTCATCAGCAAGGCGCAGGGAGAGGCTCTGCGTGGTACCTGGGTTGAATACATGCCCTGGTTTTTTTATGTCCACCGTAGTTTCTCGGCTGTTGTTCTGGCGGCCAACCTCTGGCTCGTCTGGTTGCTTGTGAAGAGCGAAGGCTGGCACCACATCCTCACGCGCCTGACACTGGCAGTGGTCGTGGTCATTGGTTTTGCGATCGTTTCAGGGGCAACACTCGGGCATCTGGGGATGCCGGCGTTTGTGCAACCGACCCACCTGCTTGCCGCTTCTTTGCTGTTCGGCCTGCAGTTTCTGATCTGGATGAGTTACCGGCAGCTTAGCGGGGATCAGAAGGAAATTGCGGCTGAAGCCGCAATTTAGCTACCTCTGTAGGAGCGGCGTTAGCCGCAATCTAACTATCTCTGTAGGAGCGGCTTCAGCCGCGATTCTTAGTTGAACAGGTCGTCGAGCTTCTTGCGTGCAATATCTTCCGCGCTGTCCGGCGCCCTCTCTGAAACGCCTTCTTCAGCATCGTCATCCCCGTCATCGCCACCAAAAAGTGCATCGAGCTCTGCCTTGGCCGAGGAACTGCGCGTTTTCGTCGAAGTCTCGAAGGCATCTGATTTTGGGGCGTAGAAGTCACAGAAGTTGGCGTTTTCTTTCTGCAGCGGTGGGTCGGCACGGTCCTCAAAACACTGCATGGTTCGTTTGGGATCGTAATGACGGCACATTCGGCAACAGTGCAGTTCGTTGAAACATTGGGGACAGCTTGCATGCCGGCTGATGGGGCGGGGAATATCGTCGAGGTTTTCTCCACAATTCCAGCATAAGAGACTCACAGGTTGACCTCCCCCCGAACCCAGGAACGGATGAGGTGATGAGCGATGGCCATCGGGCCGGGGACGCGCAGTTCGGGGTTCCGTTCATCCAGGGCCAGTTGCACTTCCGTCCTGGTGAACCACCGAACGTCAGCCATCTCCACGATATCGAAGTTGATGTCTTTGGTTCTGGCGATCCCGTGGCAGCCGATCATGAGTTGCGACGGGAACGGCCAGGGCTGGGAACTGTGATAGTGAACGGGACCAACGTCGATGCCCGCCTCCTCCTGCACCTCGCGGCGCACAGCCTCTTCCAGGGACTCTCCCTGGTCGAGGAATCCGGCCAACGCCGAGTAGAAATTGCTGCGGGCCATACGGCCCTGGGACTGGCCAAGGAGGCAGCGATCACCTGCTGGTTCATCGACAATCAACATGATTGCCACGGGATCGGTACGGGGAAATGTGTGTTTCCCACATCCGCTGCAGCGTCTGATCTGTCCGCCACGCTCCGGTGCGGTTGCCGACCCGCATTCAGCGCAAAATGGGTTTCGCCGGTGCCAGTCGAGCTGCGCACGGGCCTGTGCGAGGATTCCCGTCTCTTCCTGATCAAGCTCTCCGGCCAGCATGCGACAGTCGACGTACGTCTCCGTCTCCGCTGGTTCACCGATAGCGACCGCAAAGAGCGGGTGGTCGTCTTGCAGGCCGAGGAAGATCACCTGATCGTGGAGTTCAGTCGGGATTTGATCGAGGGTTTTCCAGGCGAGCTTTCTGTCAGCGGTGACCTGGACATTCAGGTCATGGAAGGGGAGGAACCTCGCATCTTTCGATGATTCGAGGGTGCGGATCGTATCTTCGTCGCGGCGGAGAGCCTCCCCGCGATTGAGGGGATTACCGGCGAACGTATGCACTGGGTTTGTCACACGAACATTCTAGCAAAGCTACACATTACCCGGCGGTCGGGATACGCTTCGCCCGGAAGAAGAGGGAGGATGGAATGATTGATACGGCGCCGTTTGGACGTACGGGGCATCAAAGCTCTCGCGCATTGTTCGGCGCTGCTGCGCTTGGGGCGATGAGTCAGGAGAAGGCCGATGTGGTCCTGGCAAAGCTTGATCTGTACGGAATCAATCACATTGATGTTGCCGCGAGTTACGGTGAGGCGGAGTTGCGCCTTGCCCCGCTGATGGCGGAACGCCGCAGCGATTTCTTTCTTGCCACAAAAACCGGGTTGCGTACAAAAGACCGTGCCAGGGAGCAGTTACTGGCTTCGCTCGAACGGATGGGTGTGGATCAGATCGATCTGATACAGATGCACAACCTGACGAAAGCGGATGAGTGGGAAGTCGCGATGGGGCCGGGTGGTGCGCTCGAGTCACTGGTGGAAGCCCGGGATGAGGGGTTGGTCAGGTTCATAGGCGTGACCGGCCACGGTACATATGCACCCGAGATGCACTTCCGCTCGCTTGAAGCATTCGACTTTGACTCGGTACTTCTGCCTTACAACTTCTCGATGATGCAGAACGAACAGTATGCGGCGGACTTCGAAAAACTGTACGAGGTCTGTCAGGAACGTGAGGTAGCGATGCAGACAATCAAGGGCATCGCGCTCAGACGCTGGCAGGAGACGGACACTGAAAAGCACTTCAGCTGGTACAAACCCATCCGTGAGCAGGCGCCACTGAAGAGAGCGGTTGACTATGTCCTCTCACGTCCGGGTTTGTTTCTGAATACGTCGAGCGATGCGTCGCTTCTAGATGCTGTCCTGCGAGCAGTCGGTGACCCGGTTTCTGCTCCGGACGAGAAGGCGTTGGCAGAAGACGTCGCGGACCTTGGCGTTGAGCCACTATTCGTGCGGGGAGTGTCTGACGACGTTTACCCGGAAGGATAATCGGGTTTCTCTGTCACGAAAGAGACCCCGCACGCTTTCACGCCCCGTGTCCTGAACGGGAATGTACGACCGAAGAGTCTGAAGTAACCCATATAACCTACCTGGCGGTTTTTCCGACGGCGGGACCCGGCAAGCGATGCAAAGTTGTGTGTCTCTATGAAGGCAACGCCATGGGTGTATCCGCGTTCGGAATCCAGGTAGTCGAAGGAGCCCGGAACAATACCGATGTGTCGGCCACGATATTCAGGAATGGTGTATGCCTTGTAGCCGTATCGGTAAGGTTTGGTGACCTTGACCCAGACGCCAGGGACGTGTGGAGCAAAGGTGTATGAGCGCCAGCCGAATTTGATCATTTCCCCATTGACGAAGCAGGCGGTGCAGATATCTCCGCGGGCGAGGGCCTCATCAACAAATTTGCGATCCAGCTGGTCAGGTATGGTCTCACACGCGCGATAGAGATCTTCGCGACTGGCAACCCGGTAAGGCAGGCTGGTGTCGACCGTCGGGTCTCCGGGGGGATTACCATCCATGGGTCGCGTCGTTACGCGCGCAATGACAAAAAAACCGCCCAGTCGATCCATGACGCCGCGATACAATGTCCGCCAGAGTCCGTGGCGCCGTACGTGGTCCTTGAACGGTGTTGTCGACATGACTGCAGGTCAGTCGTGGATCTGTACGACCTGAACGTCCGTTTGCAGTGTCTCGTTGAGGGAACCGGATCTGAAGCCGCCGAGGTCCAGGGCGACGTAGGCATATCCGGTCGCTGCAATGCGACGCTGCAGCTCATCGTTGAGCTCGACAGCACGCTGCAGTTCATGCTGGGGTATTTCCAGCCTCGCAACCTCGCCGTGGTGCCGTACGCGAAACTGACTGAACCCGAGATCCTGGAGGACCTCTTCGGCGGCCTCGACCTGACCGAGGAGTTCCTGGGTGATATGGGTACCGTAGGGAAATCGGCTGGAAAGGCATGCGGCCTGGGGTTTGTCGGCATTTTCGAGGTTAAGGGCGTGGGCCACATCGCGGACATCCTGTTTGTGAAAGCCGGATTCCACCAGTGGTGAACGGACCTCGAAGTTCTCCGCGGCGATCAACCCGGGCCGGTGATCTCCAAGATCGTCGAGATTGGTGCCATTCAGCACCACTTCAACGTGCTCATCCTTTGCCATCTCGTCCAGGTATGTGTAGAGGGAAGTTTTGCAATGAAAACAACGATTTACGGGATTAGCCAGATATTCCGGCTTAGAAAGCTCATCCGTCACAATGACTTTGTGGGAAATACCCCAGTCTTCAGCCAGTTTTTCCGCGAGAGCGAGGTCAGCCCGTTTCAGGCTGGGTGACGCACTGGTGACAGCCGTCGCCCGACGGCCCAGCACCTGGCCCGCGACGTAAGCAACGAGGGAGCTGTCGATGCCCCCGGAGAAGGCAATGATCGCGCTCTCGTACTGGCCCAGATTGTCTCTGAGCGCTTGCAGTTTTTGTGCGGCATCCTCGTTCATCCGGCGCATCCTACAAACGATTGATCGAGTTCGCCAGAAAGCCTGCGCCGAACCCGTTGTCGATATTGACGACACCGACGCCTGAAGCACAGCTTGTGAGCATGCCCAGAAGCGCGGCGACACCGCTGAACGCTGCACCATAGCCAACACTTGTGGGTACCGCGATGACGGGTTTCGACACGAGCCCACCCACAACGCTCGGGAGAGCGCCTTCCATGCCAGCGACCACCACGAGGACACGTGCTGAGCGCAATTCATCGAGGCGGGCGAGGATGCGATGGAGCCCGGCTACACCCACGTCGTTGATACGTGTGACCGTGTTGCCGAAAAATTCAGCAGTTAAAGCGGCTTCTTCAGCCACGGGGTAATCCGAAGTCCCGGCGCTCACCACCGCCACGGATGTGACAGGTGTATCTGCTGGATCCTGCACAACGGTGAGGAGTGATGCTTCCGGGTGGTAAGTAGCGTCAACAGGAAGCCCTTCCAGAGCCTGGTACTTCCCTTCATCCAGCCGCGTGACCAGAACATTGGCGCCTGTTTCCAGCATCGCCGCGACTATGTCGCTGATCTGCAAGGCACTTTTGCCTTCACCGAATACAACTTCTCCGGCTCCTGTACGGTCCTTGCGATTGTTGTCGAGAACGGTGTGGCCAATATCCTGGAAATAGCTGGCCTGGATCTGTTCCAGGGCAACATCGAGATCGATGGTGCCTGCCTTGTAGGCTTCCAGGACTTCTTCTACTGCCATTGGGTGTCAGGCCAGCATTCGGTGTGTGGGTGCGCAGAGTTCGTTGATGGCAATGCCATTTGGACATGCATCTGCGCAGGGTTCTCCTGAGCAACCGATACAGGCACTTGCCGCATCGCCCAGCAGGGCATACTCGCTCCTGGCGAATTCGACGTCCTGGTAGTCCGTTGCGTACATCCTTGTCCGCAACACATCCGAGATCGGGACCCCATAAGGGCAGGATCCGGAACACAGGTTACAGGCGTGTTTGCAGTAGTTGGCGCCGTTGAGATAAGCGTAGTGATCGAGCAGGCGTCTGGCATCCGCAGTGACCGTACTTGCCCCGGATGCGCCCAGGTATTCGTCTATGTCCTCTTCACTCCTCATTGTGATGATGAGGGCATCCACGTCGGGATTGGACAGCACCCAGGAGAACGCAGCCTGTGCGTAGGTGGTGCCATTTTCGTATGGTCTGAGGTCGTTCAGGCGCGCTCCCATGAGGGTTTTCATGGCAACCACGCCCACATCCTGGGCTTTGGCCTTCTTGATGATACGGGGCAGATCAGGTTGGGTGGCGACCCAGTCGATGCCGCTCGTGATCCCTTCGTAGAACTTCGGGTCCTGCCCGAAATTGTACGCGGCGAGCAAGACGTCGATCAGATCCTCGTCGAGCGCGTAGTCCAGGCAATCAATCAGGTTGCCGGCATGGCCTGAGACACCTGTGAAGCGGATCTTGCCCTGTTGCCTGGCGCGATCAATGAACTTCTGCCATTCAGGGTTGCCAACCACAGCGGTGTCGTTCACGGCGTGGTTCATGTAGATGTCGACATAATCAGTGCGTAAACGCTTCAGCGACTTATCGAGATCTTCCATCATGCTCTCGGCCTTTGTGTAGGCGCGTGTCATGGTTTTAGACACGAGGACAACCTGATCCCGTTTCCCCTGAAGCGCATTTCCGAGAACCTCTTCAGCCTGGCCGCGTGTGTAACCTTCGGCTGAATCGAAGTAGTTGATACCTCGATCCAGGGCATGATGAACAAGATTCTCCTGACCTCTCCGCAGACGGCTGGAACCGAACGAGATGTCGGAAATCTCCAGGTCGGTTCGGCCGAGGCGCCGGTAGCTTCTGACCTCCGGATCGGCCGCCTGGGCTTGTGGTGATGCACTTAACAACGACGCTGCACCTGCAGCGGCACTTGTTTTCAAGAAGCCTCGTCTATCCGTTTTCATCCTGCGTTCCTTTTCAATCGCCTTATCTGGAGGTCAGACGGCCTCAAAAAGACCGGCGGCCCCCATCCCCTTGCCGATGCACATCGATACGATACCGTAGCGCTGGTTTCGACGTTTCAGTTCCCTCAAGAGCGATCCTGTGAGACGCGCACCGGTCATCCCGAATGGATGGCCGATAGCGATGGATCCCCCATTGACGTTGTATATCTCGTTATCGATGCCTAAACGATCACGACAGTATAGACATTGACTCGCAAACGCCTCATTCAGTTCCACAAGATCTATGTCATCCAGCGAGAGGCCGGTGGATTCCAACAGTTTGGGAATGGCTAATACCGGTCCGATCCCCATTTCGTCCGGTTCACATCCGGCTACGGTAAACCCCCGGAAGATCCCCATGGGTGTTAAACCGAGCGCAGCAGCTTTCTGCTCGGACATCAGAAGAGCCATTGCGGCCCCGTCTGACAACTGGGAAGCATTGCCCGCGGTCACCGTACCACCTTCCTCGAACGCCGGACCCAGCGAACTCAATCCATCAAGGGTTGTGGAGGGCCGATTGCACTCATCGCGGTCGACGGTTCCCTCTACGATCTCCGTCGCCCGTGTTTCTCTGTCTACGACTTTTTCCCAGTTAACCGTCATCGGCGCAATCTCTTCGTCGATCCAGCCTGCGTTCTGGGCGTTTGCGTAGCGTTCCTGGCTCTGGAGCGCGTACTGATCCTGTGCCTCACGCGTGACCTGGTAGCGGCGCGCGACAACCTCGGCAGTGTTGCCCATGGCCATGAAGATATCCGGCATCTCCTCCAGCAGTCTGGGGTTTTCGTCAAATTCAGCGGGTTTGCCGCGGCTTAATCCCGTGATGGACTCAACGCCCCCGGCCATGATGATGTCTGCGCACCCGCTTGCTATCTGTGTAGCACCGAACGCTATCGAGTTCAGGCCGGAAGAGCAGGCACGGCTGACAGTGGTGGCCGGGACGGTGATCGGAAGTTGCGACAGTGCAACTCCATGGCGGGCGACATTTGCGGATTGTTCCCCGACCTGCCGTCCGCATCCGAGGATGACGTCGTCGACTGTCGCGGGGTCGAGATCGGGGTTTCGCGCGAGAAGCGCATCGATAGTGTGGGCGACCAGATCGTCCGATCGTGTCAGGTTGAACGTTCCCCGGTGTGCCTTGGCAAGCCCGGTGCGTATGCAATCCACTACGACGACGTCGTTCATTGCTGGTCTCCCGTGTTTTTCAGTTAGCCGATGATCTCATTGTTTCTGAGTCTGGTGATTTCGTCCCCGGAAAGGCCAAGACCTTCGAGAATGTTGTTGGTGTGTTCCCCGATCGCGGGTGAGGGCCCGCGCGGTTTAACATCAGCGCCATTGAAACGCATCGGTATGTTGACGGTTCTGTACTTTCCATTCTCCGGATGATCGATGTCCGGGAACATCCCGAGCTCAATGGCGTGTGGATCCTGCGGAACTTCATGCAGACCCATGACTGGCCCCCAGATGAGACCGGCTTTGTCGAAGATCTCGCCCCATTCATCGCGGCTGCGTTTAGCCAGGGCCGCGTCCATGATGTCGATCAACTCGGCCATGTTGCGATAACGGCTGCTCGAATCGACAAAACGCTCGTCATCGATCAGCTCTTCGACCTCGAGTGCCTGGCACATGCGTGGCCAGTATGCGGCGTCAGGCAGCATGTTGAAGACCACCCATTTGCCATCACCGCAGGGGAATCGGTTAGCCGTGATGGCCAGAAGTTCTTTGCGGGCACGTCGTCGAACAGGGGCGTGATCCATGGCGGTCACCGCGTAGTCGGAAGCCTGGGTCCAGACTGCAGTCTCGTACAGTGAGGTCTCGACGATCTGGCCTTCGCCGGATTTTTCAGCGAGACGCAGGGCGGCCAGGATTGCTCCGACCAGCGCTAACCCGGTTGTGTGGTCACCCTGTGCAGGCCGGGCCATGGGGACGACACCTTCGTCGCCTTCGCGTTGGGCGTCATAGAGGCCTGAGCGGCCGAAAAACGCTGTGACGTCGTATCCCGGACGCCAGGCATCGGGGCCCGTGGTGCCGTAACCGGTCAGTGTTGCATGAACGAGGGAAGGGTTGATCTCGAAGAGTGTCTGCGGATCGAGCCCGAACTTCTCCTGTCTGGCGCTCAGGAGATTGCACAGAAAGACGTTAGAACCCGCCACGAGTTTTCGGACGAGGTCTGCTCCCTCAGGCTGGTCGAGCGCAACGGCGATACTGCGTTTGCCACGATTGTCGACGTCGAACTGGTAGTCATAAGCACGCAGTTCATCACTGAGGTCGGGATTTTTGACTGGACGGGACAACCCACGCATCGGATCCCCGGACAGGGGCTCGACCTTGATGACGGTAGCTCCCATGTCAGCCAGGATCGCAGCAGCGCTGGGTGCGGCCATCCAGCTGTCGATTTCCACTACGACAACATCTTCGAGTGGTGCGCTCATATTTCCCCTTCCAGTAAAAACGTCAGTCCCAGCGGCGAATCATACCAGCCCGTCAATGGCTTACCCATCGAGGGCTTTCAGCATCCGTTTCAGGGCGAAGTGCCGGTAGCTCACCTCAATCAGTGACTGGGCTTCGTCGCGGAGCAGGTCCTCATGGATGTCGAGTTCCAGCCAGCCGTTGTGGCCGGTGAACGCAGGGATGCTGTAGCGTTCGTCAAACGTGAGGGTTGCCTGGCCTTCTTCTCCGGCCCACGTGGCAAGACGCATACGGCCACTATGGAAGTTGAGCGAGCAGAAGTTTTTCTTTCCCGCTTTGAAACAGGGGTTGCCAAACTGCGTGCTTTCAATCGTTTCCGGCAACGCCAGGCAGATTTCTCGGACGACCTCGAGTTTCTCCTGTGCGTGGGGTGCCACGAACGGATCGAAGACCTCCGGGTCGATGGTCTCGGTCGGGGGGGTAATCTCGATGGTCGGACCGAGATCAGTTGTGAGGGATTTGGGTGCAACTTCAACGTAGGCTTCTCTCACGAGATCGGCGATGCGCAGCCAGCTTAAACCCTTGTCCAGATCGACCCCGAGCCATCCGCTGGGGCCAACGTAAGGCGGGACGTAGAAATACTCCGGCTCGGCGTCCACGTACAGACTCTGGGCACCCGGTGGAGAACGCAGCCAGAGAGCCAGGTGACCGTCACCATGGTGATTAATCGAGTAGGTGGCGAAAGTCTTGCCGCCAATCACGCGAAAATCCGGTGAGCCATGGCTCACGACCTCTTCCGTTTCCGGGAACGATAAACAGACTTCCCTGACTGCCTGAGAAATATCCTTGGCCACCGCTGCCTCCTTAGCCCCCCCGTACGAAGTGTTAGAATAGCCGGATTCCCGTTCGATATGGATACTGATGGCGCAGCGGTTTCTCGGCTGGCGTATGGTGACGGTCGCTTTTTTTGTCGACTTTGTTGCCGTCGGCTTCTTTTTTTACTCATACGGTGTCTTTTTCAAAGCCATCGCCGCCGAATTTGGCGATTCGCGCCTGGGCGTTGCGCTCGGTCTGACAGTGACAAACGCAGTTGGAGCCATCGTCGCTCCCATGGTTGGCCGCGCGTTGGATCGCTACCCCTTAAGGCGAATCATCGGGATCGGGGCAGCGTCGATGGCGCTAGGATTCGCCGGATTGAGCGTGGTGGAGACCCAATGGCAGTTTTACCTGGTCCTTGGTCTGTTTATCGGGTTCGGCGCGTCGAGTATGGGGCAACTGGCCACCAGCAAACTCGTCACCAACTGGTTCGACCGACGACGGTCGACCGCCCTCGGGATCGCCGCCACGGGAGTCTCCATGTCGGGTGTTTTCATGCCCGCGATCAGTGCTGAGCTGATCGACAGTTTTGGCTGGCGGGATGGATTCCTGATCTATGGGTTGTTCACCGGATTTGTGGTGGTACCACTGGTGTTGCGTTTTGTCATTTCGCGCCCCGAAGATGTGGGTCTTCACCCGGACGGCGCTCTCGTTCTTGAAGAATCTGGCGGGACACAACCGGGTACCAGCCCCGAACCGCGGCTCAGAATGCATTCGGTGCTGCGGGACCGGAATTTCTGGGTGATCGCAATGGGATTTGCCCTGGTCTTCTGCTGCATGAGCGCAACGCTCACGCACATGGTGCCGCGTATAACCGACCTCGGTCACCCATTGGCCCGGGCCTCCCTGGTGATGTCTCTGTGCGCAGGGATGGGTGTGTTCGGAAAACTTTCGTTCGGGTGGCTCGGCGACAAGCTGACCGTTCAGACAAACATGCTGATCATCATCGCTGTTCAGTTCCTGGGACAACTCACGATGTATCTCACGACCGACCTGCTTCTCTTCGCCATTGGCGCCGCGCTCTTCGGTTATGGGGTAGGGGGTGTCGTTCCGATGCAGGGCACAACCGTGGCGAAAACGTTCGGGCGCGAACGCTTCGGCGCGGTGCTTGGAGCGATCAGGCCCGCGCAGTTCCCGATCACCATTCTCGGCGTACCGTTCGCAGGGTGGGTGTTCGATACAACCGGAACGTACGACCTTGCGTTTCAGGTGTTGCTCGGAGTGTACGTAGCGGCTGCTGTAGCCTTTGTCTTCTACCGCGCTCCCAAAAACTAATAACATTGGGGTCAGACCCCAATGTTATTAGTTTACGTAACGGCTGCGATCTCTGCCCCGCTCAACCCCAGCTCCCCAAGAACCTCAGAATTATGCTCCCCCAGCAAAGGTGCCGCGCGGGTGATGCCGCTGGTGTGTTCATCGAACGAAGCAGCCGGTCGCGCCTGGCGGATTCTGCCGTGGCCTTCCCACTCGTAGATCTCGATAGTGCCATTGATGGCAATCTGTTCGTCTTCCAGAAGATCGAGACGGGTCAGCAGCGGCGCGCTTGGCACCCCCTCAGCATCGAGGCGTTTGAGGATCTCGTCCCGATCCCAGGTAGCGATCTCCGCGGCTGTCATCTGTTTGCGCAGTTCTGCGTTTTTGAAACGATCGGTTGTCGTGGCAAACCGCTCGTCGTCAATCCACTCCGTCTTTTCGAGCGCGTTACACATCCCGCGCCACTCGGCATCCGAAACTGCCCCTGCGGTGATGTAACCGTTCCGGGTTTCATAGATGAGGTCCATCGTGCCCTGAAACTTGGTGACGTCAATCTCGTCACCCACAAACGTGATCCCGGACATACCCTCGGGCCAGAAGAACGACACCATCGCATCGAGCATCGAAAGCCGGATGTGGTCACCGTTACCGGTCTTTTCCCGTGCATAGAGCGCGCTGGAGACAGCCTGGGCTGCGGTCAGCGAAGTGACCTTGTCAGCAATGATGATTCTGAACATCTTCGGGCGACCGGTATCCCGGTCCGCCTGAATGTCGGTGGCACCGCATAGCGCCTGTATTACAGGATCGTAGACACGCTGGTGAGCGTAGGGACCTTCCTCGCCGAAGCCGCTGATTGAGACATAGATGATGTCCTTGTTGATCGTCCGCACTGCTTCTTCACCAAACCCCATGCGATCCATCGCACCCGGGCGGAAGTTCTGGATGATGACATCGGCGGTCTCGACAAGGCTGCGCAGAGCAGCTTTGCCTGGCTCAGCTTTGAGATCGAGACAAATCCCACGCTTGCCCCGGTTACAGGACATGAACCCGGCGGTCAGACCGTTGCGCTGATTACCGATTTTGCGCATCTCATCACCATTGGGCGATTCCACCTTGATGACATCAGCGCCCTGGTCAGCCAGCATCCGGGCGGCGACCGGCCCAGAGACCATGGTGGAAAAATCGAGAACGCGAACGCCGTCGAGAGGTCCAGGCATGTTGATTCCTTAGTTGAACCGGGCTTTGAGCAACTGCAGCTGAATTTTCCCCGTTACATTACACCGGATCTGAACCGCTTCCGGAAGGATGTGTTCGGCGATGTAGGGTTCGAAACTGGAAGCCGAGAAGGGACTGAGGTCACCCATTTCGATTTCAACAGCAAACCCCTGGACAACGGGCAGGATCGTGATGGCATCAGCGTTTGGCAGGTTGTCTTCGAGTTCCGTCTGCAACCGCTCCCGGGATTCGCGGCAGGGATCGACACCTTTTACGAGGTATTTGACAACCCCGGCGCTCATGGCCCTTCTTTCAACCGGAAGGCGACCAGGTGATCGCCGGAAGGTTTGGGTGATGTGAAGTGTCCGCCTGCGGCGATCAGCACGTATTGCTGATCCTTGTAGGTATAGCTCATCGGGACTGAGTTTCCCGTGGTTGGAAGGGATGCCTTCCACAACTCATCACCAGACAGCGTGTCGATCGCACGGATGTAGCCGTCTGAGGTGGCGCCAATGAATATCAGACCCGTGGCCGTGACCATCGGTCCACCCATTTCCATGCCACCGTCGATGAAGTGATAAAACGGCCACGGTGCGAGGCCTTCCAGCGTACCCAGCGGTTTTTGCCAGAGAATCTCACCTGCTTCCAGATCGACCGCGGCGAGTGTTGCCCATGGGGGTGCGGTACATGGGACGCCGAAGGGTGACATGATCGGCTCCATGATGACGCAGTAGCGGGACCCGGTCTGTGGGAAGGGGAGGTTATCGGGACAGTCTTTCTGCTCGGCCAGCGTGACGCTGATAGGCATATGTTTGGTATTTGCCACCATGATTTTGCGATTGAGGTCGACAGCCGGTGCCCCCCAGTTGTTGCCGCCCAGGGGTGATGGGTAGTAAGGGGTGCCCTGCAGACTGGGCGGTGTGTAGATCGGCCCCGTAAGCATCGATTCGAGCTTTTCACGACACTGGCCCTCATCCCAGAATGTCAGGCCCCAGGCATCGTCGGGGGTGATGCCGAGCTGATGCAGGGGTGGCGGTTTGGTCGGGAAAGGCTGAGTAGGGCTCAGGTATTCACCCGGGACCGCACCTTCCTGGGGAACGGGACGCTCTTCGACCGGAAACAACGGTTCGCCGGTTTCACGATCGAGTACAAACGTCATGCCCATCTTTGTGACCTGAACGACGGCTGGTCGCGTGCGGCCGTCGATGGTCAGGTCAACAAATGTAGGCTGCGCGGGCACATCATAGTCCCAGATATCGTGATGTACCGTCTGGAAGTGCCAGGCCACGGTGCCGTCGCTGGCGTTCAAGGCAACAACTGAGCTCGAGTAGTAATCCTGGTGCCCGTCCCGGTCGCCGCCGTAGTAGTCCGGCGATGAATTCCCTGTTGGGACGATCACGAGACCCAGTTCTTCGTCGGTGGAGATCGTTGACCAGACGTTGGTGGTACCGGAGACGAAATTCCCGTCTTCATCAACCTGGGGGCGGTCGGGATGTACCGGATTCCAGCCCCATAGGTATTCTCCGGAACGAATGTCGAATGCTCGAACAACCCCGGCAGGGGAGTCGGGGCGGCGGCTGTCGATGACAAACGCACCCGTCACGATCGCATTGCCGACGATTGCTGGCGCGCTGGTAATGCTGTACTCAAATCCCTCGTGTACTCCGAGCCCTTCGGTCAGGGAAACGTCGCCCGCGGCACCGAAATCCGGGCAGCGTGTACCTGTGCTGCCGTCGATTGCAATGAGGCGGGCATCCAGAGTGCCGAGAATGATGCGGTGACCGCAAAACTCATCAGGGGCTTCCGGGTCGATCCAACTGCTGACACCACGGCAGTTTGTAATGCCTTCGTCTTCCATGTTGACCTTCGGATCGAACACCCACTTCTCTTTACCCGTAGCAGGGTCGAGCGCGAAGACCCGGTTGAATGGTGTGCAGTAGTAAACGGTGTCCCGCACCATGATGGGTGTCACCATGAAGTTTGTGGGCCGGGTCCGCATCGTTTCGTCGGTGATCGTCTCGGTCAGCCCCTGCAGTCCTCCGACAAAGTCACCCGAATTGTGTACCCATGCCTGAGCAAGGTTTCCGACATTATCCGGCGTGATCTGGGTGCTATCGGTAAAGTGCCCACCCCCGGCCGCGCCACCGTAAGCCGGCCACTCGATATTATCTGCCCAGCCCGTGGAGGTTGTGCAGGCCAGCATGAGTGCGAT
The DNA here is from genome assembly GCA_028277965.1 of Pseudomonadales bacterium. Taxonomy (GTDB): domain Bacteria; phylum Pseudomonadota; class Gammaproteobacteria; order Pseudomonadales; family Azotimanducaceae; genus UBA4421. Next base: position 26,928 of record JANQFF010000211.1, read on the forward strand.
GAACTTCCGCATGTTGACTCTCAATTCCCTGTAGTAATCAGTTGGCTCCCTGGACAACCTGCTCCCCGATGAACAACGCATTGGAGCAGTCGAGGATCGAATTGAAGTGGCGGCTGAGCTGCGCGCCTGCCGGGGAGGAAAAGAGGGATGCGGTCCTGGATGACCACGCCGTTGCGTCGTCGTGCACACCGAAATAGAACACATCTGGTGCATCCGCTACGCCGGTTATGCGTTCCGAGGCGTAAAGCTGGAACGCGCGGTGGGTTTCGAGACTGCCCATGGTGCCGCGGAGATTGTCTTCGAGATCACTCAGGTCTTCCGCACGGGCACCGTCTTTGAAGCGACAGGCAAACGCGTTGATGAACGACGGTGGTGTGCCGACGGCGGGTTGCCCTCCGTTGAAAACCTGTCGGACGTACGAGAGGTTGGATTCGCAGTCGGCGACAGCGCCAAAGCGCTCCATGACCGTAGACATCTCCTCGGCGATGGCTGCTCTGTCGTTGCTGCGCCCGAACGCCTCGAGATTCTCGTGCACGTTCAGCCAGAGAAAATCGAGATCGGGATTACCTTTGAACGTATGCCAGACAAATGCGGGTTCGAGCGTGATGCCCGCCCGCTCGGCCTGCCTGACGAGATAGTCACGGGCGGCCATCAGGTTGTCGCTGTCCTGTCCCTCGCGATAGTTACACGCAAAAGATTCGAGCACGCCAGGCGGCGGAGCTTCTTCGGCCAGCGCAGCTTGTCCGAGTACCAGGGTTGTTGCCAACAGCGCAACAAGGCGAGTCAAAAAGCGGTTCATCCACATCTCCCTGCAGTGTCCTGAACCCATAGTGTCCGACAATGGAGCGGTAAACGCTAATGCGGTGTTTTTGGCGGCTTCGCTGCCCAGAAACAGAAACTCCCGGTCAGCGAGAGCAGCGCAATGATCGTAAACGCCAGCTGGTAGTTTCCGTAAATGTCGAACAGGACGCCGCAGATGATTGGTCCGCCGGTCATGCCGATCATCACAATCAGGCTGGATATACCCATGATGGTCCCGAAAGAGCGGGGTCCGAAATAATCGGCGCGAAGGGCTACCATCAAGGGCCCGCGCATGCCCCAGCCCAGACCGTGGAGGAGGACAAAAACTCCGATCCAGGCAATGTTGTCAGCGTACGTAATCGCCAGGAGCCCCAGGCTGTGGCCGACCATACACAGGCTGCATATAAGTCGTTTGCTGAACCGGTCACCCAGCCAGCCACCCAGAAAGAGACCCGCAAGCTGGACACCCGTCATGAAGCTGAACACCACTCCGGCCTGGACTGCCGTGTAGTCCAGCGATTTGGTGAGGTGCGGGATCAGGTGCGCGAGCATCGCTGAGACGGTGAAGAGTGCCAGGCCGTGACCCGCGGAAATGAGCCAGAATGAAGGGGCGCGCACGGCCTGTTGCCATGTGAAACTCAGTACCTCTGCAGGCAGTGGTTCGGCGGTATCACCCAATGGGTGGTGGATGCCGTCCGGAAATTCCCCAATCTCTTCAGGGCGGTGCCTGACGAGTTGTACGAGCGGTCCGGCGATAAAGAGCACCATCAGGCCGGAAACCACAGCCATTGAACGCCAGCCCCAGGTTTCCATACCGTAAATAACAAGAGGTACGCAGAGACCGCCAACGGAAAAACCGATCTGGGACCATGCGACAGCTTTGGCGCGATGACGATCGAACCAGTTGACAAGACTCACCATAAGGGTGGCAAAGCCGCCGAGGCTCGAACCCAGGGCGATCAGAACAAATGCCATGAAATAGGTAAAAATGGAATCGACCCTGGCAAAGATGAAAAAGCCGATACCGAAGATGACGGTTCCAATCGTCAGGATAATGCGTGGGCCAAACCGGTCTACCAGCCACCCCTGCAGTGGCCCCAGGAGCCCGCTCTCGAGGCGCGTCAGAGCGAACGCTGCGGACAAAACCGTCATGCTCCAGCCGAACTCGTCCTGCATCATGACAGCGTAGGCACCGTAAGAATGCATCCACGTCATGGCCGCCAGCCATTGGATACCGGTGCACGCAGCGACAATCCACCAGCCATAGAAAACCTTGCCGCGGGGCCTGAACAATTCGTCCAGCCGCGACCGCGTGTCGCGCAAACGTTGGAGCATCCACACATTCTACGCGATTGCCGGGGAGGGCGCGTGCCAGGCTGAATATAGACAAATTACCGAACCAAATTGTTCATGTTTGCAGGTGCGCTAGACTACCAGGCGTGTCAGAGTGTGGGATGGAGACGCGGTTCAACGATTTGGGACAGAGACCAGGTAGATAGAACCAACAGGACTCAAAGGCATGGCGAAACAGCACAAGGATGCATTGGTACTCAGCGGCGGTGGTGCGCGGGCAGCGTACCAGGTCGGCTGTCTGCGCTATATTGCCAGACACGTGCCGGGCTACCGTCCGGTCATCATGACCGGTGTTTCGGCAGGTGCCATTAACGCCGTTCACCTCGCATCCGCGCGTACCGACTGGCTGACAGCGGTTGAAACCCTGAGGGACCTCTGGCTCAGCCTGGACACCACCAAGGTTTACGAAACCAGCGTCACCAACCTGATGCGCCGCGTCATGATCTGGGGGATGCGCGTGATTTCGGGTGGTCGTCTCGGCAGGGCAGATGTGCGTGGCATGGTGGATAACGCTCCGTTGAGACAGTTTCTCGGTGCCCATCTGCCATTGGATGGCAAACGTATCGATGGCATTCCCCAGAACCTCGCGGAAGGTGTGCTCGAAGCCCTTGCAATTGTCACAACCAACTACGGTTCGGGGCGATCTGTTGCCTGGGTAGAAGGCGACGACGAAGGCTGGGACAAGGGTCAGCTGCGCGGGTACGAGACAGAAATGACGCTGGACCACGTGATGGCATCAGCCGCGCTGCCGATGTTTTTCCCGGCAGTTAAGCTGGAAGATATGTGGCACGGTGATGGGGGTATTCGCCTGACTGCACCACTGTCACCTGCCTTGCACATGGGTGCTACCAGGATCCTTGCGGTTTCCCCGCGGGCTAAACCGGTGTACGGCCTGCCGCCGGAGTTACGCTCGCCTTACCCTTCACCTGCTCAAATCGCGGGTGTTTTGCTCAATGCGGTATTCCTCGACAACCTTGACTTCGACGCGATACAGATGAATCGGATCAATCAGTTGGTTCGAGGCCTGCCGGAGGGACAGTCAGGAGGTATGCGGGAGGTTGATGTCCTGGTGCTTCGTCCCAGGGAAGACCTCGGCGTCCTGGCCCGGCAGCACGAAGTCGAATTACCCAGCGCTTTCAGGTTTTTTGAGAGCGGTCTGAACAATCGCGAACGCAGCAGTTCCGATACGTTGAGCATGGTGATCTTCGAGCCGGAATACCTCGCCCTGCTCATGCGGCTTGGAGAAGAGGACGCGGCTGACCGGCACGATGAGATTGAGGCTTTCCTGCGGGACGATTCTTATCAACCTTCCGTCTCAGAGAGACAACTCGCGTAGTAAGTCACCGTTCCCGGCCAGTCTGAGAAGATACCGCGAATACCCACTTTCCGGCTCAGTACATCCAGGACTTCGAGTATCTGAGCTTCGTTCTGCATGTACCCGGGTATAGAGGCATACATCCAGTTTGCCGGATCCGTGGGGTCACCCGCTTCAATTGTCCAGGTGATGATGTGCAGACCCGCCTCACGGGCGTATCTGGCGTAATCACTCGGTTGGATATCGCCGCTTTCATCCAGTTTCAGCAGCATCGGCATGGGTGGCGCGATGATATTAATGCCTGCTGCTTTCAGGGCCTGCATGTTCTCAAGTGTGGGCTTGAACTCAGGATTGCGACCACGCGGGTCGAGATAAACCGCGTTTTCGCCAAACTCAGGATGGTTGGCGATCCAGTAGTGAATGTCATTGATGTTGAATGACTGTGGGAAGACGCGGCGTGGATCAATTCCTCGAGCCCTGTACTCATCGATCATCGCGGTTGCATAAGCGGACTGGGTGAGACCGTTGTGTGGCATCTCCACCATCGGGGATTTCAGCTCCGGCACAAATTTGACACCGAGGTCGTCGAATAGCGCCACGCTCTCCGAGTGAGTCATTAACGTGCCACATGAAACCGGCTCGTTGGTCCACGGGGAATCTGGCGCCACAAGATACCCGTCCACGCTAGCGGCCGTGCGATCGACGATATCGCGGCGACCGCACAGGGTTCTGAATTCATTCAGATCCAGCGCGCTGGTGCAGCATTTGGCAGCGGCCGGTTGGTCAGCGTTTGCTGGCGTAAACGGAACCACGCAGCGTTCTGCCAGAGGGGTCTTCAGGATGTTGGTTGTGGTGTGGAGGTCACACTGGGCGTGGCGGCAGACCAGCTGGTGGTCCCTGGTGAAGGTCACGTCACACTCGATGAGGCCTGCACCCATCTCCGCCGCTGCTATGTAACCTTCACGAGTGTGCTCGGGATACCCGAGCGGAGCGCCGCGATGGGATATGGAGAAGTCGGTTCGGTAAAAAGGTCCGTTGGCGCAAGCTTCGAGAGTTGTCTTCAATGGGCCGGTCTGCAAACCTGCCACCAGGTACGCCGGACGGGGACCGGGATCGATGATCTCATTTGATACGCAGCCGCCCAGCAACAGGACAGCGATCGACAGAACCTGAATCTTCTGGGACATGACAACGCCGCAATATGAACGTGGTGATTCTACAAAGTTATCGTGGTGATGGTGTGACGGGTTGGCTGGCGCGATGCAGGAGCTCAGTCGAATCGTGGGCTGATCAGCGTGGGTACACCTACCGCTTCATCGGGGACGAACTCTTTGATTGGGTTCCGTCCTGGTATATGTCGAAAATCAGCGGTCGGCTGCCCATAGCGTCGGATCTCGGGCGCCTGCACTGGATCGCCTCCGTCCTTGAGGACGCGGACGCGGCCGTGTGGATGGATATCGACACACTCGTCTTTGCGCCCTCCTGTTTCGATGTTGGTGAGTTCGACGACGCTTTGTTTGGTCTCGAATACTGGCTGCAGCTGAGCGATGCGAAGCCCCGGGTCTATCGCAATGTCCACAACGCGTTCTGTGGGTTCACGCGCGGCAGCGCGACGCTGCCGTTTCTCATCCAGACCGTTGAACGGCTTGTTGAGCGGGTGGATGAGGAGCACATTCCGCCCCAGTTTGTTGGGCCGAAACTCCTGACCGGGCTTCACTCAATCGTGCAGTTTCCGTTGAATGCATCGGCCGGAGCCATCTCGCCGTTGCTCGAGCGACTGATCCTGGAACCCGCGGATACGCTGGACTGGTATCTGGATCAGCTTTCCGAACCAGTGTGCGCAGCTAACCTCTGTATGTCCCTGGACGGTGATCGTTCTGAATTGATCGATCGTCTGATCACATTCAAATCGGGATTGAAATAGACAGGGAAGAGAAAAGGTCTCGTTCATCCTGTTGTATGAACTCCCGCGTTCGCAGGACCCAGTTGTAAGCAACCCGGAAGCGCCGTGTATTCCAGACGAATCCTGCCTGCAGATCAGCGACAAAGTCCTCGCGGTCGACAGCATGGCTGTCGCGGTGGTTATTCCCATCCAGAAATATATTGTGGGCAACGTACCGGGCATCGATCCCCGCGAAGACATAGAAGCTGGCGGCTGCAGGGTTGTCGTAAAATTGCGAGGTGGGGAGGCTCGGGCGTACTCGGGGTGGTCCATAGTCGTAAGCGAGCCCGCGACCGAAACGGATAGTCGCGCCCGCACCGACATAAGACCCCGACGCACCGACCGAGGCGCTGACGTGAGGAATCAGGTCCGCTCGCCAGGTATCGATACGGGTCCGTTCGGATGGGGGCGACAGCCACTTCTTCTCATAGGCCAGGGCCACAACCCATTCGTTCTTGAGCTGATGGTCCCACCCCGCGGCTTCCTCTGACCCCACTTTCCGGTGCAGGTTGTTCTGGATGACTTCCGCACGCGCTCCCGGGCCGACGAGCCCGAGGCTGAGGCGCCAGGTCTCGACCTCGTGGGAGTTTTCAATGATGAAGCCTGCACCGAGATAAGCGTACCCGGCATAGGGCCGATCGTCCTCAATCAACGCTGGATCGCTGATATCGGTCGGGGTGTAGATTTCATGCCCGAATGAGACTGCGACATGCATCTGGTCGCCTTCTTCGATACCGGGCAGCGCGATACCGAGCTTCTCGAGATACTCAGGACCCTCGTCGACTGCGCTGACGTAATTCACCATGACCCCGGACGTGTAGTGACGGTCGGTACCGGAGGTGACGTCGTTCTCCACAAGGAGGTTCAATATCCCCGCTTCAACGGGCGAGGTGAGCAGGAAGAGAAGCGGAAGACAAAAACGCATTTTTGTACAATAGCGGCAGTCGGAAGATGCGCATAGACGTATCGTTTAACAATTTGGGGGACATCCTGGTGCACACATTCGCAGATCCGCTGAAGCGGGCAGTTCAGATTGCGGGCGGCAAAACCGCGCTTCTGGACGGTGACAGATCATTCACTTATGCAGAGCTGTACGACCGGTGCGCTCGGCTTGTAGGGGGCTTGAAGAAACTCGGCCTCAACAAAGGTGACCGTGTAGCGATCTGGTCTGACAACAACCACCAGTACATCGAAACGTATGTTGGGGTGCCTGCAGGTGGCCTCGTGGTGGTCCCTCTCAATACCCGTCACGCAGAACCGGAACTCCGGTATGCGCTTGAAGACTCGGGAACCACAGTGCTTCTGACGGACCGCGATGCCTCGGGCCTGAGCGATATTGTCGAGCACATCATCCCGCTCGATGACGCCTACGAACAACTGCTCGATGCCCCGGCGGCACCTCTCGGTGAAGGTGTTGTGGAAGACGACCTCGCGGGCCTCTTCTATACAGGCGGAACGACGGGTAAATCGAAAGGTGTGATGCTGAGCCACCGTAATCTCATCGCCAACACCTTTCACTGGCTGACGAGCGTTCCGCAGACGAGAAACGACGTGACCCTGGTCATGGCTCCCCTGTTCCACGCGGCCGGATCCAATGGCGTGCTTGCGTCTATATGGACTGCCGGGTTGCAGATTACGCTCGGTGCATTCAATCCTACCGAAGTTCTGGGTCTCATCGAGGACCACAACGTGAGTCTCACACTCGGCGTGCCGACGATGCTGGCTGCCATGGCTGAAGAGCAACACAGCAACCCACGCAAGGTTGACACGATCCGCGCTATTGCCCATGGCGGCTCACCGATCGCGACCGAGGTTGTGCGCAGGACCTGGACTGCGTTTCCCACAGCGGAAATGATCGAGGTGTATGGCGCCACGGAGCTTTCACCGCTAACGACCGCACTACGTGACGAGCAGGATCTGCTGGACGACGACCGTGCCCGGTCGTGCGGACAGTCGATACCCGGTACCGATGTCCGGATACTCAACCCCGAGGGTCAAGAAGTGCCAGCGGGTGAAATCGGTGAGGTTGTGGTCCGCGGACCAAATGTCATGGTGGGTTACTGGAACAAACCCGAGCAGACCGCGGACGTTCTCAAGGATGGTGCGTATTGGACGGGTGACCTCGGCTACATGGACGAGGAGGGCTACGTGTTCCTGGTCGACCGCAGTAAAGACATGATCGTCTCGGGTGGTGAGAACGTTTACTGCACAGAGGTGGAAGAAATTCTCTACAAACACCCGGCGGTGCTGGAAGCTGCCGTGTACGGTATTCCGGACGAGCGCTGGGGAGAGGCGGTCTACGCGACGGTTGTGCCGAGAGAGGAACACAGCAACATCGACCCTGAGGAACTCGTCGGTTTCTGTCGCGAGCACATTGCTGGCTACAAGGTACCCAAGGGTGTGGACATACGACAGGAACCGTTGCCTAAATCAGGACCCGGCAAGGTGCTCAAGCGTGAACTTCGAGCGCCGTTCTGGGAAGGATCGGACCGGGCGGTCAACTAAAAAGTCAGATATTTGGCCCCGCTGGAAAATCCGGGTCCCGTTTCTCCTTGAGCGCCGCCACACCTTCCTTGACCTCGGGTCCGCTGAAGCCCATGAACTCGAGCGCAGTTGAGGTGTCGTAGATTGGACCCGCCATCCGCAGCCAGTTGTTCAGCGCATACTTGGTCCAGCGAATCGCTGTGGGTGCACCTGCTTTGAGTTTCTGTGCGACTTCCATGGCTTTGTCCATGAGTTCATCGTCTTCGACGCACAAAGAGACAAGACCAATGCGCTCGGCTTCTTCGCCTCCAAGGCGATCGCAGGTCATGAGGTAGTACTTGGACTTGGCCATCCCACAGAGGATCGGCCAGATGATTGCAGCGTGGTCACCGGCAGCAACACCCAGGCGGGTGTGCCCGTCCGTAATGAAGACGGATTTCTTGACGATGCTGATGTCCGCCAGTAGCGCGGCAACGAGACCTGCACCAACCGCGGGCCCATTAATAGCTGAGATGATCGGCTTGCCACAATTGACGATGTTGTAAACCAGGTCCTTGGCTTCTTTCCAGATGCGGCTGCGCATCTTGAAGTCTTCAGTCATCGCCGCAACCATGTCG
>JANQFF010000230.1 GCA_028277965.1 Pseudomonadales bacterium
AGCTGACCTCTGTAGGAGCGGCTTTAGCCGCGATTTCATAAATTCACCGCGTCAATGACGTCGTTCTTGACCAGGCTCGACGCGGGCCGTTTGCGCTCGTACTTCTTCGCCGGGGTGTTGATGATGTCGGTGAGTTCACCGGCTGCCAGGCCTGCGTGTTCGCGCTCCCGGGATACGCTGCCGTAGCTGGTTGAGCGCTGCCGCGGGTTGCGGTTGAGCGTCCGGATAATACGGCGCATCTCCTCGGATGAAGTCTCCTGGCCGTGCTGGGTGCCTGCCGCGCGGGAGATCGATTCGTTCATGAGCGTGCCGCCGAGATCGTTACACCCCGCGTTGAGGCAGGCTTTGACCCCCTCGTGGCCCATCTTCACCCAGCTCGCCTGGATATTGTCTATCTGGCCGTGCAGCACAATCCGCGCGACGCTGTGCATGAGGACCGCTTCCCGGAATGTCGGACCCTTACGCGCTTTGCCCTTGAGGTACATGGGCGCTTCCATGTGGACGAATGGCAGGGAGACAAACTCCGTGAACCCACCGGTTTCCGCCTGCAGGTCACGCACACGCATGAGGTGTCTCGCCCAGTGCTGGTAGCCTTCGACGTGCCCGTACATGATGGTGGCAGTGGTCCTGAAACCGACCGAGTGCGCGGCCCGCATCACATCGAGCCATTGTTGGGTATTGATCTTGTCAGCACAGATGACGGCACGGACCTCATCGTCGAGGATTTCGGCGGCTGTCCCTGGCAGGGTGCCGAGGCCGGCTTCTTTGAGCATCTCGAGATAAGGTTCGAGCTCCATATCCAGTGTCGCTGCGCCTTGCCAGACTTCCAGCGGGGAAAACGCGTGGATGTGCATGTCAGGCACGGCTTCTTTCACAGTCCGGAGGATATTGACGTACGTTTCGCCGGTGTATTCGGGATGTATGCCACCCTGCATGCAGACCTCGGTACCGCCCCTGTCCCAGGCTTCTTTCACGCGCCGGGCAATTTCTTCTTCTGAGAGGTCGTAAGGCCGTCCACGTAAGTTCTCTGCGAGTTTGCCCTTGGAGAACGCACAGAACTGACATTTGAAGTAGCAGATATTGGTGTAATTGATGTTGCGGTTAACAACAAAGCTCACGGTGTCCCCGTTGACGGAACGGCGTAGGGCATCCGCCTTCTGAACAACCGCGGTGAAATCATCCCCGCGGGCCTTGAAGAGGCGGACGATGTCAGCTTCTTCCAGCGGTTCGTTTCCGATTTTCTCGAGGATGGTCTCAAGGTCTTCGGAAACCGCTCGGGGTGCATCCATGATGGCGGTCATGATGTCCGCTGGTGGCGCGATATCCACGTCACCCGGACACCATTCGTCGATCCGCGGGTATCCCTCACCGTCGATCATCTCGAGGATACGGACGTGCAGGTCTTCATGTGCCCACTGATCGAGGTCGCGGGCGTATTCGGGGTAGATGGTCAGACGCTCCGTCAGGTACTTCCCGGCTGCTGCCGTTTCGCGACGAAGGTCCTCGAGATGCGGCCAGGGCGCTTCGGGATTGACGAAATCAGGGGTGACAGGAGATACACCGCCCCAGTCGTTGATCCCGGCATGCACTATCTGCGGGAGCACTCCGGGGCTTAAGTTTGGTGGTGCCTGAACGCTCATGGACGGTCCGAAGAGAATCCGGGTGACGGCGATGGTCCACAAAAGCTCATTCAGGTCCGGTTCGGGCGCGTTGACCATCTTGGTCTCAGGCTTGGCCCGGAAATTCTGGACGATGATTTCCTGGATGTGACCGTATTCTTCCTGGACGTCCCGGATGGCCAGCAGGCTCTCAACCCGTTCGCGCCGGGTTTCGCCGATGCCGATGAGGATGCCGGTTGTGAACGGAACCTTGGCGATACCTGCATTACGCAACGTCTGCAGGCGCACCTCCGGAACTTTGTCGGGAGAGCCGTAGTGGGGCATGCCTTTTTCAGTGAGGCGGTCGGACGCAGACTCCAGCATGATGCCCATGGAAGGTGAAACACTGCGCAGCTCAGCCAGCTCTTCAGGGCTCAAGTTGCCCGGATTGAGATGCGGGAGAAGACCTGTTTCTTCAAAAACCGCTTTGGCCGCAGCAAAGAGATACTCGGTCGTGGATTCGTAGCCCATCTCTGCAAGCGCCTCACGGGCTGCTTTGTAGCGAAGCTCCGGTTTTTCACCGAGGGTGAAGAGCGCTTCTTTGCAGCCCATCTCCTGGCCGTGCCGGGCAACTTCCAATACTTCATCGATGGTCATGTAGGGTGCCTTCAGCTTCCGGGGAACCTGGGCGAAGGTGCAGTAGTGACATACATCGCGGCAGAGGTGTGTCAGCGGGATGAAGACTTTCCGGGAATAGGTGACAACGTTGTTGAACCCCTGGTCGCGCAGTTCCTGCGCAACGTCAGCTAAAGCCCGCGTGTCATTGAAATCGGCAAGCGCGAGGGCTTCGTCGTGTGTAGGCAGATGGCCGGACAACGCCCGGTCGAGAATAGTGTGAATCATGATTTATCCTGATTGGGAGTTCAGATGGGCTTTGAGACGTGCCGTGATTCCGGAGCGGTTCAGGTAGTTTGCCGTCTGACAATTCGGCTCGGTATCGAGTAACGCCCGGAGGTCATCCGGTGTATCGATGTCCAGCGCGAAGCGTGTTCCGGGCACAATCTTCGGTGTGATCCCGGCAGCAAACGCGCCATCCACGTGTGGTTTGAAACTCTTGCCGTCAAAGATGTACGGCATACACAGAGGTGGTGAACAGATCAGACCATTGGTCCCGATATTCTCGCTGTCCGGCAGGATGGTGACATCCTGATGGTCTGTGAGAATCTCATCCAGTTCGCCTGCTGAAATTCCCGGTACATCCGCAGGGACCACCATGACACCTTTCGCATCGAAATGGGTCATCAGATGGTGGGTTGCCTGCTCCAGGGACTGGGGCAGGTTCGCGTCCGGACTTTCGGCAAATCGCTCAGTGTCAAACGCCTGTGCCAGAGCATCCGCTTCTGGTGCGCGCGAGACGATGAGGGTACCGGTCAGACAGGTGGTTTTGGAAAGGCAGGTCAGCACGTCGCGTGCCATTGCCAGCATGAGCGCTCGTCGCTCTTCTTCACTCAAGACGTTGGCCAGACGTTGTTTCGCTCGATCAAACGTCTTGACGGGAACGATCGCCCACATTGGCTTCTCCCATATGAGTTAATGGAACGGATCAAACCCCTATTCGCCTTCCTGTATTAGGCGACTGAGTTGTCAGAACCGGATTTGCGGGCCCCCTTTTGTAGGAGCGGCTTTAGCCCTTTCTCCTGTAGGAGCGGCTTTAGCCGCGAAAAGTCCGCAAAAACCCTAAAACATCGCGTGCCAGCTGCACACGATCTTCCAACGTTACCATGATGGTATTCACGACGATAGTTGGAATTTTTATCTCATCTGCCTGATTTCTATCGGTTTCATCGACCACAAATCCGTCGATGAGGCCTTCGTAGTGGGCTGCAACGGCCGGTGCAGAGGCTGGAACGGCGAGCTCCGCCATCATTTTTGCAGCCGGACCTTTGATGGCCATACCACCGACGATGGGTGAGACAGCAATCACGGGAAGTTTTTCGAGAGCGTCTGTGAATCCTTTCAGTTTCAGAAGCGGATCCACAGACACGTACGGGTTGCTCGGGCAGATCACCACACCGTCTGCACCCTCCACCCACTCGGTTATTCGCGGATTGAGCGTAGCATTTTCGATGCCCTGAAATTCGAATCCACTCACGGCGGGTTCACAGCGGTCCCGGACGAAGTAGTGCTGAAACGCAAGCGGACCGTCCTGTGTGTGGACAAACGTGCGCACGGGATCGTTGGTCATGGGGATGACCTCGTGTTCGATCCCCATGGCGTTTGTGATTGCAGCGGTTGCTTCTGTCAGAGACTGCCCTTCCTCTAGCAGACCGGTGCGTCTGATGTGCAATGCCATGTCTTTGTCGCCGAGACGAAACCAGGTTTCTCCACCGAGCGATTCAAGCGTCTCGATGAACTGCCACGTTTCACCTTCCCGGCCCCAGCCAAGTTCAGCGTTGTTCTCTTCCGCCAGCGCATACGTGAGGCTGTCGATATCAGGGGAGATGTGCAGACCCAGGTGTTCGAAATCGTCACCGGTGTTGACGGCAAATGCCACCTCGTCGGGTGACAGTACTTTCGCCAGCCCCAGAGCGAGCTTGGCGCCGCCCACCCCACCGGTGATGGCGAGGATTTTCACTGGAAGAGGTCCTCTTCCAGGGGCCGATTGATGTCCTGTGCAGTCTGGCTGGAGTCCTCGGGTGGCAGCCCACGAACCAGGGCCAGCGGGATCTTCTCGGTAGTCTCGCCCATGACGAGGGTTGCCGCTGCGGCAAGGGCATCCGCCCGGTTGATGAGTGTGACTTTGAGTTCCCGCCCATACACATCCGTACCACCGCGATGGTCATCAAGAACGGTGACACCGGCGCTGCCGATGGCGGCACCGATGGTGCCCATACGCCATGGCCGGTTGTGGCTGTCGGTTATGAGGACGCCCACATTCGCACCCGTGATATTGCGGATTTCGTTGCGAAGCTGCGTTGCTGATGCATCTGGATCTTCAGGTAAGAGAAGCGCCACTTCCCCGTCCCCGTGGTCAACATTCGACTGATCGATACCGGCATGGGCGCCAACAAACCCGAGCTTGTGCCGGACGATGAGCACTCCTACCCGTTTGCGCAGGATGTCGGTGGACTCGTTGAGGATAAGCTCCACGAGACGCGGATCTTTGTCTGTCTCTTCCCCCAGATCGATGGCGCGTTGGGACGGTGTGACATCTGCAAGTGCAATGAGGCGGTTTTCTGCTTTGGAAACCACTTTCTGGGCGACACATACAATGTCGCCATCGACGAGCGTTACATCAGCTCCGGCAATGGCGTCACATATCTGCCGGGTGAGGTTATCCCCCGGTTCGACCATCGGCATACCGGTGATCGGAACCACCGAAAAGGCTGACAAGTCTCAGTGCTCCTGACCGATGATCTTGATGCCGGAGTGTGACACTTTACCGCTCCGGTTGATCTGGATCAGGATGGACGTCAGGGCCTCTGCCGCCGCAGAATTGGCAACCGGACCGGCATGCCATCCGGTCATCCCGGCCTCTTCGGTCAGCTGGAGGACTTTCTCGCGAGCATCTTTTTTGTTGCCGCAGACCAGCACGTCACATTCGATGGCGACATCCTGCTGCAGGAGGTGTGCCGCGATGTTCTGATAGGCTGTAACGACCATGACATCTTCGCCGAGGAACTCCTGGGCGCGTTTCCCGGCGCTGCCTTCTTCGGGCAACTGGACCGTTCCGACTTTAGGCGGAACCAGGGGAACCGTGACATCGATGAGAATCTTGCCGCTGAGATTCTCTTTAACGTAATCGAGCGTTGATATCTGATGTTCAGCAGGAACGGTCAGCACAACAATGTCACCCGCTGCGGACGCATCGAGATATTCCATGGCTTCCGCTGGCGTTTCGGGAGAGATTTCCTGCAGGGCGGCGACAGCCGCCTGGGCTTTCTCGAGGGTCCTCGACCCAATCACAATTTTGTATCCCGCTTTCGACCACCGGATCGCAAGACCAGTGCCCAGGTCTCCCGTGCCGCCGAGGATGGCAATCGTTTCTTTGTCAGACATTCATGATGCTCGTTGGATAAGAAGGCGCGGGATTATGCCGTTTTGAGCGACAAAACTGTAGGAGCGGTTTCAGCCGCAATAGTTGAATTAATGCAAAGGTTGGGAGAGCCTATCCGGCCTCGTTATTTCCAAGGTAATACACATGCGCATTGGCACCATGATTGGCGCGGACGGCACCAACAACACCCTCGACGACATCATCGACATCGCCCGGGGTGTGGAAGCAGCCGGTCTCGACAATGTCTGGCTCGCGAACATATTCAGCTTTGACGCGATCACAACTCTCGCCCTGATGGGAAGAGAAGTGCCTCGTATCGGCTTCGGTACCGCGGTGACCCCCACTTATCCCAGGCATCCAACGGCCATTGCTCAGCAGGCTCTTACCACGGCAGCTGCGACGGATAACCGGTTCACGCTGGGAATTGGTCTCTCACACAAGCTTGTCATTGAAGACATGCTGGGCATGTCCTACGACAAGCCTGCTAAACACATGCGGGAATACCTGAGTGTGCTGATGCCGCTGGCGCGGGGTGAAGCAGCCAACTTTCAGGGAGAACAATACAAGGTGCAGGGCGTCCAGCTGGCGATTCCCGGCGCTGAACGGCTCCCTGTCGTTCTCGCGGCTCTCGGACCGACCATGCTGAAGATTGCGGCCGAAATAGCGGATGGGACCAATACGTGGATGGTGGGTCCGAACACCATGGAAAACCACATCATTGCTTCTCTGAACGCCGCCGGAAAGAGTGATCCCACTGTTGTAGCTGGCCTGCCGATTGTTCTGACGACAAAAGTAGATGAAGCCCGCGAGCAGATCGCAAAAGATCTGACGATCTATGGTCAGTTGCCAAGCTACCGGGCGATGCTCGACCGCGAAGGTGCCGAGGGGCCCGCGGATATCGCCATCGTCGGGGACGAAAACACGCTTCGTGGCGAGATCAAACGGTTCGAAGATATCGGTGTCACTGATTTCAACGCGGCGATCATGGGCGTCGAGGATGGTGCTTATGAACGTACGCTCGAGTTTTTGTCGAGCGTGAAAGGTTAAACCGCTCTCCCACCCGACATGCTGCAGACGGTGACAGAAATGACGAACGGGGTTTATCGCGTGGTTTTTCTGCGCGGTTCCCCGGAGCGCGTGCATTACTCGCAGCGCCGGTTCATCGTTTCGCTCCTTCTTGCAATTATTGCCAGTGCGGCCGCCCAGTTCCTGTACTTCGGGGATCACGTGGTCTTTGTCATTCTGAGAGTGTTCGCAGAACTGACGATGTTCATGCTGACCATGGTGGTGCTGACATCGCGGATCCCGAGGTTCCGCCTTGCATATCTCATGCTGATCCTGGTGTTGATCAGTTTGTTCGCAGATATGCTTCTCCTTCTTTTGAGTCCGCTGCCGTTGGGTGACGCGCACATGGGTATCGCGTGGCTCGTTGGTGGTGTCGCGCTTTATGGAGCGAGCAGCGCTACCGCATGGGGCCTCAAGAAACCCATTCAGCAGGGTGTGCTGGTGATGGGGGTTTACGTTTTGCTTGTGCTTGCGATCAACGTTGCGTTCCGCGCACTGTACGACATGGCTGCATTTGCCTGATGGCCGAAAATTTCATTACGGCATTTGCGATGGCGCTGGACACATTACCGCCGGAGGGGCGTGTGCTTCTGATGGCGTGCCTGCTCACGGTGAGCCTTTACGGGCTGGGCCGCCTGATGCCGGTGGAGAGCAACCTCGGCATGCAGATCGTTTACCGTAAGGGAGTGTTCGCAACGCTCCTGCTGGTGCCTGTTGGTGTGTATCTCTTCGGTCTGCAGATGCCGGTGTATGTCGCCGAGTTTGTATATTTCGAAAGTCGCATCCCGGCCTATATTGCTTATGCGGTGCTCGCCGTCTGGGTGACCGGCGCGGGTATTTCTCTATACAGGATTGTGGTTTCGGTCCAGGAGACACATACCAGTAGCGACCTGGATGCAGCCCCGGAATCTATCCAGAAGCGGTGTGAACACTGGTGCCGACGATTGAATCTCAAACGTGACGTCAGGGTTGTCTGTGGTGGCAGCGAACAGGGCTGGCACATCCTGCATGGCCGGCAGGCGGTCATCGTGCTCCCGGCAGCAGCGATACACTGGCCGACCGGTGTGCTCGACGTGATGCTGCTGCATCAGCTGGCGCTGATCCAGCAGCAGGCGTGGAAGTGGCTGTTATTCGGCTCCATCGTGAGGGCTTTATACTGGCCGCTGCCATGGATGAGCCGGATGCTGGAGGAGTTTGCCGATTGCCTCGTCATACCGGCGACGCGCCTGGCGGAAGCAGCATACAGGGACCCTGAAGGTTGGCGCCGGGATCTCCGGAAATTCCTGGATCGGGGCGATACGCTCAAACACGTCGAGTTCGCCCCTTCGGTTATCCGGCTGCCCTCGCAGGTGGAAACCGAACAGGTCCATGTTGTAGACGATGCGGTGGATGAATCGTTCGAAGCGCGCTGGGCGGGCAGCAAAGCCCGGCTCAGACGTAAATACCGGGATCCGTACAGACAGGCTTATTGGCTCATCGCTGCGGCGTCTGTGCTGATCGCGGTTTCGATGACCGTTACCGTCGTCAAAGCGCCGCCCGAGTTCGAGCCGACGTACCTCAATATCAAGTGGCGGGACCAGATGGTACGCAGGCTCAAAGATCACTACGATGGTGGGGAAGAGGCTGGTCAGGAAACCGACAGTCCAGCCGCGAATACTGAATAGGTGGAGGAAGGAAAATGTTGAAACTGTACGGGGTACCCTTGTCACCCTTTGCGCGCAAAGCGCTGTTTGCACTCGATTACAAAGAGCTCGAATACGAGAACATCCCAACCTTTCCGGGAGATGAGTCTCCCGAGTTCCGGGCGATCAGTCCGCTCGGCAAGATACCTGTGCTGGAACATGACGGTTTCACCGTTCCGGATACAAGCGTGATCTGCCGTTACCTGGATCGTATTGCACCGGAAAAACCGCTTTTTCCCGCAGATCCCCAGGAAGAAGCCCGCGCCATGTGGTTGGAAGAATATGCCGATTCCCGGCTGGTTGAGGCGTGCGCCGGGCTCTTTCGCGAGCGACTGCTCAAACCAAGAATGCTCAACGAGCCCACCGATGAAGCGAGAGTTGAAGAGATTCTGACCGAGACGCTGCCCGAGTGCCTGCGATACCTTGAGAGCGTTCTGCCGGAATCCGGCTACCTGGTTGGCGACAGTTTGAGTGTTGCGGATCTGGCAGTTGTCACGTGTTTCATCCAGGCACGGTATGGGGATTACGATGTTGACGGTGCCGAAGCACCGAAGCTCAGGAACTACCTCGACCAGGCATACGCGGCACCACTCGTCACAAAACGGATGGAAGCTGAACAGGCTGCGATGCCGCCGGGTATGGGTTAGCCTGACCTACTCGGTGGCTGGCAGCCAGTTGGTTACGAGTACAGGCGGCTGAGGTTCAGTGAGATTTTCGCGTACAAGAAGCAGCCGGCCTTTCGAGTCTATGTCATAAAGTCGACGGCCCGCAGGTGTGCCGAAATTTGCGACGGTCTCGGGTTCGCCAAAAGCGATACCCTGACCGAATGTCACGTCCACAGCTACAAGCTTGTCAAATTCCCGGTAGTACAGTCGCGAGTCGTCATGACTCCATATGGGAGTGCATCCCGTTGGGCTGACGGTTGTTATCGCTGCCATCTGAGGATAGCGCCCAACACGAACGCCTTCTGGCCAGGTACAGAATGCCAGCCACTTTTCATCTGAGGTAGCACTTGACAGGCACGCCCCATCGCCAAAAAGATGCCGGGGTTGTTCGCCGATACGAAGTGCATATAGATCTCCGACAGTTTCAGGATTGACCACGTTGTAGATCAGCGTGTCGCCGCCATTTATCCAGTTGTTGGGCACCATGAAACGATCGCTTCGGACTAAGACGTCGGTATTGGGGCTGCCAACGAAGCTCGTCCTGACCAGACCAGTGTCAGGAACAAGATGGGTGATAGATTGATCGTCGGGACCCCATAGCGGTACGGCGCCTTCGACAAAAACCCGCGAAGCGCCGGTCGCGATCTCATAGGTTTTGATATGGCGCGGCTTGCCGTCTTCGAACACTGTGACGGCAACGAGATTGCCGTCGTTGGAAAACTGGGGTTGCTCGAAGCCTGCCGCTGTATCCAGGACTCGCGTCGAACCGTCGGCATCGATAAGCACAAGTTCTCGAATGGCATCACCCTGGACTGGGAGGTAGACCAGTGGCCCCGAGTCACCAATGGCGTAGGCACTACCCTCACGGCCTGCGACACTGCCTTGAATTTGACGCGCGATCCCCGAGATTTCCATTTTTTCAGGTGTAAATGGGACGGCCCACAGGCTGCCTCGATCGATCGTTTCCGTTCGGGCGTATACGATGTAGCCGGATTGGGTAAAAACAGGACGTAACCCGTCGAACAGGAATACCTGTTCTCCTGTTTCCAGGTTTCGGGCCCAGATTTCGTGTTTTCCCCGCGGGTAGTGGATCGTGAACAGAAGCACTTCGTGACCGGCCACCAGGTGTGGTGTCCGGTGGCTGTCTTCCCGCGTTGACAGGTCGAGGACGGTCAGCTCTTTTCGGATACCGGTGCTGACGGAGACGACTTTGAGGCCGGATCGTCCCTCAGCGAAAACGATCTGGTCGGAGGTGCCCCATGTGGCGCCTTTGCAACAGGACTGAACCTCGAGGGTCGTGATGACAGTTGATTCTCCTCCCTCGACCGGAACGCGCCTGATGAAGTTACCCTGGAAGTAGCCAATCCACTTGCCGTCGGGTGAGAAGAACGGCCGTTCTGCACCTTTGGTACCTTCGATCGCATGGGCTGACAGGCGGTCCAGGTAACGAACCATCAATTCGCTTGAACCATCCTCTCCTCGTGCAATGTATGCAACAGCTTGACCATCGCGGGACAGTGCAATGCCCGGATTGGGGTCGTGCAACTTCCAGTCCGACCACCCAGGCAAATCCAACGCGACGCGCAGGCTAGCCTCTGGGGGGTGTGTCTGGGGTAGATTGGAAAAAACCACAATGCCCAACGCGGCAACAAGCGCCAGAAGCGCGGCTACCGAGACACCCTGTGGAATCGCTGCTGACACGGTCGGAGAAGCAGGGGCGATTCCACGATGAATTAGCTTACCCACGGCGCCCAGCAGCTTTACCCGGTATTCGTGACCGGACATCTCACTCTTCAGTATGGCCTGTATCGATCCGAGGGTCAGATCGAGCGCGGGTGGCAGCTCGGTTGCTGAGAGATGGACGGTCAGGACGGGCTTGGCATGGTCAACTGCATAATTAACCTCTCGCTCGCAGTGTTCAGATACGACTGAGGCTGGGCTAACAAAAAAGAGAAACAGGTTCGACCGGTCAATCTTTTCTGCCAGCTCGCCACGCCACGAGGTTCCGGGAGAGATCCCTTCGTCGAACCACACATTGAAACCCTGGTTCTGTAACCATTGGATTTCTGGATAGACCAGACTGTCGTCGGCATGTGCGTAGCTGACGAAGATATAGGGCTCATCACCCTGATAAGCTGTGATGGATTCTTTGGCCATCCATCCTCCGGAGTTCAGAAACCGAGTCTATCAATCCGCTCCGGTGCTGACAGGTCGAACAGCGATCTAATGCAAGACAATCTCGATGATCACCAGCGATCGGGCAAACCAGCGCCACGTGAATCCGGTGAGCGATCGTCCGTAACGTTCGCGTTTGTCCGGGTCGTCGGTAATGGGTACGGCATGACCGCTGACAGATTCACCCGCGAGAACCAGGTTGACGTCAGCACCTCCCTCGAGATTCCGCCACCAGCGTGCTTCCGTGCTCACGACAATTGTCCCTTCAGCCGTGTGTCGGTAGTTCACAGGAATCGTGTAGTGTTTGCCGCTTTTCCTGCCTTCAAATGTGATCAGCAGGTGGTTTTTGCTCAAAGCGCCGGGGTTGGAAGACTGCAGTCGACCGGCTACACGTTTGTTGAACAGCTTTCCGTACCAGCGGGTGGGGGTCCGGAATGTCATCATCAATCTCCCGAACGGAGGCACAATATCGAGCGAAAATGATATCAATCTCTGTTCCGTTTTACGGAAAGGGTGTTGTACGGTTACAGGGTCATTCATGAGGAGGGGACACAGGATGAGTATCATCGCCGCGCAACACATCATGTCGACGGACCCGTCCCACACCCGGTCGCTGCACGATGCGGCATATGAGAATGGATCAGCGTTTTCCCAGGGTCAGTACCGGCCCATCGGGGAAGCCATGGTGCCGATCCAGGATACCGGCTTTATACATGCGGATGCAGCCTACGATGTGGTCAGCGCCAGCCGTGGCTACATATTTCGCCTGGACGACCATATCAGGCGTTTCCGCGAATCCTGTGAGAAGTTTGAGCTGGTCAATCCGTACTCGGACGAGCAGACACGGGAGATCCTGACCAATCTCGTGCGACTGACCGGCCTGAAAGACGCGTATATCTGGTGGGCGGTCACCCGCGGGCAGTTGACCAGCGGTGACCGTACCAAACCCCGGTACGTCAACCAGTTTTATGCTTTTGTGACACCGTACAGCTTCATCCTGAACGATGAGATCCGGATCCGCGGCGCAAACCTGCGTGTGAGTGAGAATTTCGAACGCATCTCCTCGAAAGCCGTGGATCCCACCGCAAAGAACTTTCACTGGATGGACATGAAACTGTCCATTTTCGAAGCGCTGAGGTCTGATGCGGACTGGTCAGTACTATCGGATGGCAAAGGCCATCTGACCGAAGCCCCCGGCAGCAACGTCTTCCTGATCAAGGATGGTTGCATACGCACGCCTGCAGAAGGCTGTCTCGAAGGGATTACGCGTCAGGCCGTGCTCGATCTCGCTAACGAACTGGACCTGGATACGTATGTCGGTGAAGTAGGTGTCGACGAGCTGATCGATGCGGATGAGGCGTTCCTGACTTCAACCGCGGGCGGCATCATGCCGGTTGCCCAGGTGAACGATAGGCCGCTCGGTGGTCACAACGGACCGGGGGAGATCACCACCCGGCTGCATAACCTCTATTGGCAAAAACGCTGGGAAGGCTGGCT
>JANQFF010000275.1 GCA_028277965.1 Pseudomonadales bacterium
GATGGTGAACATGAACATCAGGTACATGACGGCCAGGAAGATGGGGAAGGCCAGGAACCGGTTCAGAACCAGCGTGTCGATGCGGTCGGTCACGGTCCTGCGGGCGCCGGATGAGCGAATGGCGTTCTCCAGCAGCTCGTCGATAAACCGGTAGCGATCAGCCGGTGTTGCGCTGCGACCGCCGCTACCGGCATCACCGCCGGAAGCCATGCCTTTAACATCTCCCCCCGCACAGAATGCACCACCGGCGCCGGTCACAACCACACAGCGGACCTCCGATGAGCGTTCTGCGTGATCCAGCGCCCGGTCCAGGGCGGCAGTCATCGGGCCGGACATCGCATTACGCGCCTGGGGACGATTAAGGGTAATGACAGCCACGCTGTCTTCGATGTGGGCGAGCAGATCCTCTGTGCCGGTATCGATTGTTTCTCTGGTCATGATTCCTCCCTTCTAGTGGCGCTCGCTCTAAGAACGCGAGAGAAGCCACCATTTCATTGTTGTCGAAACCAGATCGGCTGCGTCCTGCTGCACAAAGTGTCCGGCTTCAGGTGCCGTGACAATGGTCAGATCCGCATCGATCCAGTCCCACGTGTTGTTCAAACCGTCTGAATGCAGAGCGGTGTCCTGCAATCCGTGAAACATCAGTACCGGCATGGGCAGTTTCGGGGGCGCAGGCGGTGCCGGGCTGCCAGGGGGTGGAGGTGTCGGGTAGTTTGCCTTGTAGTAGTTCAGCATGCCTGCAAAGTCAGATCGTTCGAAAGCGGCCACGTAGTGTTTGCGTGCTTCCTCGTCGCGCACCCATCCTGCGAGATTGGCGGCAGTCATCGGCCCCCCGAAGAGGATATCCGGATCTTCGGGTGAACCTTCCTGGAATTTGCGTGCGTAGTCGCTGTTTGCACGTTGTTCAGCGTTGTTTGCCAGTTCCCGACCCATCCCTGCGGGGTGAGGAAGGTTGAGCACAATCAGCCGCTCGGTCATCTGTGGCAGCGCAAATGCAAACTGCCAGGCGACCGCACCGCCCCAGTCATGACCGACAATAGTTGCTTTTTCGCGGCCGAGATGGCGGATCACAGCTGCAACGTCACTGACGAGGTGCTGCATCCCGTAGTTGTCCACGCCTTGCGGCTGACCACTCTTGTTGTAGCCCCGCTGGTCGATCGCGACAACCTGGAAGTCGCTCTTCAGCGTCTCCATCTGGTCGCGCCAGCTGTACCAGTAGTCCGGGAAACCATGAATCATCACCACGAGCGGGCCTTCCCCCGCTGTAGCGTAGTGGATTTTCACGCCACTGCTGTCTGCGTGCCCGTAAGAGACATCGTCCAGTATCTCTGCCGCGGCCCCAAGAGAAAAAGTCGAAGCAGTCAGCAACAAAGCTGTCAGCAATCTCTTTGCGATATTGCGCATGTGTGTCCTTTCAGTCCCCCTTTAAGGACCGAGGATAGTATCAGGTTGCAGACCCCCTCGCTAAAACAGCCGGAAGCGCGGGCGTCCGCTCGAATGCATGGAGCTGAGCCGTTTCTGACGGCGCCTTCGCATCCGCTCATGCAATTCGCGCCTCTTGATCGCCAGGTACTCGTCGCGCGACAGGTTTGGATTGCGGTTCCGTGCACGTTCGCCCTCGCGATAGCGACAGAAATCCATGAATGCGTCAATTTCCGGCCGCAGTTCTCTCACAACAAGCTCAATCATGATCGCATCGTCGACATAGCCAAGCACTGGTACCTCGTCGGGAATCAGATCCTCCGGTTCGCTCAGGTAGACGAGTGCCGCGAGAACGTTACTACGTTCTTCCTCGGGCAGTTCCCACTCTTCATCGCGCATCATCTCAATGAGCGCACCCACTTTCTTTACGCGCTCATCGACGAAGCTCGGCAGTTTGGTTCGATTGGCATCCAGGATGTGTTTGCTGGCGGTTCGCAGTATTTCCTCAGTAGACATCGAGACCGCCCGTTTCTGGGCATTTTTCATACTGGTCTGAAAGTAAGAAAGATCCTCATCTTCCAGTTCAAACGTTACGCGCAACGGCATCGGTTCTCTCCTTTGCTCTCTCTGTAATTTAACCGACAACTTCTTCCGGGAATCAAGTAATCAGAGAGCGCATAGGTGCTTACTATCTATGAGTAAATGCCTCATTCACAGCAATGATCGCTTCGACGACAGGTGCAAGATCGCTGCTGTCAGCTTCGCTGGCTCGAACTGAATCGATGACCTGGTAGGCCACGATTTCGCCGTCTACTTCGTTCTTCTCTGTATCCGGGTCTGTGTGCCATATAGGCACCCAGGCGCCCGCGTCATACTCGGGGAAGAGGATCCCACCTTCGAACTCGGTACGCATGTGGAACATACGCAGAAACGAGGCCTTCTCGAGAGTATCGGTGTAGATACGTTCGCCACCAAGCACCAGGCAGAGTTCACCGGCGCGAGGGTCAGCTTCCGGCGCAGTGCCGACTTCCAGTGCCTGTTCTACAGAGCCAACGGCGACAATACGTGGATTGTCCGGGGCACCAGGGTCGGTTGTCGCGGGTAGCGGCCTGGGTGAGCCGTCATCTGCAGCCAGGGTGCTGCTGATCACTACGTTGACGCCACCCCCGACTGGCATGATCCCGTACCCCATAAATTCCTCGTAGACGCGGCGGCCGAACACGAAGCTGTGTTTAAGGGGCTCGGCATTGGTCGGGTCGGCTCCGGACATCACGTGAAAGATCCATGCACTCCCGGTTGGCAGGTCAAAGGGTAAAGGGCTGTCATCGACGTTACCGATCATGCGGTTGTCGGCGACGATGGCGAGGAGAGCAATTGGTTTGTTCGTGGACATCTATATACCCCATTTCTACTTGAGCGTATTCGCGATCGCTGCCGAAATACCCCGGATGTGGGCATTGAACTCACTCGCACCGGCGACCGGCGCGTTGTTGTGCATGGCGATCACCAGGTTCTGCTCCGGAAAGATATGTATACCCTGACCGAAGATGCCAATCGCAGAGTAGTTGCCGTCCGGATTCAGCCACCACTGGTAACCGTAACCCGGATTACCTTTGGACGGTGTGGTTGACTCTTTCATCCATCCTTCAGGCAGCACCTCGGTACCATCCTGCAGTTTGCCGCCCCTCATTGCGAAGATGCCGAGTCTTGCGTAGTCGCGCAATGTGGCGCTTATGCAACATCCACCGGTTTCACCTCCCGCGTGGCCTGTCACACGCCAATTGGCATCGTATTCCATACCAAACGGCTGCCAGATTTTGTAGGTCAGGTAAGTAGACGCGTTGTTACCAATGGCGGAACGGAGTAATTCACCCACAAGGTTGGTCTCCCCGGTGTTGTAGTTGAAGACCTCTCCAGGCTCATGTTCGCGGGGTAGTTTTGAGAGGTAGCTGACCAGCTCGATTCCGTTGTAAGCCCCTGCGATTGCGACGTCGGAATTGGAATCCCCGTAGTCTTCGTTCCACTTTAAACCAGACGCCATGTTCAGCACGTTCCTGATTGTCGACGCCTCGTAGGGAGTACCGCGGAGTCTGGGCAGATAGTGGGCTACCGGTTCATCAACACTCCTGATGAAACCGTCTTGAATGGCTGCACCGACGAGCATCGAGGTGACCGATTTGCTGACGGAAAAGGAGACCCACCTCGTGCTGGCATCATTACCTGCCTGGTAATGCTCGAGCAGAACCTTGTCGCCTCGAACGACAATGAGGCCGATATGGCTGGGCATTGCCAGGAACTCATCGAGCGTATAGGCGGTGCCGTCGACCTCGTAGGACACATCGCTGAAATCTGCAGGTTCATCGGTCAGGGGATAAACCTTCTCTCCGCGAATAACTGGTCTGGTTGTGACCAGCTTGTCGTAGTTCTTGAGGACTATGCGTCTGTCAGCTTGTGAAATGAACAAAGAGTGCGTGGGATTGGCGGCAAAGCCGGGCTTCAGCCGTTCAATGACCGCTTCGTCGTTTTCAGCGAGCGACGGATTCGTCCAGGCCAGGCTCAAGAGAAAACCAATGGCGAAGTAAGTTTTTGTCATTTGTGCAAATTTTCCTTAGCAGGGCGTAATGTTGGGGTGACAACACGCGGCTGAATGTAAATAGTATTTGTCTGATCGCATCGAAGCCATTGGTTCGATGGGTACAAAAAGGGAGGATCTTCATGCGCATATCCGATGTCAAAGTCACGGTCTGGGAGTGGCAGGACATACCTCCGACGAGGTACACCCTCAGAGTTAAAAGCTCGGGGACCCGCAGCACCCACATGGGGCTCGTCCGGATCATCACGGACGATGGTCTGGAAGGTCATGCTTTTCTTGGTTCAGCCCTGAGTCCATTAGGGAACGATGCGCAGCTGATCATCGACCGCTACAAGCCCGTGCTTCTCGGCCAGGACCCCCTTGCCCGGGAGCGTCTCTGGCAAACCATGTCAAGGTGGGCCATGGGTAGTGTGATGAGGGTGATTGGTGCAATCGATGTTGCGCTCTGGGACCTGGCGGCCAAAGCAGCAGGGATTCCGGTACATCGACTGATGGGTACCTTTCGCGACAGCGCACCTGCATATGCGAGCTCCGCAGTGTTCGAACATCCGGAGGAATACGCTGAAGAAGCCCTGCGATATAAAGAAGCGGGGTGGACGGCATATAAGATTCATCCACCGGCTATCCCGGAACTCGACATCCGCATCTGCCGGATGGTGCGGGAAGCGGTCGGGGAGGAGTACCGGATCATGCTCGATTCCACCTGGTCTTATGACTATCCCGCGGCGTTGCGGGTGGGCAGGGCTGTGGAAGAACTCAATTTCTACTGGTACGAGGATCCACTCGCTTACGATGATCTATATGGTTACGTGAAGCTGAAACAGGTTCTGGGTATCCCTTTGATGGCGACTGAGATGCCAAGTACCGGTCCGACGTCATATGCGCCGTGGATACTCCAGGGAGCCACGGACTACCTGAGAGGCGATGTCGCAATCAAAGGCGGACTGACGTCATGCCTGAAGACCGCGCACCTGGCTGAGGCCTTCCAGATGAACTATGAGGTGCATCATGGGGGAAACTCCCTCAACAATGTTGCGAACCTGCACCTCATCATGGCTATCCCGAACTGCGAGTACTTCGAGGTGCTGTTGCCGGATGAAGTTCAGAAGCATGGGCTGGTTCAGGACATAGAAGTCGATGCAAACGGTCTGGTCCACGCGCATCAGGAACCCGGGTTAGGCGCTCAGATTGACTTCGATCTCATCGAGCGGAACAAGGTTGCTGAGTTGTAACTAACGGACGCACGTCCATTGACCGCCTGATATGCGCGCCTCCGCCGGATATCTGCAGGAAGGTCGCTGGTCAGCCATCTGGCCGTTTGCGTCTTTCCAGGTCATGAGTTGCTCCGGCGCGACGTCTTTTTCCGTCCAATCGATCAGTGCAGTCATGGCATCGAACCGGTCGGGCCCCGCGCCGCCCCGACAATGAAACATGCCTGGCATCAGGAATGTTCTGAAATAGTCTTCCGCGTCAGGATCCAAAGCCAGCACTTGCTCGCGATAGGCGATGAGGGTCAGGGGATTGATATCAGGGTCCGCCCACCCGAAATAGCTCAGCAGTTTGCCCCCGGATTGTTTGAATCCCGAGAGGTCCGGATCAATCGCATCGACAATTGCCCGGAATTCATCGAGATTGTCGGGCGCTTCTGCGAAGTCGAATTCCGTCCAGTCATATTCCGGACGGTCCTCAACGTACGCCATGTAGCGGAAGAAGTCCGACCCTAGAAGGTCGAGGAGTACTGGACCGTTGTCGTTGATCAGCCAGGGATTCCACCCGCTGCGTTGATTTCCACCAAAGTCGCTGCCGAGTACCTCGCTGCCGACCGGCATGGCGGGGTAGATCACCTCGTCTCCGAGGGTCACAGGTGCGTAGTAACGTTTCAGGGCGTCGCGTTCCTGATTGTCGAAGCAGGCATCAGTATCTTCGCCGTCACAGTGGGGCAGATCGCGATCCACGTTGAAATCGCAACGGCGTGGATCGCTGATCAGGCCATCCGCCATGCCGTCGAGGGCATCGCACTGTTCGTAGATGTGATCGGCGAGGACCAGAACTTCGTCTTCCGTGAGGCCGGAGTTGCTGATGGCCGCGACGCGCCAGGCTTGCGAAAACTTGAGACCTGAATAGTCCGCAGCGGGGGCGCCGGCGATGATCCCGTCAAAATCGTCCGGAAATCGTTGCGCCGAAAGCATCGCCTGCCTGCCTCCTGTTGAGCAGCCGTTCCAGTAACTCGTCCTGGCACTGCGATCGAAGAAGTCGCGGACAATCTGTTTTGTCGATGTGATCGTCAAGTGGACGGCCCTGAATCCATAGTCGACCAGCCGGTGAAGATTGTTGTGTGCAAACGTGCCTCCGGGTGTCACGCGTGCATCATGGCCGGTATCGGTGTAGGTGGTTGCAAAACCGTTTGCGAGGGCCAGGTCCCGTGATGCCTGGTGGTTGGGTGATGAAGGCTGCCGACCGGCAAGACCACCATTGCCGAACATGTAGATCCGGCCGTTCCACTCGATTGGCAGGTTCACCTCGAATCGGACTTCACTTGGAACAAGACCACTCACGCGACAGTGAGCAGGTACGTTCTCGGTTGCCGGGATTTCTACAGCGCTCAGCACACTGTAGTCATAGTTACTGGTGCTGATCAGGTCTTTGCAACGCATCTTTGCTTCGTGTGGAGTACGTGTGTAGTCGACACTGCTTTCGTTGCTGAGGCTGAAAGGATTAGCAGTGCTGTTGCTGGAGAGCAACATCACTATCAGGGCACAGATCGTCTGCTGGCGCATGGCGGGACGCTTCACTTTGTTATGAGCGTCAGATGTTACTGGATTTATTGTCTCAGCGACGGGTGCGCCGCTTCAGGCGGTCAAGCTTTTCTTTCCAGTACTGGAATACTTCCGGATCGCCGCCACGGTCGGGATGGTGTTCCTGACACATGCGGCGCGCCTCCATGATCTCGTGGACGGGTAGCACAAGTTGCAGACCGAGCGCTTCGATCTCAGATTCGCTGAGAGTTCGTACGGGGCTGGCTTCTTCGGGCGGACGGTAGAATCCACGCCAGTTGCTCATCGAGCGGTTGGCGTAGGACACCGGGCCAGAGAGACCCAGCTTCCAGGGGTGATTTTTTGCGGGTCTCTTACGTTTTCCGGCTGAGCTGGGCATACGCTATTGTAAAGCTTGTACCAGGCCAAAGCGGTAACCGTATCACATGTAGTCACACTTCCCCTAGTGGCGAAATTGTCCTCTAATGGGTGGCTGTACCTTTGATTGTGTGGAGTCACCGATGTTGCGAGCCTCTTATGTTGTCGCTCTTGTTCTTATTGTCTTGTCTGCAAGTGTGATTGCAGAATCGGAGGGTGTCTTCGATACACCAAAGAAACTCGATACAGAGGGTTTTCAGGAGATATTTGCGCAGGTTGGGGACAACATCTTTGTGGCGGGGCAGCCAAGTCCTGAAGGCCTTGAGCGTGCGAAATCGCTGGGTGTTAGTAAGGTTGTTAACCTTCGAACGGATTTTGAAATGAACAACCGCAACATGGTGCCGTTTGACGAGGCAGCCAAACTGGAAGAAATGGGGATCGATTACGTGCACATCCCGCTTGGTGGGCCGGACACACCCTACACCCCCGCGGCGGTGAAGCAGCTGGCGCAGGCAATCGATTCCGCAGAAGGCGGTGTCCTGCTGCACTGCACTGTTGCGTTCCGGGCGACACACCTCTGGAGTGCGTATCTCATCGCTGAAGAGGGCGTGCCGTTCGACGAAGCGATTGGTATCGCACGTGAGTTGAATCTCGGGGGCCTTCCTCTCGAGGGTTTCCTGGATAAACCTCTCACGATTGTCCCTGCAGAACAGTAGGAAGAGAGATGATCAGTCGTTTCCCCATACCCGAACTCAGTGAGCTTCCTGACGACATACGCGAGCGGATCGAAGAGGTGTCGGAAAAGTCGGGATTTGTTCCGAACGTCTTCCTCGTTCTTGCCCGCCGACCGGACGAGTTCCGGGCGTTTTTCAGTCATCACGATGCGCTCATGGAAAAGGATAGTGGCCTTTCAAAAGCAGAGCGTGAAATGATCGTTGTGGCGACGTCTGCCGTGAACGACTGCCAGTATTGTGTGGTTGCCCATGGGGCGATCCTGCGTATCCGTGCGAAGAACCCTCTCCTGGCTGACCAGGTGGCCATCAATTTCCGCAAAGCGGATATAACGGAACGGCAAGAGGCGATGCTGGAGTTTGCCATACAGGTGGCAACAAATAGCGGTGCGATCTCAGATGCGGATATCGAAGCGGTGAAAGACCACGGTTTTACAGATGAAGACATCTGGGATATCGGTGCAATTGCAGCGTTCTTTGCCCAGAGTAACCGTCTGGCCAATCTGACGTCGAT
Organism: Pseudomonadales bacterium; assembly: GCA_028277965.1. Classification (GTDB taxonomy): domain Bacteria; phylum Pseudomonadota; class Gammaproteobacteria; order Pseudomonadales; family Azotimanducaceae; genus UBA4421. The sequence continues at coordinate 8,392 of JANQFF010000275.1, forward strand.
GCGGCCGAATGATGAGTTTTACGGGATGGGGCGCTGATAACCCTGAGCAATCGCGGCTAAAGCCGCTCCTACAGAGTTAGGTCGATCTTGCTATCTCTGTAGGAGCGGCTTTAGCCGCGATTCTTCGACCTGATTGCATTCACGGCATCCCTGCCGGACTAACTTCAGTGCGTTTCAACCACGGGGTCCGCGTCAACGCGAATCGCCGGTAGGCGCTTCGCTGCGAACCCGCGTGACGCA
>JANQFF010000344.1 GCA_028277965.1 Pseudomonadales bacterium
GCCAGCAGCGCACCGACTCCACCCATGTGCTTGCCAGTGTGCGTGATCTCAACCGCCTGGAACTGGCCGGGCGTACCTTGCAAGCCGCCCTCGATGCCATTGCTGGGGTTGCCCCGGACTGGCTGAAAAGCTGGGTTGCGCCCGATTGGTACACCCGTTACAGCCAACCGCTGAGTGAGTTCCGTCTGCCCCAGAAAAAAGCCAAACGCCAAGCCTTAGTCGTCCAGATCGGTTGGGATGGTATGGCACTGCTCGAACAGGTCTATTTCGACCCGGCCACTCCGACTGAAGTGCATCATCTGGCCGCTGTTGAGATGCTGCGCCAGGTCTGGGTGCAGCAGTTTGTCCGGATTGCGGATGACCTGCGTCAGCGCGAGCGAAAGGAGATGCCACCCGCCGCGAGGCTCATCCAGTCCCCTTTTGATGTCGAAGCCCGCTACAGTCACAAACGGGGCCGTGACTGGATGGGCTACAAAGTTCACCTGACCGAAACCTGTGATGATGACGGACCGCTCCTCATTACTCACGTGCATACGGTCAATGCCACCCAACCCGATGACCAGGCGGTTGACCCGATCCACGATGGCCTTCAGCAACGCGAGTTACTGCCTGACATGCATTTGGTCGATAGGGGCTATACCTCCGCGCCACTGTTGTATGACAGTCAGCGGGATTACGATGTCAACCTGTATGGTCCGGTGTGGGAGAAGCACACCTGGCAGCACGCGACGGGCTATGATATCGAGGCCTTCACCATTGACTGGGAGAACCGCACCGTCACCTGTCCCCAGGGGCATGTCAGCAATCCCTGGACCATGCGCGACCACCGCCGTGACCACCAACTGACCCGCGTCAAGTTCAAGCGCGTGCAGTGCGAACCCTGTCCGGTGCATGACCTCTGCACCAAACATTCCCGCCGCACGCTATCTTTCCACGAAGAAAGTGTCTTCAAAGCCGTCCAAAAACGCAAGGAAGAGCAACATACTGACGCATGGCGCAAGCAATATGGTAAACGAGCAGGCGTTGAGGGTACGGTGTCGCAGTGTGTGTTTGCTCTGGGGATGCGCCGCTCCCGCTACCGGGGCCTGGACAAGACCCACCTGCAATTCGTGCTGACCTCGGCAGCCATGAACCTCACACGGGTGGTGAACTGGCTGAACGAAACACCACGATCTGAGACGCGGATCA
>JANQFF010000314.1 GCA_028277965.1 Pseudomonadales bacterium
AAATCTTCACGATGTCGATCTCGTTTCAGGTTGATGAGGAAGGCCTGTCACATCAGTTTCCGATGCCGGAAGCACCTTCCCCTGAAGACCTGCCTGATGAGAACGATCTGCGTGCCGAACAGGCCAGAGACTGGCCCGCGGAGTATCGCGATGCGTACACACCCACAACGGCCATTCAGATCCGTCAGGCAGACCCGGTGGATCTCCTGCATCCGGAGGTAAAAGAACCACACCAGCTCTGCTGGATGCGAACACGCGAAAACCTCCCCGACGATCCTCGCCTGCACCAGTGTGTGCTGGCCTATCTTTCTGACTGGTCACTGCTCGACACGGCAGCGCGTCCTCACGCGATGAGTTTCCTTGAAGATAATGCACAGGTGGCGAGTCTCGATCACGCGATGTGGTTCCACCGCCCTTTCAGGGCTGACGAGTGGCTCCTGTACGTACAGGACAGCCCGTCCGCATCAGGTGCCAGGGGGTTCAACCGCGGCACGATCTACAACCAGGCGGGAGATCTTGTCGCATCAGCCGTGCAGGAAGGCTTGATGCGGGTGCACACTTAGGTACCTCTATGATCAGGGTGTGGAGCACTCTTGAGCCCTGATTGCTAACCATTTGGTTAATTAAGGGGTGCGCCTACACTGCGGCAGGGATGCCAAGAACAAAGACAATCGCGGCTAAAGCCGCGAGACGGAGATAGTTAGATCCTTCTACCTCTGTAGGAGCGGCTTCAGCCGCGATCGGCATTCTCTACCAATAGCAGAAGGTAATCCCTTACAGCATCGCGCTATACAACCCCACTCCCCGCTGGGATAATAGGCTGTTTTGCGTGTGCGGAATTCGCACGGCTGGACAGGAGCCAATGGCAGATATCGATACAATCGCCGAGTCGGTCGACTCGCTAAAAGAACACTTCGAATCTCACCGTTATATCTGCAGCGACCAGATCGCAACTGCGGTCTATCTCGCATTTCACCTGCGTAAGCCGATACTCATCGAAGGGCCGCCCGGGGTGGGTAAAACCGAACTTGCCAAAACCACGGCAGAGATGTTCGAGCTGCCCCTGATCCGGCTGCAGTGTTACGAGGGTCTCGACGAATCGAAAGCGATCTACGAATGGAAGTACGGCAAACAGCTCCTCTATACACAGGTGCTGAAAGAAGCGCTGGATGAGGTCCTCGCTGGCGCCAAAGGGTTTGCCCAATCCGTCACCCGACTGCATGAGTTTGGCGACATCTTCTTCTCTGAAGAGTTCCTCGAACCGCGGCCCCTGCTGAAAGCGCTGCGCGAGGAAGACGGGTGTGTCCTTCTGCTCGACGAGATCGACAAATCGGATCACGAGTTCGAATCTCTCCTGCTGGAAATCCTGTCCGACTTCCAGATATCAATCCCTGAGATTGGCACGGTAAAAGCGAGCAAAGAACCACCGATGGTATTCCTGACGTCAAACAACACCCGGGAGATATCGGATGCGCTCAAACGGCGTTGCCTGCATCTGTACATCCCGTTTCCGGACGTCGACCTCGAACAGAAGATCATTCATGCCCGCGTCCCGGAAGTACCACCGGAACTGCAGCGCCAGCTCGTCACCTTCATCCACGAGCTCAGGGATCTGGATCTGAAGAAGGTACCCGCCATCTCAGAGACCATCGACTGGGCGCGAACGCTCCTCCTTCTGCACACCGAAGCACTGGACCCGCAGCTTGTCCGTGATACGCTCAATGTCATTCTGAAATTTCAGGAAGACATCGAAAACGTAGACGGCGAAATCAACGCCATCACGGCCAAGATCCGCAAGTAAAACCATGGACCGCACGCTCACGAACTTCATCCGTAGCTTAAGGATGGCTGACGTGCGCATATCCACAGCCGAAACGCTGGATGCCATGAACACTGTGGAACTCGTCGGCTACCGCGACCGGGAATTCCTCAAACATTCTCTCTCGCTGGTACTCCCAAAGACAGCAGACGAGAAAGAGACATTCGACAACTGTTTCGACCAGTTCTTTGCATTCGAAGACGTATCCGGCGAGCGTTCCGAATCAGAGACCGATGCTGAGAACGATTCAGGTGCCGATCACGCTGAAGGAGAAGGCGGCGAGGGTGGCGGCGCCGGTGGTGAACGTCAGCCCGGACAACCCGCCCAGGGTGGTAAGAAAAAGAAGAGCAAAGCCAAGCCCAACAACAATCTCTTCGAAGAGGAAGAGGAGGAAGATCTGGGCCCGGGCGAGATGACCGAAGCGTCGAGCGATCTCGGCCAGCTTCTCATGGCGAACTCCAGGGTTGAGCTGACAACCGCAATGGCCGCTGCCGGCGAAGAGGTCAACGTTCGTGACATTCAGATTTTCACGCAGAAAGGTCTCTATGCGCGAAGAATCATGGATGCGATGGGCCTGGCTGAGCTCAATCGCGAGATCAGCGATCTCAAGGAACGCCAGCACGTCCCGTCACGCCGGCTCGGACAGGAGCTCAAACGCCGCCGGGACTGGCTCCGCGAGCAGGTCAGGGACTATGTCGAGAGACAATTTCTGCTCAACGCTGATGTTTCCGGCAAAAAGCTGCGCGAAGAGCTGCTGCGTAAGGTCAAGCTCTCCAACGTCGAGCACCGCAATTTCCGTCTGATCCAGGAAATTGTCTACAAGATGGCAAAGAAGCTGACAACCATGCACTCGCGCCGCAAGAAGGTGTACAAGAAAGGCCTTCTCAATGTGCCACGCACGTTGCGCCACAACATGTCCTACGACGGGGCTATTTTTGACCTGCGGTGGAAATCGGTAAAGATCGACCGGCCCAAGGTATTTGCCATCTGCGACGTATCAGGATCTGTCGCATCTTACGCACGCTTCATGCTGATGTTCCTCTACAGCCTCGACGAGGTCATGCCCAAAGTGCGCAGCTTTGCGTTCTCATCCGACCTTGCCGAGGTCACAGACCTCTTTCAGCGCAACAAAATTGAAGATGCCATTGCGAAAGTCCTGCGGGACTATAGTGGCGGGTCGACGGACTACGGCCAGGCACTCATGGATTTCAAGAATCACTGCCTGGATGACGTCGACAACCGAACGACTATCATCATCCTCGGTGACGCCCGCAATAACTACGGCGATCCACACGCTGAGATCCTGAAAGAGATGTATGACCGAAGTAAACGGATCATCTGGCTCAATCCGGAATCACGTGTCTCCTGGAATACCGGAGATTCTGAAATGCGCCGCTACCAGGCTTATTCACACCAGGTCGAGGAGTGTAACTCCCTGATGCACCTCGAACGTGTCGTAGGCAATCTGCTGCGCCAGGTCAGTGGCTGAAGCCCAGCCGACAGAAGACGCTTTCGCCCGTTCCGCAGGACGCCAGCTCCTACTACTCGGACTGGCCGCTGTCGCGTTTCTCATCGTCCTGATGCTCGCGCTACAGGCGTTGGCGTCGATGGTCGGATCATCAAACACATCTGCCCAGGCTCTGGATCCCGCAACAAATACCATCACGATTGCGTTGCGTGAAGAGCCCCCACAGTTGAACACAACCATTACCACCGATGCTGTCTCGGGTATCGTTCTGGGCCACACCATGGAAGGTCTGTTGCGCATGAGTATGGATGACAGGCTGGAACCTGCCATTGCCCATTCGTGGGAGGTAAAGCCCACACACGCCACGTTCTGGCTGCGTGACAATGCACGCTGGAGTGACGGCAGCCCAATCACGGCAGCGGACTTTGTGTTTGCGTGGAAGACTGCCCTCGACCCGGCCAACGCTTCTCAATACGCTTTTCTCCTGTTCCACATCAGGAACGGAGAGGCGATCAACAAAGGAGAGCTGCCAACCTCCGAATTGGGCGTGCGCACCCCAGATCCACACACACTCATCGTGGAGCTGGAGCGACCGATCGCGTTCTTCGACAAGATGGTGACGTTTCCAACCTACCTCCCCGTCCAGGAGAAGTTTTACCTTCAAACCGATGGGCGCTTCGGCGCTGATGCTGAAGAACTCCTTTACAGCGGTCCATTCAACATCACCAGCTGGGTCCACGGCGCGAGCCTGATGCTGGAGAAGAACCCAAACTACTGGGACCACGAACGCATCCGGCTCGACCGGATCAATTTCGGTTACATCACGTCAGACGCCACCGCGACACTCAACTTTTTCAAAGACGACAAGATTGCATACACAACCCTCGAGGCGGAAAACCTCGACAACGCCCTGGAGAATCGCTGGCAGATCAAGCGCGAACAGGACGGGACGGTGTTCTATATCGAGTTCAATCACCGGGACACCCGCGTGACGAGGAACTGGAATCTTCGCCGTGCCATGCAGCTGTCCCTGGATATGGATGAGCTCGTCTACAAGGTGACAAAGAAACCAGGTTACATTCCCGGACGGTCGTTGTTTCCGGGATGGCTCATGGGTGTGAATGACTACCTGCGCAAGGAGTATCCGGCACCTGAACAGGTGATCGACTTCGAAGCTGCGCAGCAGCACCTTGAGCTGGCCAAACAGGAGCTTGGGGTCACCGAGATCCCGGAAATTGTCCTGCTCACCGGGGACAATCCGGTCTCCAACATCCAGTCCGAGTGGGTTCAGGCAACGTTAAAGAAGCGCCTCGGTCTCGACATCAAGATCGACAAGCAGATATTCAAACAGCGCCTCGCCAAGATGACGACGGGAGAATTCGACATGGTTCTGGCCGGCTGGGGTCCCGACTACGATGACCCTCTGACGTTTGGCGACTTGTTTGCATCCTGGAATCTCAACAACCGGGGCCAATACGACAGCCCGGAAATGGACAGCTACATCCGGCAAGCGCAAAACTCCGTCGTCCCTGAGGAACGTATGGCTGCATTCGGGGCCATTCAGCAGCTGATCTACGACGACATCGTCATCCTGCCTCAGTACGAACGCGGGGTGACATACGTTGTGCATCCCGAGCTCGCAGGGGTAAAACGGCGCGTGATCGGCTCTGAAGTCGACTTCACCAACGCCTACATCGTCGGAGGTGGTGACTGACCATGGGGCGCTACGCCGGGAAGCGAATTGTCCAGGGGATCATTACCGTCTGGTTCATCGCAACGGCGACCTTTTTTGCCATGCACGCGGTGCCAGGCGACCCTCTCTCCGGCGAGAAAGCCATGACCGAGCAGATCCAGAGCAATCTCAAGGCAAAATACGGCCTGGATCAGCCGCTGATGACTCAATACGCCATCTATCTCGCCAATATTGCCCGCGGAGATTTTGGCATTTCATTCACCCAGGAAAACCGCTCGGTAAACGACATCATCAAAGAGCATTTCCCGGTGTCCGCAACCCTTGGCATCCTGGCCATCTTCTTTGCCGGCCTCGGCGGTGTTCTATGGGGAGCCCTCACCGCGCTTTATCGAAACCGGCTGCCAGACACAATCATCATGTTCCTGGTGATTCTCGGGATTTCGGTACCCAGTTTTGTCATTGCCGCGCTAGGGCAACTCAGTATCGTCAACCTCAATGACCTGACCGGCATTTCCTGGCTGCCAATTGGTGGCTGGGGCACTGTCTGGCACATGATCGTGCCCTCCCTCGTGCTGGGATTATCCACCATGGCGTACCTCACGCGCCTCATGCGTTCGTCCATGCTCGAGATCGTCAGCGCCGATTTTGTGCGCACCGCCCGTTCCAAAGGGTTGCCGCCGACGCAGATCTTCACCCGTCACCAGCTCCGCAACGCCATTCTGCCCGTCATCACCGTACTCGGTCCGTCAATCGCCGCCATCACGACCGGCGGGTTTGTCGTCGAGATCATCTTTGCCATTCCCGGACTCGGGCGGTACTTCGTGCAAGCTGTTCAACAACTGGATTACACAGTCATCATGGGGACAACCGTTTTCTACGGCGGCTTCCTCGTGATCATGGTGATACTCGTGGATCTCATTTACGGGCTCATCGATCCGCGGGTGCGGCTGGAGTAATCGATCAGGTATGGCAGAGAGCACAGCACAAGCGAACCAGTTTGCTCCCCTGGAGACGACAGAAGCTGTCCAGACCATCAGCCGTCCCTCCCTGTCTTATTGGCAGGATGCGTGGATCCGTCTCAAAGCCAATGGCCGCGCCATCTTCTCGTTGTATCTGGTCATTGGCCTGGTGGGTTTTACGCTGGCGGGACCCGTCATCTGGAACGTCGACCCTGCCGCCCAGGACGTTGATCAGATATCGCTCCCACCCGGGGCCGCGCGGGTCGTCACGCTCGTCCCCGAATCATCGAGTTGGGCAGGCGGGTCGGCAACGGGGAGCGGGCTTCACTTTGCAGAACCACCTACGACACAACACGTGCGCCTTGCCTGGGATGCCGTACCTGCCGCCGCAGAGTACCGGGTCTATCGGACAACTTACTCGATCGGCCCTGAACGGGCACTGGGGTTGCCGCTATTCGAAACGACAGAGACTTACTTCGAGGACCTTCTGGATCTGCGACCGAGGAACTACTTCTACTCCGTCGTGCCAATCGATACGACGGGCCAGGAGATGGACACGTTTGAAACCATAGAAGGTACGCTCGAACGCGTCATTACCGAATCTGAGGCGAGAGACCGTGGTTTGCTCCTGCCTGGGGAAACCGCTCCCATGGGCACCACGTATACCCTGAAGTGGCATCCTCTCGGTACCGATTACCTGGGACGCGACATGCTCGCGCGCCTGATGCATGGCGCAAGAGTGTCGTTGTTCATCGGCTTCCTCGCTCCGATCCTTTATGTTCTCTTTGGTGTCGTTTACGGCAGTACAGCGGGATTCATCGGGGGTGCCACGGACCAGGTACTGATGAGATTCGCCGACTTCGTGGTGGCACTGCCTTTTCTTCTTTTTATGATCCTCTTCAAAGTCGTTTTTGCCGTGGGGCCTGGTGAGAGCGGCATCATGCCGATGCTTTTAGCGATGGTCCTGTTGTTATGGCCGGCAACTGCCCGACTGGTTCGCGGCCAGATCCTGCAGATCCGTGAAGAGGGATACATCAGCGCTTCGCGTCTATTGGGTGCGGGAACGGGCTACCTGGTCTTAAGGCATATGATCCCCAACACAATGGGTGTCATTCTCGTCACCATCACCTTCGCTGTACCGAGCGCAATCTTCACCGAGGCTTTCCTCTCATTCATCGGGATGGGGGTTGCTCCACCAACCCCTTCATGGGGATCGATGTGCAACGAGGGCATCAAAACGATGCTCACAACACCGCACGAACTCATCTTTCCCGCACTTTTCATCAGCATCACCGTCCTTGCGTTCAACCTTCTGGGTGACGGTCTCCGGGATGCGCTGGACGCACGCATGAGGAACCGGGAATAAGTCATGACTGAACCGCTATTGTCAGTCAGCGATCTGGAGGTGGAGTTCGACACCTACGGCGGGACCATCCACGCGGTTCGTGGGGTGAATTTCGACGTTCACGCGGGTAAAACGCTGGCTATCGTGGGTGAATCCGGCTGTGGGAAGTCAGTAACGGTTCAGAGCATCATGGGCCTGATACCCGTGCCCCCCGGGCGAATCACATCCGGCACAGCCATGCTCTCAGGTCACGACATCCTGCAATCAAGCACTGTCAATGGCCAGGATATCCGCGGCGACCGGATCGGCATGATATTCCAGGACCCCATGACTTCTCTCAATCCCACGATGAATATAGGCAGTCAGATCGCAGAGACGCTCATCGTGCATCGCGGTTACACGCGTAAACAGGCATTTCAGCGGGCTGTTGAATTGCTTGACCTCAGCAAAATCCCCGAAGCAGACAAGCGCGCCCGTCAATATCCATTCGAGTTTTCCGGCGGGATGTTGCAGCGGGCAATGATTGCCATGGCAATCGCCTGCGAGCCGGACATCCTGATTGCTGATGAGCCTACCACGGCACTCGATGTCACCATCCAGGCACAAATCCTGGATCTCCTGACGGACCTGCAGCGTGAGAACGGCATGGCAATTGTGCTGATCACCCATGACCTTGGTGTTGTCGCTCGCATGGCGGACGAAGTGATGGTGATGTATGCCGGTGAAGTGGTCGAGGAAGGCACAGTCGATGAGATCTTCTACAACCCCGGACACCCCTACACCGTGGGTCTCAAAGCCGCCATGCCCACCAACAACCCGGACACGGATTTGAGACTCACGCCGATCGATGGATCTCCACCCGATCTTTTCGATCCGCCCCCGGGGTGCGGGTATTGTGCCCGTTGCCCGGAAGCCATGCAGATCTGCAAAGATACGCCACCAGACACTTTCCAGCTGGCCGACGGACACACCGCGCGCTGCTGGTTGCACCACGAAGGGCGGCAGGCAGCTCAGACATGACCAACCTTCTTGAAATCGATCACCTGGTCAAACACTTCGATCTCGGGCGTCACGAGCGGGTTCACGCGGTTGACGGCGTGAGTCTGAACATTGCGGAACGGGAGATTGTCGGTCTCGTGGGAGAAAGCGGGTCAGGCAAGTCCACCCTCGGCAAAGCAGTTCTCGGTTTGCACGACAAGACGGCAGGTGAGGTCCGGTACAAAGACGAACCCCTGCCGAG
>JANQFF010000380.1 GCA_028277965.1 Pseudomonadales bacterium
ATTGAAACCAGCTCAGCTGAGCGTTGTTGGGGGTGTGGCCCCGGACACGCCTGCGGAGGCGGCCGGTCTTATGGAAGACGACTGGATCCGTACAGCAGACGGCGACCCGGTGGGGGAATGGGGTGACCTTGTTGCGGTGATTGAGAAGAGTGCGGGTATGCCGGTCGTGTTCGAATTCGTCAGGGACGGGCAAACCCGGACAATCTCCGTTGTTCCGGCGAGCACGCCGATGGAGGACGGTAGTGTAAAGGGAACGCTGGGTATCTACCCGTCCTACGTCGAGGTCAGTCGGGGTGTCTTTGAAGCGATACCTTATGCGCTGGATGAAACCTGGGATAAAACGCTGATGACCCTGGGGATCATCAAGAAAATGTTTACCGGACAGGTCTCGGTGAAGAACCTGTCAGGACCGATCAGTATTGCGCAGATAGCGGGTGATTCCGCGAGCTATAGCTGGCGGTCGTTTGTTACCATACTCGGATTCCTGAGTATTTCGCTTGCGGTTCTGAATATGTTGCCTGTGCCGATTCTCGATGGGGGACAGGTGGTATTCAGTGCAGTTGAGTGGGCCATGGGCCGACCTGTACCTGAGCGGGTCCAGATTCTGGGGGTTCAGATTGGTTTGTTTTTGGTAGGGACAATGCTCATATTTGTCACCTATAACGACTTACTGAGGCTTTTTGAGTGAGGCCGAAGAGATCTAGTCCGTGTCCGGAATACGCAGTATTTGGCCGGTCTTTTTTGGACGGAAAATGGATAGCGTTGGGAGAATCGCTCACATGAAATTTGTCTGGATCGTGCTCCTGATGATGGCAGTGTTGTCCATGCCTTCGGTACAGGCTGCTGAGGCGACACCGGGCGGCTTCGTCATCACGGATGTTCGGCTGCAGGGTTTGCAACGGGTTTCCCCGGGCACGGTATTCAATCTGATCCCTGTCGGGGTGGGAGACCGCCTGGATGAGTTTGGTGTGCGGGCGCTGACACGGGAGCTGTTCAATTCCGGGTATTTCAAAGATATCCGCATCGCCCGGGACGATGGTGTTCTCATTGTCAATCTCTCTGAGCGCCCTGCCATCGAGTCGATTGAGATAGAAGGTAACAAAGCAATTGAAACAGAGGCTCTTCTGTCCGGGCTTGCGCAGCAGGGTTTGCGGGAAGGCGAAATTTTCAAGCAGGCGACCCTGGAGCGCGTGGGTCTGGAACTTGAACGCCAGTACGTGTCCCAGGGCCGCTACGGAGCGAGCATCGATACTCAGATAGAAGAACTGCCCCGAAACCGCGTTGATCTCAGTATCGTCATTGAAGAGGGTAAAAACTCCGGTATCCGCCATCTCAATGTTCTCGGTGCCGAAGACTTCACCGTGGAAGAACTGCTGGATGAGCTGGAGCTCAAACACCCCAGCCTCCTGTCGTTTTACCGGAACGATGACAAGTATTCGCGCGAGAAACTGTCAGGTGATCTGGAAACCCTCGAAGCCTTCTACAAAGACCGTGGCTACGCCGACTATGACCTCAGGCAGACGCAGGTTTCGATCACACCCGATCGTCGTCAGGTATATATCACGATTGGTGTTCACGAGGGTGACGTATACACGGTCAACGATGTCAACCTGGTTGGTGAACTCGGGGACGTCAAAGAACAGGATCTCAGGTCGCTGTTCGTTGTCGAGGGAGGCCAGACGTTTTCTCAGGCGAGAATCACGGCCACTGAAGACCGCATTGAAGGGGCGCTCGGGAACGGCGGATATACCTTTGCGACTGCGAATGGCGTGTCGAAAATCAACGACGACGGTACCGTAGACGTCGAGTTTTTCGTTAACTCCGGCAAGCGGGCGTATGTACGGAGGATTACTTTCACCGGAAATGCAGTCACGCAGGATGAGGTGATGCGCCGGGAGTTACGCCAGATGGAAGGTGGATGGGCACAGGCATCCAGCATTGACCTGTCGAAAGTCAGGCTCGAGCGGCTGGGTTACTTCAAAGGTGTCGATGTCGAAACACCGCAGGTACCAGGCACGGATGACCAGATTGATGTGAAT
>JANQFF010000389.1 GCA_028277965.1 Pseudomonadales bacterium
CGGGAAGCTCCCGAAGGGCGCGTCCTGCGGGGCTTTGTAGCTGTGTTGGACTCTTTGGCAATGGGGCCCGCCATTCCCTGCAGAGCCCGCCTTGCTACATAGCCCCGCAGATACGCGCTGAGCGCGCGATAGGTTTTTAGAGGTGCCTTTTAGCCGCGATCCTGCTTTACGGTTCATACCAGATCGGTGACGTATACGCCCGGTCCTGGATGACCATCGGCACGTCATCCGGCAGGTCGAGCCCAAAAAAAGCTGCATCGTATGCCGTCCAGCGCGGACGCGGGATTTCAATCACCCTGACGTAGTAGACAGCCGGGTGATCCACATCGAATTCCGGGTCTTCCCACAGGATGTTGAGTTGCGCAGCACCGATTGAATTGGCATATGTCGCACGATCCACGTCCACCGTACTTCCTACCGGAGGGAGCTTTCCCGTATCGGGATCGATCTCTCGGTCACCGGACCAGGCAACATCATAGACACGCTCTTCAGTCTCGCCCCGGCTGTTCACCCAACCTTTCACGACCTGCACGCGGTCGAGGTTCGGTCCGTCTGGATCTTTCGCAGCGGTGATAAGGAACTTTGGCGCCTTGCCTCCCCGTGTAAGCGTGCCACCCATCGGCACTCCATTTTCATAGGCAATATCGAGACGGTTCGACGCGGTCAGGTCTCCTTCGTTGTACCCCCATCCGCCAAAGAAACGAACGACGATACGAGACCCTGTTGTGGCGTAGACTTCACGTCTCTTCATTGAGTCAAAAATGGCTGCACGCGTATTCTCGCGCGCCCAGACCGCCGCATACCCGGACGAGACAATCCGCCAGTTCTGCCACAGCGCGTTGTTTGCCATCGAGTTCTGGGTGCGAGCTGCGCCCGGTTGCGATTCGGGAAATTTTCCAAAGAAGTTCTCCTCGGATGTGGTCGACAGGCTGTTATGCCCGTCCGTACTACCGATCATCCCAAACTTGAAAGGGTTCGTTCCCAACTCCTCCTTGTACAAGAGACCGAGCTGCAACGCGCTGCGTGCGTATTCATGTTTGAGCATCCAGTCTTCTTTGGCTTGCGTGCGACCAATGTTGTCCCAATCCCAGGTTTCATAGTCGGCGAACTCGTCAGTTGGTGAGAGAACCGGATGAGCCTCCCCATCACCCTTCACCTGGGTGACTTCATAAATCGGCTCCCACCGAGAGCGCATCCGTGCATAACCTTCTGTGAGCGGCTCTCCGTCGACCGTTTCACTGGGAAACATCATGCCGTTGGACAGGTTGCCGTTGTGCGCAATTGCCAGCACCTCACCGCCGGTGACGTCTTCATAGTTGGCAAGCGCATCCCAGAGATCCCGGGGATCCAGACTGTCCTGACCGGAAAACGGCGGCAGTTGCCCCACTTTGTCAGCACCGTCTTTGTAAACAACAACCCGGTGCAGGTTGTTGCCACTGATCATCGATGTCCACTCATAGCCGGTCAGGGCTGTAAAGACACCCGGCACGTTGTAGTCATCAGCGGTCTGGGCAACCTCCTGCCAGATGGTTTTGCGCGTGTCGAGGGGAAAGGCATAGTTGTTCTCCGGATCGGACATGCTCGCCGTAAACGCACGGATCAACCTGACGGGATCACCCGCCGCCACGTACTCTGCCCACTGCTTCCCCGCGCGCGTTTGCGTGACAAGTGGGTCATTCACAGCAAACCGGTAATAGCCACCGAGATACTCGGCGTGATCTGATACGACCAGGAAATCCAGAGGTCTGCGCAGCTGTATGCGCATCCCGTTGTGGGCGGTCAATGCCTGGCCCTGCGCGAACCGGTACGCGTCTACCGGTGTCAGATTCATGTTGCCCAGCGAATAGGCGTCTGCCGAATTACGGGAATGCAGATGCGTATCACCCCAGTAAACGTTCCTGGGATAGTCTTTTCCAACCGGTGGCGAGTACTCCGCAGCCTGAGCCGTACCCATCAGCAGCAGCCAGAACCAGAGCACCCCTGGATAACCTCGCAGCATCCCAGTACCTCCCCAAGTGACCGTCAGGACATGTTACGAGCATACGGTATCTGGTGATACCGGGCAGATCAGTATTTACGCCTTACGCTGTAATTTGACCGGAAGGTACGTATACCCCTTAACAAAGGACGAAAACGTTCGCTTCGGTTCTTCCTGGACCTCGATCTTTTCGAACCTCTTGAGGATTTCTTCCCAGAGTATCCGGAGTTGCAGTTCCGCCAGCCGGTTGCCCATGCAACGATGAATTCCAAACCCGAAAGACAGGTGGTTTCGCGCGTTGGGACGGTCAATGATGAGATCGTTCGCATTCTCAAACACGTCTTCGTCCCGATTGCCGGATACATACCACATCAGTACCTGGTCCCCAGCCTTCATCTGCTTGCCGCCGACCTCTATGTCTTCGACGACGGTGCGTCGCATGTACGACAGAGGTGTCTGCCAACGGATCACTTCAGCCACCATCTGCGGCACCAATCCGGGATTGGCGATCAGCTTGTCGTATTCCTGCGGAAACTGGTTCAGCGCATAAACGCTGCCTGACATCGAGTTACGCGTGGTGTCGTTCCCACCGACGATCAGGAGCAGCAGGTTGCCGAGATGCTCCATCGGCTCCATGTCTTTGGTTGCCTCGCCATGCGCCAGCATGGAGACGAGGTCGTTACCCGGGTTTGCACGACGCTCCTCCCAAAGTCTGGAGAAGTAGGTGACACAATCAATGAACTCATCTCGCTTCTCCTCCTGAGTCTCGACCACCCCGCCTGGCTCGGGAATCGCAAAAACGACGTCCGACCAGCGCGTGAGTTTCCGACGGTCTTCGAGGGGGAAATCAAACAAGGTCGCAAGCATCAGGGTCGTGAGTTCTATCGATACGTTATCCACCCAGTCGAACGTTTCATTCTCCGGCAGAGAATCCAGGACATTGCAGGTCCTTTCCCGGATAAGCGGCTCCATGGTCGCCAGGCTTTGAGGCGCGACAATCCCCGTAACGGTTTTTCGTTGTTCGTCGTGACCAGGCGGATCCTGGGATATGAACGGGGGCTGACTCTGTTCAAACAAACCCTGGGGTACGTCTGCATCCAGCCGAAAACCAATGGAGATACCATGTGCGGACGAGAAGTGCTGCCAGTCTGCATCGACCGCTTTGATGTCGTCGTATTTCGTCAGCGACCAGTAGCGTCCTGCCGTTTCGATCTCGTTGAAGTGAACCGGGTCTTCGGCGCGCAAACGTTCGAACACCGGCTGCCACCGATTGTCCGCAAATAGATGGGCGTTAACCGGATTGATCTCTTCCAGGGGCATATCGTAGGGATCCGGTGTGTTGGCGCCTTTGGCCGCCTGTTCCTGTTCAGGCGTGCGGAAGACGGGGGTTTGCTCTGCAACTTGTTCGCTCATGGCTATACCTCAATCTCGTATGAAAATAACATAACATTTGTTATGGTATTAGCCAAGTAGGGTATTCAAAGATTTGAGTGGGTCGCAAAGGTAAGACAAAAAGGGATTGGGTACAGGCGGGCCAGACCCTGCTGATCGACGGCGGCATTGATGCTGTTAAATTGCACAGCCTCACCGCCCGGCTGGGGGTTTCAACCGGCAGCTTCTATCACCACTTCGGCAACTTCGAGGAATACCTGGCAACCCTCGCGGATTTCTACGGATCGGAACAGGCTCAACTGCCTTTCGATGAAGCGCGTGCGCGCGTTGGAGACGACCCCAGAGCGCTCCTGACCGAAGCAACTGCCATCTTCGGCGCAGGAGCCGGCCGTCAACTCAATGTTGCGATGCGTGCCTGGGCGCAGATGGACGATCGCGCCAACGCAGCAGTCCGCCGTTACGACGAAGCGCTCAGCAGCAACCTCGACGAGATGTTCCTGGCACTGGGTTATGAAGACCTGGCAGCCAAGGCACGCACCCTGATCCTGATGGGCCTCGCGAAAGTCGATATTGACCCCGACCTCATGAACCCGGGGTTCGGCGACCGGTGGGTCTACATCCGCGACGAACTCATGCTACCGAAGTAGCGATCCTACAGAGTAATTCTTGCTACCTCTGTAGGAGCGGCTTTAGCCGCGATTCTTCAACCTGGAGAGCCTCCTCGGCTTCCCTGCCGAATTGATTCCCGGTTGAATGGGCCACAGGGTCCGCGTCAACGCGAATCGCCGGTAGGCGCTTCGCTGCGAACCCGCACGACGTGTCCGTCGTGCCTTTAGCCGCGATTGACCGGTACACTAAGGGGTTTGGGTTTACCGGCGGAGAAATTGTATGACCAAAGTGGAAGAAGTATTCCCTCCCGAAGCGCTCGGCTTCAATCCTGAAGAGCTCACGGAGCGATATCGCCACGAGAGGGACAAACGCGTACGCGATGACGCGGAATCCCAGTTTGTCGAGGTCACCAACGACTCGGCCTACGCGAACAAGTACCTGGCAGATGACCCTTATGCCGACCCCCTCGAGCGCGATCCGATCAGGGACGAACGCGATGTGATCATCATCGGCGGCGGTTGGGTCGGCATGATGACCGCCGCGCGGCTCATCCAGGCAGGCATCACAGATGTGAGGATCGTGGAAAGCGGCGCAGACTTTGGCGGTACGTGGTACTGGAACCGTTACCCCGGCGCCCAGTGCGATATCGAATCCTACAGCTACCTGCCGCTTCTCGAAGAAACAGGGTACATCCCGAAGCTGCGCTACTCGTTTGCACCGGAGATCCAGGAACACGCGCAACGCATCGGTAACCACTTCGACCTTTACAAAGATGCAGTCTTTCAGACCTGGGTCACCGGCCTGGACTGGGACGACAGATCATCCCGATGGGTGATCTCCACCAATCGTGGTGATGAGATGAAAGCACGTTACGTCTGCCTCGGCACGGGACCTGCGAACCGTCCACGATTGCCCGGTATTCCCGGTGTCGACACGTTCAAGGGTCATACGTTCCATACCTGCCGGTGGGATTACGAATACACGGGAGGCAGCCCGGAAGGCAATCTCGACAGACTCGCCGACAAAACTGTGGCGATCATCGGCACCGGAGCGAC
The DNA here is from genome assembly GCA_028277965.1 of Pseudomonadales bacterium. Classification (GTDB taxonomy): domain Bacteria; phylum Pseudomonadota; class Gammaproteobacteria; order Pseudomonadales; family Azotimanducaceae; genus UBA4421. Next base: position 5,035 of record JANQFF010000389.1, read on the forward strand.
AGCCATCCAGTGTGTCCCCGCACTTGGAGAAAGCGCCAAACAACTTTACGTCTTTCAGCGTACCCCCTCCTCGGTAGACCTGCGCAACAACTCCGAAACGGATCCTGAGTGGGCGGCCAGCCTCGAACCGGGGTGGCAGGCCGAAAGGCAGAAGCGTTTCGGAGAAACGCTTCTGGGCGGCCCTGTCTATCCGGAGTTCGAAGACGAAGGCTGGACACGATTTGTGCGCAATCTGCAGGAAATGATGGCACAGGCGGATGATATTCCGATGGAAGAGATGGGTGAGCTGACCCAACTCGCCGATTTCAAAACAATGGAGCAGATCCGAAGTCGCGTTGACGAAACTGTCAAAGATCCTGAGGTCGCCGAGAAGCTGAAAGCGTTCTACAACCAGTTCTGCAAACGACCTACGTTCAACGATGAATATCTCGACACATTCAATCGCCCCAACGTGGAACTCGTGGATGTCAGTGACACCAAAGGCGTAGAGCAGATAACCGAACGCGGCATTGTCGCTCACGGTAAAGAATACGAAGTCGACTGTATCGTCTACGCCAGCGGCTTCGAAATCACCAGCAGCTACCAGCGTCGGATCGGTATCCCCATCCATGGCATTGACGGCGAGTCGATCTATGAACACTGGGACGAGGGGATGCGATCCATGCACGGCCTCATGGCACATGGATTTCCCAACCTTTTCCTCTGCGGGGGGATCTTCGTATTCCACCTCGGTGCAAACTACTGTTACGGCGTCGATGTGCAGGCAGAACATGTGGCATACACGATTAGCGAACTCAACAAACGCCAGGTCCAGGTGGCACAGGTCTCAGCCGAGGCTGAGCAGCGCTGGGTTGAGGATCAATTGAGTGGCGATGGCCCTGGTGCTGTTCAGTTGATACTTGGAGGTCAGGCCGACAGCTGCACGCCAGGTTACTACAACCAGGAAGGGACCCACGAGCGCTACCGGGATGTGCGGCTGGAGTCCTACACCAAAGGTCTCGGCGCCTACAAAAGAGTGCTCGAACAGTGGCGCGAAGACGGTGAACTCGAGGGTCTGGACCTGACGCTATAACGCTGCAAGTACCTCGTGATTCAGTATCCCTGTGACCTCATCGTCGTCATCGATGAACACGACGGGACCATGATTTGTGAATAGCAGGAGGGTGTCTTCAGGAAAAAAGGTGTTGTCGTGGATGACACCTAGCGGCTCATACCCATAATCGCCCGTCTTTGCTTCTCCAACGCGATACTGCATGCGGCCACTCACGACGTAATACTCACCCGCACCAAGATGTTTATGGCGTGCGAAACTGCTACCAGCCTTGCAGTTCAACAGGACCGTCCACGTACCTGTCTCCTCGCTGGCTCGTAGTAACTTCACATCGATGCCATCTACAAGCGGCTGCCATTCCAGCGTACCTGGATCGAGCAATATTTCCTGATCTTCAACTGCCATTCATCCTCCTCATCGCTAAAAGAACTTTTCTACACATCAGCGTCTGCGCTCGTGTCACTTCACTTGCACTCGTAGCTGCTGGCTTCCGTCTTTGCACCAATTCCCCCATAGGTTGCTGACCCAGGGTATGCACACACCGGACGGGTAAAGCCCCCCGCTTCCTCTCCTGGTTCCGGAGGATGCGACGCCAACAGATTATCGGGGCTTACACCATCCTCCGCCCAGCGTTCCATCGCCGTCAACCAGTCCACGAGATACGCCCCTTCACCGCCGAAACAATGCGCCATCCCCGGTACAAGGTAGAGCTTCACATGGTCTTCAACTGCATCCACGCCCATCGTCTCAACCACATCGTTGTAGTAATTGACAGAGTTACCGTACGGAATAAGACCATCGGTCGTGCCGTGGTAAATCATGAGCTTGCCGCCGTTTGCGACAAATCCTGACAGGTCAGGGTCCATCGCTTTGGCAGCACCCGCATCCTGGGTTTCAGCAGCAGCCAGATCGGCATCCACTTCAAACTGGGTAGCCTGCCAGGTGTCATCGTTCTTGATGACATGGCGAAAGTAACTCGAGCCAATGCGGAAGCCCGGCGATGCATATCCTCCCCACTCCGGTTCACTGCCCGGCCCCGTGCCTGGCATGACCGTTTCACCAGACGAGGTCAGGACTCCCTCATAAATCCGCCGTGCTGCATCGACCTCGGACGCCGTGAGACAGGAGGCACCGTCGTCATCCTCACACTGCAATTGAGCCGGGTCGAAATTACATCCCTCGGGTGACCCTATCACCCGGTCGGAAACGCCGTCGCCGCTGTCACACGCCGCAATTGCTGCTTCGTTTAACACGCCAAGCTTGGCAGGGCTCAATCCACCCGGACCCAGATTTGCTTCGATATGGATGGCGAGCGACATCAACGGTGACCAGTTGTTTGCCGGGGCTCCGGCTATGATGGCGTCATAATCTTCCGGAAATCTCTGGGCTTCCTTTAACCCCTGGCGCCCACCGGTCGAGCACCCCAGCCAGTAAGATTTTTCGATGGGTTGAGCGAAGTGCGCCGTGGTTATGGCTTTGCCGACAAGTGTCAGCTCCCGCACCGCGCGGTACTGATAATCAACCAGTTTCTCGGGCTGTCCGACTGCCCAGCTGAACTCTCCGAATTGACCGCGATGACCTGTGTCGGTATGCGCCACCGCATAACCCCTGGACAACGGCATCACCAACGATCCGTACACAATGGATCCCGCGGCACCGCCATTACCCGTCTGCATGAAGCGACCATTCCAGTCTGTCACTGGCATCCACAATTCAAAACGGATGTCGGATTCAGCTGTGGGTTTAATGGAACCCGCAACACGACAGAAAGCCGGGAGCCCGGAGAAATCAGGCGGCGGGCCGAAAGGTTCCACGCTCGGCGGAACAAATTCCCCCGCCGGAATCTCTACGGCTGTATGAATCTCCGTATTCGCGAACTCTGCAGAGGCTATGTCGGCACAACTGATACCAGACGTCACCACGTCCACTGACGAGTTCGTTACTTCCTGCTGGTTTTCCTGACAAGCCGACACAAAAAGTATTGAAGTCAGCACCAGAATCATCTTCGATCTCATCATCACCTCCCAACCAGGTTTCTCTGATCCGTCGTAGTTACGGGCTCAGGAAGTCGATTCATCATCCAAAGGACCACAATCGCCCAGACCACAATCACGACCCCTAACAGCAACCAGATTGGGGACTGAAAAAACGGGCCAAGTGGATAAACCGCAATCCAGTAACAGACACCTATACCCATGTAAGCGATCCACATCACCCTCGACTGCCCTGCCGTGGAGTTACGACGCAACATCATCGGAATAACCATCGGTATACAGAACCATAGCGTCCAGCCGAACGAGAACAACCAGAGTTCGTCTGCGAGCGCACTCTTGACCGCCACAAAACTCACGCTTGTTCCAAGCAGACCGAGACATATCAGAATACTCCACGTCCGTTGAGACACAGTCGGCATGTACTCCTTCCTGCCGTATCTGAACGTGAGATACAGGAAAAACAGTTCTTCGATGCTCGTGATGACCAACCCGACCCAGAAAAGTTGCGGAAACCAGTGGTCATAGACGTTGAACCACCTGTCAAACATCAGGACGTACATCACATCGTGAGGTATGAACAACAGGGTGGCTGATATGGGCATGCTGACTACCTTGTGTTTGAAGCCAAGATAGATTCCCGTACCGAAGTAGACGAAGTTGCAGACGAGAGCGAGCGCCCCGAAGACAAGCAGACGCAGAACATTGGTATCGATGGCTCCGAGCGTAGACGAAACATCATATATAGACAGGACTCCCCCCATGGCTCCCGATACCTGCCAGAAGACGAATAGGGTAAGTTACGCGAGATCGGCGAGAGAGGTAAACCATTGCGAGAAGAACAACCGGCCGAACGCGCGCTGAGAAAACAGTTCCCGGCTCTCTATGTCACGCTCGTCAGTATTGTGATCGCGTTGGCAATCGAAGGTCTCCTTTCCCGGATGGGTGACATCGATTGGTCCTCCTTCGAGCTTCTCCACTTCTTGATCGTCGCGCAGGCCTTGCAGTTCATCATGCTCGCGTCAGTCATGTGGTGGATATCCACCCGGTGGGTCACGATCGCACCCTGGCCATTCGGCATATTCGATGGTTTTTCCATGCTCATGCTGCTGGTGGGTTTGTGGGTTGTCGGCCGGTCCATCGGGGCTTCGTTTAACCTCTGGTTTGGCGCTCTGGCGATATTCGCGATGAGCGCGGCCTTTGTTTACCGGTTTAACGGTCACCGGGGTATCAAACACACCGGTAGGAGTGAATCGGTTGCAAAAGCACACCGTATCCCGACGGTCTTCCTGTTTGTTTCAGGATTTGTTTTTCTGATTATCTCGATGGTTGTGGGAGAACTAAGTGTCTATAGCAAACTGGCTGTTGTTGGATTGTCTTATGCTGTCACTTTGACCCTTGCCTATGCCGATTACTGGGTCTGGCGAAAAATAGCCGCTGAACCCGGCCGCTTTGACAATGAATAAACTTCTTGCCGCCTCAGTGTTTGTAACCTGTTCCCTGATTGCTCAGGCGTCATCGGATGTGAACTCGCTCTATGCCGAACAGTGCGGAGACTGTCACGGCGCCAATCTGACAGGTTCCGCACACGGCAATGCGCTGATCGGCGAAGCTTTTCGGGAGAAGTGGGGGCGCGCCGGTGCATCGGCATTGTTTGCCTACCAGGTGTCAGCCATGCCACCGGGAAACGCAGCGTCATTGAGCCAGGCCCAACACCTCGCCCTGGTTCAGCTGATGCTGGACGCTAATGAAATGTCGGATGCAGGCTTACCCTCAGGAGAAACACCCGCTGCCTTCGACTCCTGGTCGGAAGCAGGGAGCATCGACGCGATAGCAAGAAGCCGAAGCGCGTTTGTGAACCGCCGGATTGAAAAATTCGAAGCGGTGACGCAGAACATGCTCAATGATCCACCTGACGGCGACTGGCTGAGCTGGCGGCGTACCCTCGATGGTCAGGGATACAGCCCACTCACCGAGATCAACCGGAGCAACGTCTCGCGATTGCAGTTCGCCTGGTCCCTGGCGATGCGAGACGGCAGCAATCAGGGCACACCGCTCGCCCACAACGGCATTCTTTTTCTCACCCATCCAGACAATGTCGTCCAGGCAGTCGACGGCGCAAGCGGGGAACTGATCTGGGAATATGCCTACCCCTATCCGGAGGGTTCAAAGACACTCGGTGGACCACAACGCAACATCGCCATTTACGAAGACAAAGTCATCCTGGCGACGTATGACGCCGCGCTTGTCGCCATTGACGCCCAGTCCGGTGAACCCCTGTGGCGAACCGTCAAAGCGGACTGGAGAGAGGGATATACCCACACCGCCGGACCCATCGTGGGCGGCGGCGTGATTCTAAGCGGTATTAATGGTTGTGAACGCTTTAAAGACGGCGGTTGTTTCATCACCGGCCACGATCCCGACACCGGGGAGGAGTTGTGGCGAACCTCGACAATTGCCCTGCCAGGCGAACCCGGCGGGGACACCTGGGGTGACACACCCCCACACTTTCGAGCGGGCAGTGATACCTGGATCGCCGGAAGCTATGACAGGACACTCAATCTTTTCTACATCGGTACTTCCCAGGCGAAACCCTGGGTTGCCCCCAGTCGCGGCATGACCACCAGGGACGCTGCGCTGTACACAAACTCGACCCTCGCTATCGACCCGTCGACCGGAAAAATCGTCTGGTACTACCAGCACATCCCCGGGGAAACGATCGACATGGAAGTTGGTTTCGAGCGTATCCTCGCGACAGTTGAAGGGAAGCGATACATCTACACCATCGGCAAAGACGGAATCCTGTGGCAACTCGCCGCTGACAACGGCACCTTTGTGTCCCTGACGGAAACGATACAACAGAACATCTTCTCAAACGTCGACCGGGAGACGGGCGAACTGACTTATCGCAAGGACATCCAGGAGGCGCAGGTCGGAGAATCATTCAGCGCCTGTCCCGGCATTTACGGAGGTCACAACTGGCAGGCAATGGCTTATCACCCCACTTCTCACGCTCTTGTCATTCCACTTCACCAGCTATGCGCGGATATGGTGGGTCGTCCGGTACCCCGGGAGGAAGGTGGCGGCGGTTACGGGGGGGATTCCCGCAGCTACGAAATGCCCGGTGCTAACGGCCTACTCGGTAAGCTCGTCTCCATAGACGCTCGCACGCTTCGTGAACAATGGTCATATGAGCAGAGAGCGATGTTCATGACGGGTGTCCTGACAACGGGCGGGGGGTTGGCGTTCATCGGCGATCTCAACAGGTCATTCAAGGCTTTCGATGTCGAGAATGGCAAGGTCCTGTGGGAGACCCGCCTGGGAGCACCCACTCACGGGTACCCCGTGACTTACACGGCGGGTGGCAGACAGTATGTCGCGGTACAAACGGGTATGGGTGTGTTTCGAGCGCTGACGGCCGTCATCAGCCCCGACATTTACCAGCCCGCAAATGGGCAGGCCATCTACGTCTTCGCATTAGAGGAACGCTAACCGAAAGTTTCGGTGACATGTTCAGTGTCCATGTATTCACGCACGGCGGTAATCTGCCCGTCACGCAGTTCATGCATGAAGTGATAGATGTTCTTGTACTCTTTACCGTCCTTCATCAACCCATAGGAGGTCGCTTCCATCGAGACGCGGTTATCTTCAGCGGTCAATATGGTTGGATTGACCTGGATACCGTTGACGGAACCCTCTGATACCCCCGCAACCAAATCACCAAATTCCTTCTTCGTATAACTCCCCGATATGCTGGTGGTGCCCGCCACCAGCCAGGTTGCGTCGTCACTCAGAAGTCCGAGCGCATCGTCAAACCGGCTCTCCGAAAATGCTTCCCAGAAATTGCAGACGGTGGCCTTGTTCTCTGTCAGTTCGTCCATGCTCCCCCCTTATGTTTCGCATTCTAACGCCCCTTCCCATTCGTGTGGAGGAATGGCACTCTCTGGCCCGTTTAACTGTAGCGAATCGGATATATCTGCAAGGTAAGGAACCCTTATGACGAAAACTGCTTCCAGATCTTTGTTAACGCTGGCACTGACAATCAGTGTGGTGCTACCCGCGTCTACGGTGATTGCCGCCGAAGACGAAATGGTTCTTGAAGAAATTGTCGTGACTGCCCGTAAAAGGGAGGAGAGCCTGCAGGACCTGGCTCTGTCCGTCAGTGCACTCAGTCAGCAGGAAATCGAGGCTAACTTTGCCACAGACGTGCGCGATCTGATTCACATGTCACCCAACACCGTGATCGACGATACAAATCAGGGACCGGGAGGCGTGGCCGCAGCCTACATACGTGGAATTGGCGTCTCCGAGGTCGAGAAGAATTTCGACCCCGCGGTAGGTGTGGTCGTGGACGGCGTTTTTCTGGGGACAATGTCCGGCAGTCTGACCAGGGCAATCGACCTCGAGCGCGTTGAGGTGATACGTGGACCCCAGGGTACGCTGTTCGGTCGCAATACGATCGGCGGTGTTGTCCAACTGGAAAGATCCAGACCAACGATGACGTTTGGAGGCAAGGCACGTATCAGCTACGGAGACTACGACACCTCCCTGATCGACGGCGTCGTGAACTTCGGGAACGAAGAAAACTTCGGCGTCAAACTGAGCGGCACGTTCCACGAACAGGATGAGGGTTTCTTCGACAACATAGCAACCGGCCGCGACGATGGCCGCTCGGAGTACACCTCTTTCGGCGTAAATGTCCTCTGGTTGCCAACAGACGGTCTTGAGCTCGAGTGGACGAGCGTGATCGAGGAGACCGAAGAAGATACCAACATCCTTCTGAATGTCGGCCAGCCCGGACAGTTGTTTTGCGACGCGTTTGGTTTCTGCTCACCAAGCACAAGCACACCCGTCACCGGCGATCGCTATGACAACGCGCAGGTCTTTGCAGGCGCACTGCTCCCGGGTGGTATAGATCCGGGATTCGACCACAACGGTCTTTCACCTTCCGATACGACATTCGATGCGGATACCCACCAGCTCGAAGTGCGATGGGAGCTGAACGACAGCTGGACGCTGGACTACATTGGTGCCAGCTGGGAGACCGAGGAAGAAGTCATCTCCGACTGGGATGCCGTACCTGAACTTCTGTTCCATACGGACCGGCCGGCGGAGTACGAGCAGATCACACATGAGCTACGCTTTACCTACGACGGTGGCGGTAAACTCCGAGGTACAGTGGGAGCCTACTACTGGGATTCCGAATACGAGATTCGCCTCCTGAGCTGGATCGGTTTCGCAATACCCTCGGTGCTCGAGCTGCCACAATTCACCAATCAGGACAGCGAGTCGTGGGCTGTGTTCTTCGAGGGTGACTACGACCTGACCGACAACCTGATGCTCACCCTGGGTGCCCGCTATACCGAAGACGACAAAGAGACGACTCAGCGTGGCGTGGTCCCCTGCGGACAGGCTGCAGCGACCTTCCCGGCAGCGTACGCAGGCATACCGGCACTGTGCGGCGCCAATTTCTTCACACCCATATCAAATGACGAGACGTGGGACGAATTTACGCCAAAAGTTGCCCTCACCTATCGTGCATCCGAAGATCAGATGTTCTACGGCCAGTACTCTCGCGGATACCGCGCTGGTGGATTCAACGGTCGCGTCGACGCGGTGGAAACAGCAATCGCACCCTACGACCCTGAAACTGTCGACAACTTCGAGGTCGGCTATCGTTCCCAGTGGGCAGACCGCCGCGTTACCTTCAACGCGACCCTGTTTCACATGAGCTACGAGGACAAGCAGGAAGAGATTCAGCAACCGTCAGCGACCAGTGGCACCGGCCAGGTTACGCGAGTGGTCAACGCGTCTGACGCAACCATTCAGGGAGCTGAGATTGAACTTGCGTGGCTTGCCACCGACGGTCTGACGATCAGGGCTAACCTCGGTCTTCTGGATGCGGAATACGACAAGTTCGAGGTCGACGCAGGCACACCCGGTAGCCCGATCATTCAGGATTTCTCCGACCTGGACTTTCGCCGCGCACCTGACGTGACGTTTGGGATCAACGCTGACTATCGCTGGAGTATTGGCGAAGGCATGGGTTATCTATGGGCAGGCATGCGGTACCTCGATGACCACGAGGTGGACTTTGCCAACAAACCGGAGCTGACCAACGATTCCCAGACGCTCTTTGACGCGTCATTCACCTATGAATACCAGGGCTGGTATGCAAGCGTCTTCGGGCGAAATCTGAGTGACGAGGACGGGTACCAGATCGGATTTGACGTGGCAGGCCTCTGGTCCTATGCAGCCCCTCGCGCACCACGCACCTGGGGTGTAGAAGTCGGATTCAATTTCGGGAACTAGCCAACCTGGGCTGAGGCGGAATCGCGGCTGAAGGCACGACGCATGCGTCGTGCGGGTTCGCAGCGAAGCGCCTACCAGCGCTTCGTGTCGACGCAGACCCCGTGGCCAGTTCAACCGGGAGAGAATTCGGCATGGATGCCGTGAAGCTATCGCAAGTCGAAGAATCGCGGCTGAAGCCGCTCCTACAGAGGTAGGTGGATGTCAGATATTCAATCTTCCTGCATAGGGACAGGTTTGATCGGCAGGTTATCGATCCCCTTGGAACCCTGCTGCTGCACAATCCGTCGGGCTATAAGCCACCGGTCGCCTTCCTCCCGCAATAAGTCCACGTAGCGCCCCCAGATCTCAAACTGCGTGCCGTCGTTCCGCTCGTGCCACGCGTATATATATGAGAGCGCCTCGGCTTCTCCCTCACCCGTGCTCCAGACCCGGATATTGGAGAGATGATGGCTCAATCGGGAAAACCCGGAAACCAGTTTCCCAACCAGTTTGCGGACAGCCTCCCGGCCCTCGTAGACCCCACCTTCATCGAAGTAACAGTCTTCCGTAAAAAGGGCGGCAAATTCATCCAGGCGCTTCTCATCGACAAACTGGCAGTAGTCGAGCAGTGTCTCCGTGACACGCTCACGAACTTCGGGCGATGGACTGGAGCGCATCAGGTACGCTCCCGGTCACCCAGGACCTCGTCGAGACGGCGGTGAAAATGTCTGATCCGGATCTCCTGGTAGTCGCTGAGAGTGATCGTTTTTTGTTGCGCCGCACGGAGTCCCTTCTGCACTCTCGGCAGGTTGGCCATGTCCTGATCGATGACCATGCCAAGCGCATGAAACCCTGGCGCTTCCGCCCACGATTGTCCCTGATCGAGCACAAAAGGCTCTGCAGGGGTGAACTCACCATCGTCAGGAATGGGGTGCAGCATCATGACCTCCATATAAGACTTGTTGGGATCATCGCCCCACGGCCTGAACCTGTAAGCAATAGGTATGGCATAGCCTCCCCAGGGTGCAAAGTTGGGGAATACCAGGTACTGAATGCTGTCGAGCATCTCCGCATCCGACGCTGATGAAAGATCGCAGCGCCACTGCCTGCTGAACGAATGCCGGAAACGATCCGCAAGCCAGGTCCTCGCGTTTACATCGGGAGGTACTTCCCCTCGATCTTCCGGCGGCATCATTTTCTGTATGGTTGCAGCCATTTCAGCCTGCTCAACCTTGCCGACGAGATTGGTTGCCGGTACCGCCAGTGCTTGAACAAGCCGGCTGACGTTTGGGCCGAAAATGTCGTACTGACAGTCGAAGTCGTTCGCAAATCGAACTGTGTGCCCGTGCGTGGTGGACACATGGTATCCCTCGAGGAAGGCTTCCTGTGTGGCCTTCCAGTTTGCATCGACTACCTGACAGGCATGGTAAGCAACAAACCGCTCCTCCAGAGGGTACGGCTGAAAGTGCTCAGTCAGAGGTGCGGCATACGTTTCAAAGTCCGGTGCTGTCCCATCCGGATTAACCATGACAAAACCACCCCAGATCGCGACAGCCGCTTCAGGCAGCGAGAAGTCATCTTTCTCGATCTGAGGAAAGTCCCACGCCGCCGGCATGCCGCGAAAGGAGCCATCCAGGTTCCAGCTGAACCCATGGAACGGGCATTTGAATACCTGGGTGTGACCACACCCTTCAACCAGCGTTGTGCCTCTGTGCAGGCAACTGTTGTGATATGCCCGCACTTCGTTTTCACCCGTCCGCACGACAATGATCGAGCTATCCGCTATGTCGTAAACGTGGAAATCCCCCTCATTGGGGATATGCTCCAGCCGGCAGGCCATCTGCCAGGTACTCGGCCAGAGGCGCTCGTTCTCGAGCTGACGAAACGTATCGCTCGTGTACCGGGCGATATCGAGCTCATCCGCATCTATCCAGTCATAAGACTCCACATGGAGCGGGCCCGGTGCCGGGACGCGGTCCTGGGCTACAACCGATGCGTAGTCCGGACCTGAAGAGCGTGCTTCCCCGCGCCTAATCGGCATAGCCGGGATCCAGGCGGTCTGCCTGACGCCGCAGCGCCGGCCATGCACCAGGCGCCAAAGCCTCCTCCCAGGCACTCGAGTTGTTGAACGTCTCTTCCATCATCCTGATGGCACCTTCATTCGGCATGTTGAGCTCACCCGTCATTGCCGCCTTAACCTGTATCTGGCAGGCGCGTTCGAGGTAGTAAAGACGCATGAAACAGCTGGCAACAGACCCACCCACGGCCAACGTACCGTGGTTGCGCAAAAGCATGAGGTTGTGCTGACCCAGGTCTTTGACGAGCCGCTCCCGTTCATCGAGATCCAGCGCCACCCCTTCCCAGTCGTGGTAGGTGATATCCGGGTAAACGAACATAGCGTGTTGTGTCAGCGGCAAGAGGCCTTCGGTTGTACTCGCAACCGCTATGCCCGCGTCCGTGTGAAGATGCATCACAGCATGAGCATCTTCACGGTTCATATGCACAGCGCTGTGAATCGTGAACCCGGCCGCGTTGACCTGATATCCATTGTCCAGGACAACGTTGCCATCCACATCAACCTTCACAAGGTTTGACGCTGTGACCTCGTTGAACAAGAACCCAAACGGATTCAGCAGAAAGTGCTCTTCCGGACCCGGCACCCTGGCAGACAAGTGGGTAAATACCATATCCGACCAGCCATAGTGGTCAACCAAACGGTATGCAGCGGCCAGGTCCTGACGCACCTGCCACTCTTCTTCCGACACCTGGTCCCGAACCCGGTCGAGACTGATCACGGCTTCGCTCATATCTTCCCGCCTCCTCTAAACCGGCATAGACTACCAAGAATGGATCTAACGCCCAAAAACGACTTTGAGAAGTATCATGCGCACATATACTTCGCTGAAGACTCCGCCGATCAGGCCCATCAGCTATGTTTAGACGCATGGACAGCCTGTCATGTGGCCCTCGGTAGATTTCATCGCAAACCGGTAGGACCACACCCCGTCTGGAGCTGCCAGTTGAGTTTCGACAAAGACGAGTTCGACCGCATCGTTCCCTGGCTCGACGAACACCGCGGAGAATTATCGGTCCTCGTTCATCCGTTGACCGGAGATGTCATCGCAGAACACACGACCGATGCGCGTTGGCTGGGCGAGCCGGTGGAACTGAACGTCGAAGTGTTTGATGCTTTAAAGAAATGAGCTTTCTCGAGGGAGGAAAGGAATATGGCTGACGACAAAAGAGAGAAAGGGCTTGCACTCATCGCGAAACTCTTCGGCCCACCCACGGGTGATGGTCCGGGACAACCGGAGCCTTTGGGACGCTACACTGTCGAGCATCTCTTCGGTGACGTATGGCAACAGGATGACCTGACGCTGCAGGAACGATCTCTCACAACCTGCACGATACTGATTGCCCTGAACAGACCTGAAGAGATGAAAGTCCACTTCACCGGCGCGAAAAACATCGGCGTCGACCGCACCAGGCTGGTGGGTGTCATTGCGCACGCCGCGCACTACGCGGGTTGGCCAAATTCAATGGCGGCATTGCGAGCTCTGAACGAAGTCTGGCCGGAGTAACCATGAAAATGACAGCCGTCTACCTCGTGCCTACTCGCGAGGGAGGCGTCTATGAATATCGCCAGGTCGAGCGGCCGGTACCCACAGGTATGCAGGTACTCGTCGATGTCAAAGCGGCAGGCACCAACCGGGGCGAAATCCTGATGAGTCGCGGTTTCAGATCAAGCGACCCCCGATTCAAACCCGTCCCGTCCGGTATCGAGTTTGCGGGGGAGATTGTCGAGGTGGGTGACGATGCTACCGGCTGGCATGCCGGTGAGCGTGTAATGGCCCGGGGTATCGGAGGGTACGCTGAATATGCGCTTGCATCCTCAACGTCGCTGATGCGTATTCCCGAAAGCATGAGCTTCGCGGAAGCAGCCGCCATCCCCAACGTTTTTATCACCTCCCACGACGCTCTCATTTCCAATGCACGCCTGCAGGCAGGCGAAAACGTCATTGTGACTGCAGCAGCATCAGGGATTGGGACCGCCTCGATACAACTGGCGAAGGTGTTCGGTGCAAACAAAATCATAGCGACCACCCGGGATGAGAATAAAACCGAGGCACTCCTGGATGTGGGTGCAACCGATGTGATCGATACATCAGCACCGGGATATCCCGACAAAGTCAGGGATATCACAGACGACAAATACGGTGCTGACATCATCATTGACAGCGTGGGTGGACCATTGTTTGCTGACAACCTCGATGCGCTTGCGGTCCAGGGGCGATTTGTCAGCGTCGGGCGCAATGGCGGCGAGTTGGGCGAACTCAACCTCGATGAACTCGCCAATCGCCGGGCACAACTCATAGGTACGACTTTCCGAACGCGCTCCCCACAGGAGGCCTGGCGATGTTTCGAGGCGTTTATCGAAGACTGCTCAGACGCGCTGGGGGATGGTCGCCTCAAGGGTATCGTCGACCGGACATTTCCCTTCGATTCGCTGCACGACGCTCATCAATACATGATGTCCGACGGGCAGATCGGCAAGATTGTTCTGACCAATGAATAGCGATAGCCAGATACGCTCAGCCATTGTCATCGGCGGAGGGATTGCCGGGATGTGCGCAGCCAAAGTGCTCGCTGATGTCTGCGAAGAAGTGTGCCTGCTCGAACGCGACGTTTACCCGGACACCATTTCCGACCGGCGCGGCGTACCCCAGGGCAAGATGTTCCATACCCTTCTCGAACGGGGGCGCCGTGACATGGAGGACATCTTTCCCGGCCTGCACAAACTACTCGATGAGCGCAAGCTGCCGAAGATTTCGGTTGGCTTCAATTGTGCGCTCATGACGCCTTTCGGTTGGAGCCGCAACCTCCCCGTTCCTGTGCCGCGATCGCTCTTCTGTACCCGCGGATTTCTGGAAACCGCGATGCGGGATCTGTTTCTTACCGTTCCGGGTGTGAGGCTCATTGAGGAAGCGACCGTTACCGGCCTTCTCTCCGATGGCGACGCCACATGCACCGGCGTTACCTACAAAGTCCGCAACGGCGACGAGGTAAAAGAACTGAACGCCGACCTTGTGATCGATGCTTCGGGCGCAAGCTCCAGAGCCAGGCAATGGCTATCGAAAATCGGCATCGCACCCCCGCGTGAACACGAACTGGATCCTCTGCTGACGTATGGGGGTTTGCTTCTGAAAATGAAGCCAGGCGTCCGCTTTCCCAGGCACTGGTGGTGGACACACGGCGCTTTCATACAGAGGGTCCCACCAGAGGACAACAAGGCAGCCCACCTGATCCGTCAGGAAGGTGATCTGTGGTTATTGACCCTCGTTGCCGGGGACGGCTTCGACATCCCGAAAACCCTCGATGAGGTGCCGGGCTTTCTCGCCAGCATGCGCTCGCCACTCGTCCACGACATGTACCCTTTTTTCGACGCGGTAGGTGAACTGACCAGCTACCGCCTCCCGAAAAACAGGTGGAAGTACTACGAATCATGGGATCAGCGGCTGGATGGTTTCATCGCTATGGCTGCGTCAACGTGTGTATTCAACCCAAACATGGGGCAAGGCATGTCGGTAGCTGCAGGTGACGCCGGTATACTTCGTCGTTGCCTGAAAAAGACAACCTCGACGCGGGAACTCCCACGATTATTCTTCGCGGAGCAGGCAAAGTTTCAGCGAAACGCCTATCAGCTAGCCTGCTCGAACGATCTCAAGTTCACCGCAGTCGAAGGTAAACGTACAGCTCGAACGAGGTTGTTTAACTGGTACCGGGACCGGATCATTGCAGCAGGCGCGGCGGACCCATGGGTTGCCCGTGAAGCGAGTGCCGTGGATCTGCTACTGGAACCCATCACAAAGCTCTACAAACCCATATTTGTCATTCGCACGTTGTACGCCGGGCTTTTCCTGTTCTGGAAACAGAAGCCAAATGCAGCCGAGCGGGTTGCTGCCCAGCCGCCCCATCCGGCTGAGATCACAACTTCGTGGACGAGGAAGCTACAGGACTTCCCGGGTCTCGCTTACAGGTACCTGGCTTACCGGTTGAAGCTGAGCCCGTAAAAAATCGGAGATAGCAAGATCTCCCTAACTCTGTAGTAGCGGCTTTAGCCGCGATTTCCTCCCCGACGCTTACTCTTTCAACCGGACCTGCACCTGACCGCTTTCGACCCTTGCTTCGTGCAGACTCAATGGGGCTTTTGTCAGTTGCCCAAACGCTTCGCCCGTATCGAGTTTGAACCGCATGCCGTGCAACGGGCAGAAGATGTAGCCGTTCCGCACGCGGCCTTCGGTGAGCGGCTGAGCCTGGTGAGGACAGACGTTGTCGATAACATGGACCTGCTCCCCGTTCTTGCAGACGAGCAACTCCCGGCCCTGACACTGAACCGCCACTCCCCTGTTATCCGGAATGTCAGAGACAGGCACCAGGTCAATAAAAATACTCACTCTCCAGTCCTTCTAGACGACGATGCCAATCGATTCCCGTTGGTACACGAGGTCGTCTTTCCCACGCTTGCCGATCAGCGACTGATCGGGACTTTCGCGAAGGTCCCTTACGGTGGGCTCCATCCGGACCCAGTCCGTGAGACAGGTCCGGTGCAGTATCCGCCATTCACCATTCCGGCGTTCGTAGCGGTCTACATACCTGCCAACGGCCAGCTGATCGTGACTGACACCGTCGACTTCCACCTGGTAGAAACCCGTCCAATGCACTTCTCCCGATGCCCTGTCGCCATCCAGATCTATCAGGATGTTTGTGTTGTCATGATGTGTCGCAACCATGCCTTCGAGCACACCCATCACCCAGTCGAGATAGTCTCCGGCGCTGCCTTTGAACGCCCCGTGATCATCCGTCCCGTCAGGCCAATAGACGCCTGCGACTAAATCACGATCGAGGCGATCCCAGCCCCTCGAATACCTGTAGCTGAGTTCCATAATGGCCTGCTTGTCGAGCAGCGCCTGCAGTTCTTCACTCACCTGTTGCTCCATCTGAGTCCGCTGGACAACATCATCAACATCAACGAGGCTAGTGCAAGGGTACATGGGAGGGAGATATGGCATATCAACATATCGAGGTTGAACAAAACGATCGCATAGCCACCATCTGGCTCAACCGGCCACGTTATCGAAATGCCCAGTCACGGCTACTTCTCGACGAAATGACCGATGCGTTCAGGGCACTCGACTACGACAATTCAGTGAAGGTGATCATTCTCGCGGGTCGCGGTGAGCATTTTTCCGCAGGTCATGACCTCGGCACCCCGGAGGAACTCGAGGATCAGGCTAAAAGGCCTTTCGGGGAAGGCACGATGGGGCAGCTGAATCGCTCGTGGCATCTTTTCATAGAGAATTCTCTGCGGTGGCGAGATGTGAAAAAACCAACGATTGCCGCTGTCCAGGGCTACTGCATATTCGGTGGCTTCATGATTGCGTCCTGCATGGACCTCATCATCTGCTCGAAAGACGCCAGGTTCCTGCCAACCCATTTACAGCTGTTCACCGCCCCATGGGATTTAGGCGTACGCAAAGCCAAGCAGATTCTCTTCGAAAACCGCTTCATCCATGCGGAAGAAGCCCTTGAGCTGGGCCTGGTGACCGAAGTGGTCGATAACGGCCAGCATTATGAAGCAGCCGTGAGGCAGGCTGAGAAATTCGCTGAAAACAACCTGATGACGTTGCGCATGTTGAAACACTCTATCAACAGCGCCCAGGATGCCATGGGCTATCGCCAGTCCGTCGAGGCTGCCCATTCCAACTACATGATGATGGAAATGTCCGCCAACGCGAAAGGCCGTGACAAAGAGCGTGCTGACAAACGCCTGAGCGGGGTTGCAAACGCCCTGGCCAAAGAACAGGGACAATCCGACCAGTAGGGCCATGTTCAACCGGCTGCGCATTCTGGAAATCGGCACCAGTCCTGCCATCGCTTACTGTGGTCTGCAGTTTGCGCGCTGGGGCGCGGAAGTGATCGCGCCTCGGGATACCCCGATGGTTAACGCCTCGCCGATGCACAGCGATCACTCGCTTACTTTTGCGTATCTCTATGCAAACAAGTCACTGACCGACGATGTCGCATCCCTGATCGATGAAGCCGACGTTGTCCTGACCGACCAGGTGCTGACGACCCCTACCCGCGCAACCGTCCACGTCATCTCGTCATTTCCTGATGAGACAGAGATGGTCGACCATGGCGGCAGTCTGATCAGCGAAGCGCTGTCCGGATTCCTTTCAATCAATGGCGATCCAGACCGGGAACCTGTCCGAATGCCCGGGCATATGGTGGCTTACATCACCGGCGTCAGTGCATTCCTGGCAACACTTGCAGCCTTTCACAAGAAGTTGAAAACCGGCAGGGCTGAGACGATTCACACATCCGAACTCGATACCCTCACGACCATCACACCTTTCGTCCGCGCCCAGCACACAGGTGAAGCGGACAAGCGGCAGGGTGGCCCCCAGACAGGGGTACGTCTCCACCCCATCGGGGACGGTTTTATCTCGCATAACCTCTACGGCAAAAGGACATTTGCCCAGGTACTCGAGACGATGGGCCTTTCAATGGACGATGTTCCGGAGCATCTCCAGACCCCCAAACAGCGCTACGACACCGAGGCCTTTCATGCGTATCTCAAAGAGGTCTCCAGGGAACACTCTGCGGAAGCTGTTTTCGACAGTATGATGTCAGCAGGTCTGCCACCGATGGGCCTCTACCAGACACCGGCCAGCCTGCCAGAGGAACGCCATCTCAAAGCGATTGACTACTTTCAACCGCTCGAGCATCCCTCCCTCGGCACGCTGAGCTATCCCGGAGGACCGGCGAAGTTCAGTTCGCTCAGTCAGGTGCAGCCCGCCTTTCCTGAGGACAAGACAGCCTGGACCAGCGAACCAACCAGCTACCCTGCAGGGGGAAGCGCCAGCACCAGGCCGCTCGAAGGCATCCGTATCATCGACTTTACACAGGCATGGATCGGTCCTTACGCAACGATGCTGCTCGCTGATCTGGGCGCAGAGGTGATCAAGATAGAAAGTCACAAACGGGTCGACGTATGGCGCAATTGGCCCGGTGAACTTCCCGCGGACCGGGTGATCAACGACAACGCTCACCCTTTGAACGTCTGCCCCAATTTCAACAGCACCAACAGAAACAAACGGGAGATCGCCATTGATCTCACGCAGCCGGATGGACTGGAAATTGCGCGGGCATTGATCGCCACGGCGGACGTGGTGATTGATAACTACACACCAAGGGTCATGTCGAAATTCGCCCTGGATCATAGAGCACTGAAGGCAATCAACCCCAACATCATCAGCGTGGCCTGGTCAGGGTATGGCAAAGAAGGTCCGTACACGGACTACAAGGCAAACGGTACAACCACGGAGGCCATTTCAGGATGGGACGCGCTTTTCGGTTACGCTGACGGCAACCCGATGGTGATGGGTTTTTACCAGGCTGACGCCATCACCGGTCTGCATATGGCCGCCTGCACCGCGCTTGCCATCCTGCAGCGGGATCTGACCGGCGAGGATCAGGCTGTCAGCGGATCGATGGTGGAAGCGGCGGTTGGGTACATCGGGGAGGAAGTACTGTTTGCGAGTGCCGGTGGTACAAACAAACGCCATGGCAACGCCCATCCGGATTTCCATCAGAACGTGTATCGATGCCAGGGCGACGATGAGTACGTTGCCGTTATGTGTTTGGACAATACAGATTGGGCAAACCTCTGCCGCGTGTGCAATGCGTCCGACGAAGCTGGCATCCGGGCCTGGATCAGGAAACATTCGCGTGGTGAGGCCGTTCGGACATTGCAGAGCGCCGGTGTGCCGGTTGGCGAAGTCCTGAACACGCTGGAAATCCTGCAACATCGGGCTTTCACAGAGCGGGGTTGGTTCCAGGAACAGTTCCACGCCGACGTAGGAGACATGCTCTACGGCGGATTCCCCTGGACATTCTCGGACTCTACCCTCACCGCCGACTATCCACCGCCACGCCTCGGCGAACATTCAAGGGAGATCCTGGCAGATCTCGGGTACGAAGACACACAGATCGAGAGTCTCCTCGAGAGAGACATTGTGGGGTGTGTCATTGGGCAGACGGAGTCAGCCTGACCACACGTTCTTCAACGCGGGAGAATTCATCCCTGATCGTCTCATAACACGCCAGATCCACGGCGACACATCCGTCCATTATCAGCGCATCCATTGCTCTGGACGTCCTCGGATCTTCAAGAGCCTTGCGCAGACCGCTGACAACCCGTTCCCGGTTCTGTTCTCGAGCGACATACGGTGGTGCCGGGGCTGAGCTTGTCCGATCAATGATCTCCACCCCGGAAATACTTTCCGGATCGTCACGCTCAAGGATCTTCCAGGTAACAGCATCGATGCAAGCGCAGTCAGCCTGACCCGACCGGAGGGCATCGAGACTGGCGGTGTGGGATCCGGTCAAAACGATTTCTGTGGGGTCACACACCTCCAACAACGCAAGCCACCCCGAACGTGAGGAGAGAGAATTGACCGCTCCGGTTCGCCCCGAGGGTGAGCCGACGAAGTAGCTGAAGTAGTGACCCGGCTCACAGTCGAGATCGAATACGGGTGCTGTGACCGGCTGAATCTGAGCACCTGACAGGAAAAGATCCAGACCACAGGCCTGACTGACGAGTAGTTCTTCCGAGCGCCATTGCTCTTCCAAAGGTGTCATGCGATCGAGATCGCCGGGAAAGCCGGTCGCCCGCCAGATTGCATCATTCGCCCACCGGACACTCGGAAGGTCGTACCAGGGAAACGATGCGATCATTCGTTCTGGAGGATTGCGAACTTCGGGTTAATCTCGAATGCCGCAACAAAATCGTACGCCTGCCGCGGATCGTCATCGTCACCACCCTGCCACCCATGCCATCCGTAAGTAACAGCTCCATTTGCCCGTAACACGGGGCGGCCATCAGCAAACTTGAAAAAGGGTCCGTGCTCGTCACCACGCGCCATGTGGTGGCGTACGCGATCCGGATGCCCCGGTGCCTCGGTCTGGTACATGCCGGACGTTGCTGTCCCTGCATCTATCACCCAGTGCACCTCTGCAAACGCCGGAGACAGGGCAGCCGGATCCTGGCCGTGATTGTGTGTTGAGAGATCCACCCCCTTCCCGCAGGTCCAGAAATTGACGTAGACAATCTCCTCACCCGAACCATCAAGAAGATGGATCCCACTCATCATATGACAATCAAGACCATTGAATATGTCTATGAAATTACTGAATTTTTCCTCAAAGGTTTGCCATACAAGGTGATCTGATCCCGGCCCCTCAAATTGAATATCTGACATGGACCGCAGCTTCTGAGGTACCTCTTCGGATTCTGTGAGCAGAGCAAACAGGGCCCCTTCTTCACCTGCAATCAGGTTCGTGGAAGTGACTATCGTGGACCTCACCTCAAACGGCGTCGCAAAACACGTGCGGTCCGGAACAGAAAGGGAACCGAGCACAACCTTGACGTAGTGGGTGCCGCTGTCGACGGGCAGCTGAGACCCTGGCCCCAGTCTGACAAATCTGAGATCCCGGCCGGCAAATGACCAGGATGCGCTCTGCTGAACCGGGTCGTTCGAACTGAGATCGAAATGCAGGTCTATGCCACCCCGCGGATTGTCTGTTGTAATGGCAACGTTGGATACCGGATTCATCCGCAAAGGATAACAGCGATTAACACCTACAACGCAGTCGAAGCCCTGCAATCAATTGACTCCAACGTTGTCTGGGTACTGCTTTTTTTCGCTGTCGCGGCAGCGGCAACCTTTGTTTATCTGATTGAGTCATTTCGACTGACCCGGTCACACGCCTCATTCGCCTCGCCGCTCCCGGCGGTTGGCTGGTTCGCCGTGCACGACCTTCACTTTGTCCTCCTGTTTGAGCTGTGGTTCGACGTTTACGACCACTGGTGGGTGAAAGCCTGGTGGGTCGCGCTCGTGTTCACCACCATTATCGAATTTGCGCTCGTCGCAATGATTATCAGGTACGGTCGCCGAGAAATTGCTCCCTGGGCAAGTCAACGCCAGTTTGCAGGATTGATCGTGCTCGGCACAGCAGCGATTGGCATCATCTGGTTACTCGCGAAGAGTGCTATGGATGATCCTCTCTTCCTGATCTCTTTCCCGATCACCGCGTTCTGGGCGGTGCCGTTCAGCACAGCCCTGATGCTCCGGAGAAATTCTCAGCGGGGACAGTCCGTCAGGCTGCCGGTCTGCAGCGTCTTCATCATCGGTTCATTTCAGGGCGCGCTCTGGTTTGTTGATGAATTCTTTCGCTCGCCCTACTTTCTGATGTTCACGGCTATGGGTATCTCCTGGTCGCTCGTGAATATCTGGCTGATCCAACGTCTGCCCGCCTATCAACCACAAACAGCCTGAGGAAAAACCCATGTCAGAATTGAGAGATTACAGCTGGCTGCGCGAGCACACTCAGCGCTACCTGAACGATCCGGAAGGCGCTCATAACTGGGACGCCAGTCCGGTGGGCGGTTCAGGACTTGTCCCGACACTCCTCCTGACCACGACAGGAAGGAAATCCGGTGAGCGTCGTCCAACGCCGTTACTTTACCAGCCCACAGGATCCGGGTTTATCGTTGTAGCGAGTCGGGGCGGGGCTGACTTTCATCCAGCGTGGTATCTGAACCTTCTCGAAAACCCGGAGTGCGAAGTGACTGTAGGGCGATTCGGGTACACGGCCACCGCAAGGACCCTGTCATCCGAAGAAAGACCTGCTTACTGGGAATGGATGACGCGTTTCTGGCCGGATTACCTGGCGTACCAGGCGCGGACGGACCGCGAAATACCCGTTGTCATTCTCGATGCCCAACCGGGGAACTGAAATGTCCATTCAAGCACAGCCGGGAACACCCAAAGGCTGCGAACGCATTGCCTACGTCGTGGGTTTCAGAGAAAGCGCAACCTATAGCGACGTCTATGGCGGCGGTGGCGCAACCGTCGGCCTCGATTGTCACCTGATCACGCCCGTCGACCAACCTTCCGACACACTGATCGTTTTCATGCACCCGGTTGGAGGCGGCATGTACCTGCCCATGGTGCGCGAGCTGGCACGCATCGGGCACCATGTCCTCTGGGCCAATTCGCGTTACAGGGGTGCTGATTACGCGCTCATCATGGAAAAAGTCGCTTGTGATCTCGGTGAAGCGATCTGCGATGCGAGAGACAGGTTGGGCTACGAGAACATCGTGCTTGCAGGCTGGTCTGGCGGCGGCTCGCTCTCGATGTGGTACCAGGCCCTCGCCGAAGCCGGTGCCGGGATCTCAGATACCGCAGCAGGCGATCCTTACGAAGTAGATGCTGCACGCCTGCCTCCCGCAAACGCGCTCCTGATGCTCGCGGCACACGTCAGCCGTCACCGGATTTTCACCGAATGGATCGATCCATCGATCACCGATGAGTCGGCACCGGGCGTTCGCGACACCCGTCTCAACCTGTACGATCCGGCCAACCCCAACCAGCCACCCTACTCGGACGACTACCTGGCTGAATTTGCTGAAGCGCAGATCGCGCGAAACCGGCGCATCACAGCCTGGGTTCGGGATAAACTCGAAGCTATCCGGGGCTCTGAGGACCCATGGAACGAGTTTGCTTTCACCGTCCACGGCACCATGGCAGATCCACGCTGGCTCGACCCCGGTATTGAACCAAGTGACCGCAAGCCCGGCACGTGTTACCTGGGAGACCCCAAAGTCGTGAACGACGGGCCCGTGGGGCTCGCGAGATTCTGTACGCTCAGAAGCTGGCTCAGCCAGTGGAGCTATGACGATGCCCGCTGTGACGCAATCGCATCAGGCAGTCAGATCAGTGTACCGGTCCTCGTGGTAGGCAACACCGCGGACGATGCCTGCACCCCTAGTCATACCACCCGTCTGTACGAAGCGGTCACGCACAACAACAAGAAACTACATATGGTGCAGGGCGCCACCCACTACTACACCGGACCGGATGGTGGTGCTCATCTCAAAGAGGCGAGCGGCGTGATCAGTGAGTTTATGCGGCAGCTGTGACCTGTCCGGATCGCGGCTGAAGCCGCTCCTAAAGAGTTAGGAAGAACTAGCTAGCGTTGTAGGAGCGGCTTCAGCCGCGATTTTGTCATGATTCACCTATAAACTGATCCAGCATCTGGTGATGGCGACGCAGGCGTGCCTCCATGTAACTGGTAAACGCCACACCAGCCGGAAGATTGTGAAGACCTTTCTGCACCCAGGGCAGGTTCTCGACATCCTGGTCGTAAACCTCTGCCAGCGCTTCCCCAATCTCTCCTGCCGCAAGCATCACGGGCTCATCGAAGTCGAGATAGCGAATCGGCACAGGATCGGGGCGCGGCCCATCCTTCGGACACGGCCGGAGAATGAGAATGTCCATCAGCGCGGATTCCGGATCCAGGCCGTTGGGCCGGAACCGGTATACGATGTTCTGCGTCATTCCGGCCCAGAACGCGAGGTTCGGGAATACGTGGTACAGCAACGAGTCGATCATCTCCGCATCACCGGCTTCAGAGAAGTCGTGGCCTGTAGCAGCTTCGAGCATCTGCCTCGAGCTGTAGGCGGAGAACGCCCTGGCTGACATGCCTTCCGGCAAGGCGCCAACCGAATCCGGGTCGGCATTGTGCTGGTTAAACGCTGTTATCCCGAGAATCTCCTCGTTACTCAACTCACGATCGATATTGGGACTCTGTACACCCTGCGCTGTGAACTGGCGGCCAACGTAGTCGCTCCAGATATCGTACTGGGTATTGAGATCACCCGTCATGCTGAGTGCCTGTGGATGGGTCCCCACCACATGATGACTCTCCATAAACGCCTCACACGTCGCCTTCCAGTTCGCCCGGATCTTTTTGATCACATGCGCTGCTTTGTAGCGTCCGGCAAGATCGTATCTCTCGAAGTGTTCGGGTATGGGTGAGAGAACCTCTTCGAGAGGTGGTGCGTCAGGATCCATATTGATGAAGACGAAGCCGCCCCAGAAAGCAACTTTCGCCTCAGGCAGGTTGGCTCCACATTCGTCCCATTGCGGCATGTCCCAGCCAAAAGGGTTATGCCTGAGACTACCGTCGAGTTCCCACTGCAGGCCGTGATATGGACAACGGAAACGGCTCTGATTGCCATCCTCTTCGACAATCTGACGCCCACGATGCGGGCATGCGTTAGAGAGCGCTTTTACTCCGCCATCTTCGGTCCGAACGATAATCCATGAGTAGCCGCCCAGATCGAAGACAACGTGATCGCCGCTTTCCGGGATATCCTCTTCCCGGCATGCCCACTGCCAGACGCGTGAGAAGACATGATCCAGTTCCTGCTGCAGAAACGCGGGGTCGTAGTAGCGCGACGCTGCAATGGCTTCAGTCCCTACATCCGGCGTGGGACCTTCTGCATAAAAGTCCGGTGCGGGAACAACGTCCCCCGCAATGATTTCCTCGTAGCTGTCCCCCGGACTGCGGTCTGGCCGATTCGAACCTTTAATGGTCTTTTCCATGCTCACCCCCTTTTCCACCTTTATACACAGTGTCAGCCGACTTCCGCAACGCGCTGCCGTGCGAGGTCATACACCTGCCGGTTACCACGACTCCACGTCACTGTGAGCGTTGTCGCATGGATTTTCCATCCATCGCTGCCCCGCTCCAGCCGGTGAGTGTAGTGTCCGCCCAGCGTGTGGTAGTTATCACCCAGGTTATTGGCGATGAAATGTTCGGCTTTCATGTACACGATGGCAGAAGCAGCGTCGCCCGCAACATCGATCATAAAGTTCGTGAGCACATGCTGAGTGGCATCAAATCCCGGCAGGAGTGATTTGCACCCCTCGACCCAGTCATCTGCCGACATTTTTGAACCAGGTGCGCCGCTGTAGGACGAAAAATCCATTTCCACCTCGTCCGCAAAGATCGATCGGAAAAGATCCCAGTCCCGTGAATCAATACCCCAGGCGTACTTCAGAATGGTTTCCTGGATCTCGTTTTTGTCGAGGATCCGCTGAATCCCGGTATCCATCGCTCCCCTCTCCATGTCATATTCTGAACATGATACCCCCACCGACGATACCGCAGTGATTGACTATCGCGGTGCTCTTCGACAGAACGGGTAATCTCGACGAGGTGACCTTCTACTGAGCCAGGTCCACCACTAACGCTGCGTGATCAGAGACGACATCCCGTCGTCTGGAACCAGTTTTTGTTATCCAGAGGTGGCGGACAGATACCAGCTGTTCTTTGAGTGACCTGCTTACAAAAGCCTGGTCGAGCCGAAATCCATTGTCCTTTTGAGGGGAATACCAGGTGAACTCACGCTTATCGCCATGCAGCGCACGGAAACCGTCGTGCCACTTGAGGCTCTCGAGATCATCGAACCAGCGATCATAGCGATCACCGAAAACGCGGCTCTCCTCATCAAGGTGTGGCCGGCCTGAATTGGTGTCCCCCACAATGATTGCCCGTTTGCTCCGCCATCGCCTGGCAACGTCCACAACACCCTGCATGGAAGCTTCTTTCCTGCCGGTGACCTCGTTAGGGATATGTACCAGCCCGAGGTGGAACGGGTCGGGTGCCTGTACCCGTACGCTCAACCAGCGACCCGGCTCCGGGGGTGCATCCGCCGGATGGATGTTTCGAACCGGATACCGTGAGGCTATGAACACACCGTTACATCGCTCAGTCGCCGTCCGCGCTTTTCGCTGGTGTTCGAATCCGAGCGACTTGAGCTCGTTTGCGAGCCATCGACTCGGAGCTGTGTTGCGAAATTCGCTGAAAGCACACAGATCAGGATCTGTCCGCTCTACCGCCGCGAATATATCGTCAATGCGCTTACCTCCGCCTGCCCGTATGTTCCAAACGAGCAGGCGGAAGTGTGGAAGACCCTTCGAACTCAGGTACCCGTCCAGTTTGGTGCGCGTTTCTCGGCAAACGCCAGGGGACCTTCTTTTGCATCGTTGGAACTGAAGACCTTCTTTGCG
>JANQFF010000391.1 GCA_028277965.1 Pseudomonadales bacterium
TTTGGTCACGACCTCGATGGGTTCACCCCGGGTGTTGACGCTACGCCCTGGTGTGGTGAGGCTGCTGGTGGGCTTCAGGGAGATACGCGCCACAATCTCCTGACCGGACGAGATACCGCCCAGGACACCCCCCGCGTGATTGCTCTCGAACCCGTCTGGCGTGATTTCGTCCCGATGTTCCGTTCCACGCTGGCTGACCACATCCACACCGTCACCAATCTGTACCGCTTTGACCGCATTGATTCCCATGAGCGCACCGGCTATGGAGGCATCGAGTTTGTCGAAAACCGGTTCCCCGAGACCCACGGGCACACCACTGGCGACAACCGTGACTTCTGCGCCAATCGAGTTACCGTCCCGACGCAATGCGTCGATCATTGCAGCGATATCCTCGACCGCATCCGGATCAGGACAGAAGAAGGGATTCTCTTCAGCAGCTTCGAGGTTGACACACTCGATCTGAAGATCGCCGATGGCTGACAGGTAACCCCGTATCGATACACCAAAAAGCTCACCCAGGACCTTTTTGGCAATCGCTCCCGCAGCAACGCGCATCGACGTTTCACGAGCCGAGGCACGACCGCCTCCGCGATAATCGCGGATGCCGTATTTGTGGTGGTAAGTGAAATCCGCGTGTGCTGGTCTGAACACATCCTTTATATCGCTGTAGTCGCGGCTGCGCTGATCCTCATTCTCAATCAAAAGCCCAATTGCAGTACCCGTCGTACGTCCCTCGAACGTCCCGGAGAGGATCTTCACAGTGTCACTCTCTTTCCGCTGGGTTGTATATTTCGACTGTCCGGGCTTGCGACGGTCCAGATCGCCCTGTAAATCGTCTTCAGACAGGTCAATGCCCGGCGGGCACCCATCTACAATGGCGCCCAGCGCCAATCCGTGACTCTCGCCGAACGTGGTCACCGTGAACAGTTGACCGATGCTGTTACCTGCCATATTTGTCTGCCATTTCTACCCGCGTTTAGCCTGACCGCGGGCGCGCAGTATGAGAACTCGATGCCGCCCCTTCAAGCAGAAAAACACCTTCACCCGCTTCGAGCCCGTCAGGCCAGATCGGATTGAGCGCCGGAAACCGTCTGAGCAGTACCGGTGAACTCGAACCCACTTCACCAACAAACACCCCCCGGTTCCCCAGGAAATGAGGTAGCTGCTCGAGAATCGGCGTGATGACTGACAGGCCATCGTGGCCTCCCGCCAATCCTGACTCCGGTTCTTTCAGGTATTCAGGCGGCAGAGCCCTCAGATCGGGCTCATCGACATACGGCGGATTTGCCATGATCAGATCAAAGCGCCCACTCACCGGCCAGGGAAGAGTGACGTCACCCTGAAGGAGGCGAACCTGATCTTCAAACCCATGATCAGCGATGTTGGCTCGCGCGAGACGACAGGCGCGCTCATCGATCTCCAGCAGCACAACCTCCGATTCGGGAAACAGGTGCGCCGCGAGTATCCCCAGGCATCCGGTTCCTGCGCAGAGATCGAGCACCCTGGAAGGAGGCTCCCGAAGCCAGGGACTCACACCCCCAAGCAGCAATTCTCCGATTGGTGATCTCGGAATGACAACCCCCGGTTCAACTCTGAAGTCCAAACCCATGTAGGTACATCTACCAAGAAGATAGGCAAGCGGCATACGCTCTGAGATACGCCGGTCAACCAGGTTCCGGATTTCGGCATGCTGATCCGGTTTCACGACTTCTGTCAGCGACTGGTTGTCATCCGGAAGTCCCGTGACACCCAGTACCAGAGCCACAGCTTCATCCCAGGCATTATCAGTGCCGTGACCGAAACTGAGTTTCGCCTCTTGAAACGAAGCATGTACCGATTCAATCAGCGCGCCGATTGTCCCTGACATGTCAGTCGCCGAGTAGCTCCAGCAACAAACGGTTCATCCGCTCGACATACGTTGCCGGGTCATTCAGGGTCCCACCTTCGGCGAGATTAGCCTGATCAAAGATCACCTCAACCAGTTCGGCAAACCGGTCTTCGTCCTGTTCACCGTCGAGCCTTTGAATCAGCGGATGGCCTGGATTGAACTCGAAATACGGTTTGCTGTCCGGGAACGACTGGCCACTTGCTTCCATGATTCGTCGCATCTGCGCGCCCATCGCATGTTCTGAAAGAACCAGGCACGCCGGTGATGAGGTCAGCCGTTTCGATGGCCTGATTGCCTCGACCTTGTCCCCGAGAACCACTGAGATACGTTCAACGAGGGGATGGTCGTCTTCCTCACTGTCTTCATTTTCTTTTTCTTCGGCAGATGCGCCGGGTACTTCAGCATCCGCCCGCATGACATCGACAAACTTCATGTCTTCGTAATCGGTGAGCATGCTCATCAGCCATTCGTCTATGCGGTCGAACAGGAGCAATACCTCTACTCCCCGCTCTTTGAATATCTCGAGATGGGGGCTGCGTTGCGCCGTCTCATAGTTTTCTGCGCAAATGTAGTAAATGGCGTCCTGGTCTTCAGTCTTGCGCTCGAGATACTGATCGAGACTCACGGTCTTCTTGTTGTCTTCACCGCGCGTAGACGCAAACCGAAGCAGTTTCATCAGCGCTTCGCGATTGGCAAAATCTTCGCCTGCACCTTCCTTAAGGACCTCGCCAAATTCATCCCAGAAGGCCTGATACTCTTCCGGTTCTTTATTGGCGAGCGTCTCGAGCGTAGTCAGGACCCGCTTGGTCAACGCGTTTCTGATCGACGTGACCCGCTCGTCCTGTTGCAGGATCTCGCGTGACACGTTCAAGGGCAGATCGTTGCTGTCGACCACCCCTTTGATGAACCTCAGGTAAAGCGGCAGAAATTGCTCTGCATCATCCATGATGAACACACGCTGGACATAAAGCTTCAGGCCGCGCGGGGTTTCACGGTTGTAGAGATCAAACGGTGCACGTTTGGGGATGTAGAGAAGACTCGTGTATTCAAGTTTCCCTTCAACGCGGTTGTGACTCCACGTCAGGGGGTCATCGAAATCATGTGAGACGTGTTTATAGAACTCCTTGTACTCGTCATCGTCGATTTCACTGCGCGATCGGGTCCATAGCGCCTGGGCGGAATTGACGGCCTCCAATTCTTCACCGGCGGTATCGACTTCCTCTTCTTCTGCACCTGGCAGGGTCGCTTTGGCCATACGAACCGGAACCCCGATATGGTCCGAGTATTTGCGTACGATGCTTCGCAGCCGAAAATCATCTGCAAATTCGTGGGCTTCCGTCTTCAGGTGCAGAACAACCGCCGTTCCTCTCCGAAGCCCCTCGCGGGTATCGATCTCATAACTGTCTTCACCTGCTGAAGACCACCAGACACCTTCGTCAGATTCCGCACTGCGAGTCAGAACTTCAACCCGGTCCGCCACCATAAACGCACTGTAAAAGCCAACCCCGAACTGCCCGATCAGCTGACTGTCTTTCGCTTCGTCTCCCGTCAGGTTTGCCAGGAACTCCGCCGTGCCGGATTTGGCTATGGTGCCGAGGTTTTCCATTACTTCCCCGGTGGTCATGCCAATGCCGTTATCGGTAACGGTCAGGGTGTGCGCCTCAGCGTCGAAAGTGATGTCGATATGAAAGTCACTGTCCTGTTCGATGAGCTCCGGATGCCCAATTGCCTTGAAGCGCAGCTTGTCGATGGCGTCCGAAGCGTTGGATATCAACTCACGCAGGAATATCTCCCTGT
Organism: Pseudomonadales bacterium; assembly: GCA_028277965.1. Lineage (GTDB taxonomy): Bacteria > Pseudomonadota > Gammaproteobacteria > Pseudomonadales > Azotimanducaceae > UBA4421. The sequence continues at coordinate 3,686 of JANQFF010000391.1, forward strand.
TCGAATACAGGGAGTGGATCATCAGATGGAGAAGCTGCTTGGCTTCTGTCTGAAACGAATGTGTCTTTATGTCTGTTTCGCTCATGTGAGTTTCCGATCAATCTAACTGAGCGTTTTGCGTCCTGATCAAAAAATTTCAAGAAAAATCGCGGCTAAAGCCGCTCCTACAGAGCAATTTAGCTACTTCTGTAGGACACCTTGCACCAACAGACAAAACCTGGGCCAAGTTTTGTCTGTTGGTGCAAGGTACTTTAGCCGCGATATGACAGAGGCAAACGTCAGTCCCAGCCGGTTATCTCTGCCAGCGCGTCACCAATCTCAGCGAGACTGCGGACCGTACGGACACCGGCATCTTCAAGTGCCGCAAATTTCTCATCTGCTGTCCCCTTGCCACCGGCAATGATAGCACCCGCGTGTCCCATACGTTTCCCGGGTGGCGCGGTTACGCCCGCGATATATCCCACAACCGGCTTGGTCACGTTTTCTTTGATGAACGCGGCCGCTTCTTCTTCCGCGGTGCCACCAATTTCACCCACCATCACAATGGCTTCAGTGGCTGGATCCTCCTGGAACAGCTCCAGGATGTCGATGAAATGACTGCCCGGTATCGGGTCGCCGCCAATGCCGACACAGGTACTCTGGCCATAGCCAGGATCGGTTGTCTGTTTCACTGCCTCGTAGGTCAAAGTACCCGAGCGCGACACAATACCAACCTTGCCGGGCAGGTGGATGTCCCCGGGCATAATCCCGATCTTGCATTCTCCGGGTGTGATGACTCCCGGACAGTTCGGCCCGATCATCCGGGCGCCTGAAACGTCCAGCCTCGCTTTGACGGTCAGCATGTCGAGTGTTGGTATACCTTCAGATATGCAGACAATCAGTTCTATGCCCGCATCAAGCGCTTCCAGCACGGAGTCTTTGCAGAAAGCCGCTGGTACATAGATGACCGACGCGGTTGCCCCTGTCGCATCCACCGCCTCCTTGACGGTATTGAACACCGGCCGGTCGAGATGGCTCGTCCCACCTTTACCTGGCGTTACACCACCAACAACCTGTGTGCCGTACGCAATGGCCTGTTCGCTGTGCAACGTCCCCTGCCCGCCCGTGAATCCCTGACAGATGACTTTCGTGTTTTTGTCTACGAGGATACTCATGCCTGGCCTCCTGCTGCCGCAACCGCTTTTTCGGCGGCATCAACCAGCGATTCTCCAGGAATAATGTTCAGACCGCTGGCCCCGAGGATTTCGCGTCCCCGCTCGGAGTTGTTGCCTTCGAATCGCACAACCACCGGAACCTCGACACCCACTTCTTCAACGGCACCGATAATGCCTTCCGCGATCGTTGCACAGCTCACAATCCCGCCAAAGATGTTGATGAGTACGGCTTTCACAGCGGCGTCTGACAGGATGATCTTGAACGCCTCGGCAACCGCTTCTTTCGTGGCACTGCCGCCCACGTCGAGGAAGTTTGCCGGGTTGCCGCCGTAAATCTTAACGAGATCCATTGTGCCCATCGCAAGGCCCGCGCCGTTGACCATACATCCGATATTGCCGTCGAGCGCCACATAATTGAGCCCAAACTCTGCAGCCTGAGCTTCGCGCTCGTCTTCCTGGGACGGGTCGTTCATTTCGGCAACACGCTTCTGCCTGTAGAGCGCATTCCCATCGATGTTGACCTTGGCGTCGAGGCAATGGATGTTGCCTTCTTCGGTCACCACCAGGGGATTGATTTCGAGTAGTGAGCAATCGAGCTCATGGAAGAGTTTTGCGAGCCCCATGAACAAGTCCGTAAACTGGCGAATCTGCACGCCTTCCAACCCAAGGCGAAACGCCAGATCCCTTCCCTGGTAGGGTTGCGGGCCGACAAACGGATCGATGACAGCACGCAGGATCTTCTCCGGCGTTTCTTCTGCCACCTTTTCGATTTCCACACCACCCTCGGTTGACGCCATGAAAACGACCCGGCGTGAACCACGATCGACTACCGCGCCGAGATACAGCTCCGTGGCGATGTCGGTACAACTTTCTACGTAGATTTTGCTGACAGGCTGGCCATGCTCGTCAGTCTGAAAGGTCACCAGATTCTTGCCTATCCACTGATCGGCGAAAGCCCGGACTTCATCGAGTGTATCCGCGAGCTTGACTCCACCCGCTTTTCCACGCCCACCCGCGTGGACCTGTACCTTCACGACCCAGCGATCACCACCTATCTTCTCCGCCGCCGCGACAGCTTCGTCAGCGGTATCAACCGCATAGCCTTCCGATACCGGCAGGCCGTACTCAGCGAACAGACCCTTGGCCTGATATTCGTGTAGATTCACTCGTTGCCCCTCCTACGGACAGTTCTTGCTCGGACCGGTGTCCGTTCTAGCCTTTGTCCCTTCGAGGGACAAGAACTATTTATCGTCTTATCGTCGTTTTCGATTCACCATGTGAATCGCATGCCCTGCGACCGAGAGAGCGGCTTCGTGCAGCGATTCAGACAGCGTCGGATGTGCAAACATGATGAGGCCAAGGTCTTCGGCCGATGCATCAAACTCCATGGCTATCACAGCCTGCGCGATGATTTCCGATGCCTGAGGTCCGAGGACGTGTACACCAAGAATGCGATCACTCTCAGCATCAGCGATCACTTTGACCATGCCATGTGCATCGTTTGCAGCCTGCGCCCGCCCACTTGCGGCAAAGGGAAATGAACCCACCTTGTAGTCGTCGCCATCAGCTTTCAACTGTTGTTCGGTTTTCCCGACCCAGGCGATTTCGGGATGCGTATAGATGACGTTCGGGATCGTCTCGTAGTTCACGAGCGGTTTAAATCCCGCAATACGCTCCGCCACCATCACGCCTTCTTCTGTACCTTTGTGTGCGAGCATCGGTCCCCGGACCACGTCTCCCACTGCGTAAACGTTTGGCGCATCGGTCTGACACAGGTCATTGACGTAGAGAAAGCCACGTTCATCGAGGTTCACACCACTGTCGGGTGAGAGAAGACCCTCTGTATAGGGGCGTCTTCCCACGGCGACAATCAGCTTATCAACCGTCAGCGTCTGATCGCCTTCCGCATCCTGGTAACTCACACTGACACCGCCGTCCTGTACTTCTGCCCCCGTTACCCGGGTGCCAAGACGAATATCCAAACCCTGTTGACCCAGGATTTTTTTTGCGTCACGCGCTATACGCTCATCTGCCATCGGCAGGAATTCCTCGAGCGCTTCAAGAACCACCACTTCTGAACCAAGACGGCTCCATACACTGCCGAGTTCGAGACCGATGACACCAGCCCCAATCACCCCGAGCTTCTCAGGGACCTCAGTAAACTCCAGTGCACCGGTGGAGTCGACAATCACACCGTCAACCAGGGGTGCCGGCTGAATTTCAACCGGTACCGATCCCGGAGCGAGGATGACGTGTTTTGCGCTGAGCACTTCCACTTCACCTTCGTGCGGAGCGAACTCAACCTGGCACTGTGCGAGAAGACGTCCGCTCCCGTGAAGCGCCGTCACGCCATTGCCTTTGAACAGTCCCCCGATCCCGCCCGTCAGCCCTGACACAACTTCATCCTTGCGGGCAATCATCTGCGGCACATCGATCGCAACACTCTCTACCGCGATACCTACTTCCGCAAACTCTGATTTGGCCTGAACGTACTTGTGAGATGCATCAAGAAGCGCTTTGGAAGGGATGCAGCCCCAGTTGAGACAGGTACCTCCCAGGGTCGGGTGGCCGTCTTTCCCGATCGATTTGTCTATACAGGCGGTGCTCAGCCCCAGCTGAGCGCAGCGGATGGCAGCGGCGTATCCAGCCGGACCCGCACCGATGACAACCACGTCGTAGGTGTTGCTCATATTCAAAGTTCCAAAAGTATTCTTGCGGGGTCTTCTATCATGCCCTTGATCGCAACTAGAAATTGTACCGCTTCACGGCCGTCGATGAGACGGTGATCGTATGAAAGCGCGAGGTACATCATCGGCCTCGCAACAACCTCACCACCAACCACTACCGGCCGATCCTGGATTTTGTGCATACCGAGGACGCCTGTTTGAGGGGGATTCAATATCGGCGTGGACATCAGTGACCCGAAAATACCCCCATTTGAGATCGTAAACGTCCCACCAGACATCTCTTCGAGCGTCAGCTTGCCAGACCGCGCACGACTCCCGTAGTCATTTATCTGGTCTTCAATCTGCGCAAGGCTCAAGGCGTCTGCCTCGCGCACAACCGGAACAACCAGGCCCCGGTCCGTTGATACCGCAACCCCAATGTCGTAGTAGCCGTGATAGACGATGTCGTTCCCGTCTATCGATGCATTCACCTCCGGGAACCGCTTCAGCGCCTCAACCGTACTGCGCACAAAAAACGACATGAATCCCAGGCGTGTCCCGTTATGGGCTGCCTGAAACTCTTCCTGATGCTGAGATCTCAGCGCCATGACAGCAGACATGTCGACCTCGTTGAAGGTCGTCAACATGGCCGCATTGTGCTGGGCTTCGACCAGTCGTCGCGCAATGCTCGCCCGCAGGCGTGTCATCGGAACTCGCCGCTCCACGCGTTCGCCAAGACCATCAAGCTGCAGAACAGGTTCGAGTTCCGGCTCCGGGGTGGGCACTACCAGTTCTGGTTCACTCGGCTCGACTGGCGGCATTTTTGCAATTGCTCTCGCCACGTCTTCTTTCGTGATACGTCCATCGCGGCCCGTGCCGCTGACCGTATCGATATCGAGACCCGACTCCAGCGCCAGCTTGCGGGCTGCAGGGCTTGCACTTTCACCTGTTTCTTCAAGAGGCAGATCGTCCGGGATATCTGCACCAGAACCGGCAGAAGCATCCGAAGCCTGCCCTTCTTCGAAGTGGGCAATCACCTCTTCCGAGACAACGTCGTCACCTTCCTGCTTGAGAATCTGAGTAAGCTGACCGTCATGCGGAGCCACCACCTCGATGACAACCTTATCTGTCTCGATATCCGCCAGCAGGTCATCGAGTTTCACAGGCTGTCCAACCTCGACATGCCACTGCGCCACAGTACCTTCAGTGATTGATTCGGGAAACGTAGGTGCTTTGATTTCCATTACTTATCCGTACAGGGCATCGAAGACCAGCTGCGACTGCTGGTCGTTGTGGACGCTCGCATACCCGACCGCCGGCGCCGCATTGGGCTCGCGGCCGGCGTAGACCAGGTAAAGGCGTTCATCATATGTGAGTATCACCCGTCTCAACCGATGCTGCATCGAGTACCACGCCCCCTGGTTCATAGGTTCTTCCTGGCACCACACCACCTCCCGCAGCGCCGGATAGGTCCCGACCACAGCGGCAAACTCCTCTTCGGGAAACGGGTAAAGCTGCTCGAGGCGCGCTATCGCGACGTTTTTGAGCCCATCCTCCCGGCGTTTTTCCAGCAGGTCGTAATAGACTTTGCCGGAGCAGATCACCAGACGGTCCACAACCGATTTGTCCAGCGGCTCTGGTTCATCGATGACATTCTTGAACTCCCCTTCACACAGATCTTCAAGGGTCGAGATGGCAAGTTTGTGTCGCAGCAGGCTCTTGGGTGTGAGCGCAACCAGCGGTATTCGCGTCAGCCGAAGCGATTGCCTGCGCAGCATGTGGAAGACCTGGGCAGGTGTCGTCGGCATGCAGACCTGCATATTGTGCTCCGCACAGAGTTGCAAGAACCGTTCGAGACGCGCGGACGAATGTTCCGGACCCGCACCTTCAAATCCATGTGGCAGGAGCATGGTGAGCCCGCACAGGCGGCTCCACTTGACCTCCCCGGAACTGATGAACTGGTCGATCACGACCTGCGCCCCGTTGGCAAAATCACCAAACTGGGCTTCCCAGATCACAAGTGTGTCCGGTGCTGTGGTTGCATACCCATACTCGAACGCTAGTACCGCCTCCTCGGAAAGAAGTGAGTCGTATATATCGAACGTCACGTCTTCGCGAAGCAGGTTGAGTGGAATGATGCGCTTACCGCTTTTCTGATTGTGGTGTGTGGCATGACGGTGGGAAAACGTCCCAACCCCGACATCCTGACCAGTCAGGCGCACCGGATGTCCCTGGTCGATGAGGGTGGCGTAAGCCATCACCTCCGCGAACCCCCAGTTCACCGGCATGGCTCCCGCAGCCATCATATGCCGGTCCTCCAGGATCTTCTTGACCTGCCGGTGCAGTGAAAATCCTTCCGGAAGATTTATAAGCCTGTCAGCCACTTCACGAAACCGCGTTTTATCGAACGTCGTATCCGACGGGGTGTCCCAGTCGTGACCCAGATACGGACTCCAATCGACAAACAGCGCCGGGTCTGGCTCGTGAACGATACTGAGTGCCACGCTTTCACCGCTTTCGAGACGTCGGCGGTTCTCGTCAGTCATCCCGTCGACTTCCGATTGTGACACCACTTGCTCTTCGACAAGTCGCTGGACGTACAGCGAACACGTTGTCGGATGTGAGCGAATGGTCTGGTACATCTGCGGCTGGGTCTTCATCGGCTCTTCCGACTCGTTGTGACCGCGCCTTCGATAACACACAAGGTCAATCACGATGTCCTTGCGGAACTCCATCCGGTAGTCCGCTGCAAGCTGAGTGGCAAAAACCACCGCTTCCGGATCGTCCCCGTTAACGTGCAGGATCGGCGCCTGAACCATCTTTGCAATTTCAGTGCAGTACTCAGTGGAACGGGCATCAATCTGCCTGTGGGTCGTGAAGCCAATCTGATTGTTGATAATGATGTGAACAGTCCCGCCGGTTTTGAAACCGCGGGTCTGCGACATCTGAAATGTTTCCATCACCACGCCCTGCCCGGCGAATGCCGCGTCACCGTGAATGAGAATGGGAACCACGAGATCGCCTTCATAGTCGCGCCGGCGGTCCTGGCGGGCACGCACCGAACCTTCTGCCACAGATCCGACAATTTCCAGATGCGAAGGGTTGAACGCCAGCGCGAGGTGCATTTCCCCACCCGGCGTCATGATGTTGGAGGAGA
>JANQFF010000405.1 GCA_028277965.1 Pseudomonadales bacterium
CGCAGCAAGGCGCGTGCCGCAGGTAATATCGAGCATATTGGCAAGGTGCGCAACGACGCGGCGGGACATCCGGGAAAGCCCCGTAGGGCGCGGCCTGCGCTGAGCACCGAATAGGTTTTTAGAGGTGCCTTTTAGCCGCGATTTTTTACAGCTTGCAAAGCCGCAACTGCCGGTAACGTTTTCCCTTCCACAAACTCGAGAAACGCACCGCCTCCGGTAGAAATGTAGGACACCTCTTCCCGGACACCATACTTGTCGATCGCAGCCAGGGTGTCTCCGCCACCAGCAATGGAGAAGGCCGGGCTTTTGCCGATGGCTTCCGCGAGCACCCTCGTTCCCTCGCCAAACTGATCGTATTCAAACACGCCTACCGGACCGTTCCACAAGATAGTGGCGGCTGACTCAAGCGTTTCAGCCCATGCCCGCGCGGTCACCGGGCCAATGTCGAGGATCATTTCATCGTCGCCAACCTCATCGATCGCACGAACGATGGCTGTCGCCGATTCCTCAAACTCGGTCGCAACCATGACATCGACGGGGATCGGTATCTCGACCTTGCCCGCGATACGCTGCGCGGCGTCCAGGAGATCTTCTTCGTACAGGGATTTACCGACGTTATGCCCTGCAGCAGCTATGAACGTATTGGCGATACCACCACCGACGATGATCCGGTCGGCAATGTCAGCAAGAGAATCCAGAACCTCGAGCTTTGTCGAGACTTTCGATCCACCGACAATCGCCACCATCGGGCGGCTTGGTTCAGCCAGGGCTTTTTCAAGCGCATCCAGTTCGTTCGCTAGTAACAATCCAGCACACGCAACGGAAGCCGCTTTAACAATACCATGCGTTGACGCCTGGGCCCTGTGCGCAGTTCCAAACGCATCCATGATGAAAATGTCACACTGCCCCGCGAGATCACGCGCCAGGTCTGCACTGTCCGCTTTCTCACCGGGGAAGAACCGTATGTTCTCCAGCAGCGCAAGCTGGCCACCCTCAATCCCGGCACAGTCAGATATCTCATCGAGAAGCGCTACATCCACTTCCATGATTTCAGCCAGGCGGTCGGCGACCGGCTGCAACGAGGCTTCCGGGTCACGTTCTCCTTCTGTTGGACGTCCCAGGTGCGACATCACGACAACCGCTGCACCGGCATCGAGCGCACGGCGAATGGTTGGTACCGATGCGCGTATCCGCGCATCGCTGGTGACCTGTCCATCGGAGACCGGAACATTCAGGTCCGCCCGGATCATGACCCGTTTACCGTTCAAATCCACATCTGCCATTGTGAGGACGTCAGCCAAGATCCTTCTCCTTAGTCCAGGTCGAACTAATTAGTTTCTGTCCAGAAAAGGCCGTCCTGGCCTTTTCTTCCCAACGGGTTACTTCGTAACCCTCCCAAAAACCTACGGTTTTTGACTCGGGCTTCCTGCCCTCGCTTAGTTCTTGACCCTTTTTGGGACAAGAACTAATTATCCGCCAAGCACCGAGCGGGTTACGTTGATCACATTCTCAACTGTCATTCCGAGCGTGCGCATCGCTTCACCGCCGGGTGCTGATACACCGTATCGGTCAATGCCGACAACCGCCCCGTCCAGGCCAACAAAGCGATACCAGTAGTCCGGATGTCCGGCCTCTATCGCAACACGCCGGCGAACGCCTGCTGGCAATACCGCTTCGCGATATGCCTCATCCTGGTCGAGAAACTGCTCCACACAGGGCATCGAAACAACACGTACCTGCCGGCCCTGCCCGGTGAGCTGCTCATGCGTATCTACCGCCAGCTCCACTTCCGACCCTGTTGCGATCAAGATGATTTCCGGCTCTCCGTCGCAGTCGCGCAATATGTAGCCGCCACGACGGATATCTTCGAACGCCTGCCGGGAGCGGGTCTGCCCACGGGTATTCTGACGCGTAAATATCAGCGCGCTCGGTCGCGTCGCGCTCGAAATTGCCTCCTCCCAGGCAACGGCAGACTCGACCGTATCGCAGGGGCGCCAGGTCGCGAGGTTTGGTGTCGTTCTCAGGTTCGTGAGCTGCTCGATCGGCTGGTGGGTCGGACCGTCCTCCCCTACCGCCACCGAGTCATGCGTGTAAACAAAAATGTTGGGAATCTCCATCAGAGCAGCGAGCCTGACAGCGTTCCGTGCATACTCCATGAAAACGAGAAACGTTCCCGTGAACGGTCGAAAACCTCCGTGCAGCAGCATGCCGTTGCTTATCGCTGACATGCCGAACTCCCTCACACCGTAGCTCATGTGCTGACTGTCTCCGGCTCCCTCCCAGGATGTGAGGTTCGAGCTGGTGAGATCTGCTGACCCACCGAAGAGTTCCGGCAGACCTTCCGCGACGGCGCCAATCACTTTCTGTGAGGATTTCCTGGTCGCGAGATCCTGGGGGGTGTCCTGTTCTGATGCGGCGAGTGCACGCACAGCGTCGTTCCACCCCTCAGCCAACTCACCGTTCATGCGCCGCAGATACTCCGCTGCGAGATCCGGATAGCGTTCGCGATACCCGGCAAAGAGGCTCTGCCAGGACTCCTGGAGTTCAGATCCCCGGGCACGCATATCCCAATCGGCTCTGATCGAATCAGGGACGTCAAAGGGCTCGTCCCCCCAATTGAGTTGCTTGCGAACCAGCGCTACCTCGTCGACGCCAAGTGCGGCACCGTGGGCACTGGCTTTTCCCTGTTTATTGGGTGAGCCAAATCCGATTGTCGTCCTGCAACAGACGAGTGTTGGCCGGCCGTCACTGTCGATCGCAGCACGAAGCGCCTTTTCAACTTCATCCGCGTCGTGACCATCTACGTTTCGGATGACCCGCCAGCCATACGATTCGAAACGTGCGCCCACGTCTTCGCTGTACCATTCGCCGACATCGCCATCGATGGATATACCGTTGTCGTCGTAGATACAGATGAGTTTAGCCAGACCAAGCGTGCCTGCGAGAGAAGCGGCTTCATGGGAGATACCTTCCATGAGACACCCATCACCCGCGATCACCCACGTCCGGTGATCGACCACGGGGAACCCATCTCTATTGAATTCCGCTGCAAGCTTCAGCTCTGCCAGCGCCATGCCCACCGCGTTCGCAAGACCCTGTCCAAGCGGACCGGTTGTCGTTTCCACGCCCGGACATTCCCCGTATTCAGGGTGGCCAGCCGTGATCGCGCCGAGCTGACGGAAGTTGCGGATATCGTCCAGCGACACCTCATAACCCGTCAGGTGCAGCAGACTGTAGAGCAGCATGGAGCCATGCCCGTTGGAGAGCACAAATCGGTCCCGGTCCGTCCAGCCCGGGTCGCAGGGATTGTGTTTGAGCACGTCCCGCCACAGGACCTCTCCGACATCAGCCAATCCCATCGGTGCCCCTGGGTGGCCGCTATTGGCCGCCTGGACAGCATCCATGGACAGTACTCTGATCGCGTTTGCTCGCTCAGTTCTAGTAGACATTAACCCCCTCGGTCGTGCAGCGGCGCTATTGTCGTTACTTAGGCCCTGGGCTGCAAACCCGATCATCGATCTGACTCATGTTTGTCCCGTATCGGGACAAGAACTACCTCGATCTCATGTTTTCGCACCTCGCTATCTACTACAATACGCAACCGCCCGCCGCTCATTCCGCAGCCGGGATGGCGAATCAATAAAAACTCATAGTGGATGCAAAATGGCTGATTATTCTGTTTTTACCTCGGAGTCTGTTTCTGAAGGTCACCCTGACAAGGTAGCCGATCAGGTATCTGACGCAGTTCTGGACGCAATGCTGGCCCAGGATCCCGACTCGCGCGTTGCGTGCGAGACGCTCATCAAAACCGGCATTGTGGTCGTGGCTGGTGAGGTGCGTACGGGCGCCGATGTAGACGTCGACAAGGTTGTTCGTAAAGCTATCGCTGACATTGGGTACAACAGCGAAGCGGTAGGCTTCGACGCTGGCAGTTGTACTGTCGTGAATGCCCTTGGCCTCCAGTCCTCGGATATCGCTATGGGTGTCGACGAATCAGAAGATCACGAACAGGGTGCGGGTGACCAGGGACTGATGTTCGGATACGCCACAGATGAAACAGACGTTCTGATGCCGGCCCCTCTGACCTATGCTCACCGTCTCGTGGAAAAACAGGCTGAGAAACGAAGAAGCAACCTGACCTTCCTTCGGCCCGATGCAAAAAGCCAACTGACATTCAGGTACGACAACGACGGTACACCAACCGCGATTGATGCCGTGGTGCTCTCCACTCAGCACAGCCCCGATGTCACCCAGGAACAGATCCATGAAGCGGTCCGCGAAGAGATCATCAAACCCGTGATCCCCGACAACTGGATGTCGAACGAAACGAAGGTTTACATCAACCCAACCGGACGCTTCGAAATTGGCGGTCCGGTTGGTGACTGTGGACTGACGGGACGTAAGATTATCGTTGATACATACGGCGGCATGGCACGTCACGGAGGCGGCGCGTTTTCTGGAAAGGATCCGTCCAAGGTAGACCGAAGCGCTGCTTACGCAGGCCGCTACGTCGCAAAGAACATTGTCGCAGCCGGGCTCGCCAAACGATGCGAAATCCAGGTGAGCTACGCTATCGGCGTTGCTGAACCCACCTCCATCAGTGTCGAGACATTCGGCACCGGCACCATTTCAGATGACAGTATCATTCAACTTATACGTGAACATTTCGATTTGCGTCCTCGCGGGCTGATCGCCATGCTTGATCTGAAACGACCTATATACCAATCGACTGCAGCATATGGACATTTTGGACGCACTGAAGACAGTTTCACGTGGGAACGCACAGACAAGGCGGAAGCCCTCGCTGCAAGCGTATAACCGGTGAGCCGATGACAGGCGAAAGATGACAGACGAACCACGTATATCCTTCGAATTCTTCCCACCCCGTGATGACGGAGGGCGGGACAAGCTTGTCGATACGGTCGCTGCAAAGCTGGAAACCCTGAATCCCGAATTCTTTTCAGTGACGTACGGCGCGGGGGGTTCCACCCGCGACGGCACCCGTCAGACGGTGCAGGCCCTGATGCAGGCTGGCCATGAAGCCGTGCCTCACCTGTCCATGGGCAACGACGATCCTACTGACGTTCAACCTCTGTTGGACGTTTACGCTGAATCCGGCGTCAAACAGATTGTCACGCTCCGCGGAGACCAACCTTCCGGTTTCGGGGCTAACAAGTTTTCCAACAATGCTGAAGCGCTCGTAAAGCTCATTCGTCAGCACAGCGGTGATCGCTTTCATCTGATTGTTGCTGCGTACCCGGAAGTTCACCCGGATGCGATGTCAGCAACAAGCGATTTTGATTTCTTCCGCAGCAAAGTAGAGGCCGGTGCTGATAGTGCTATCACGCAGTTTTTCTACAACGCCGAGGCTTACTACAACTTCATGAACCGATGCGAACAGGCCGGCATCAGTATCCCGGTCTATCCGGGGATCATGCCCATAACCAACGCTGAATCCCTGTTCCGCTTTGCAGGCAAAGTCGGTGCAGACGTGCCGCGGTGGCTACGCTACGAAATCGAAGAAATCCACGACGAAAACGACTTGCGGGATTTCGGGGTCGAAGTTGTCAGCAGGCTCTGCGAAACGCTGATGGGGATGGGTGCCCCCGGTTTACACTTCTACACCTTGAACCGCTGGGGCGCGAGCACACGAATCTGCTCCAATCTCGGACTGGCTGCCTGACTCGTCCACGCTCCGGACTCTCGGATGCCCCATCATTTTCTGATTGACTGTGAGCCTGCCGAGGGTCTCGAGTACACGCTCGACAGCGAGCGGTCACACTACCTGGCACGCGTGATGCGCGTAAAACCTGGTCAGATCCTCGACTGTTTTAACGGCCGGGGTAGCGGGTTCACCGCAGAGATACGAGACGCCAGTCCACGAAACGTCCAACTCCGGATCATCGCGACGAAGCCCGTCGCGGAGCCCGGACCTTACAGAAGCGAACTCGCGCTAGGATTGTTGAAGGGCCAGGCGATGGATCGGTCATTGCAGCTCGCTACGGAACTCGGCGTCGATTCAATCCATGTTTTTCCTGCGCACCGCAGCAATGCAAAGCTTCAGGCAGGCCGGCGGGAAAACAGGCTCGAGCATTGGACAAAGGTCATCCGTGGCGCATGTGAGCAATGTGGACGGATGTACGTTCCCGACCTTCATCTCTCCCACCTGGCTGATATCGTCGATGATCCGGATATCACCGTCGTGGTTTGTGATGCTGACGCAGACCCGCTCAGTGAACACCTGAAGACAGACAACATGAGGATAATCGTTGGACCCGAGGGCGGCTGGTCAGACGCGGAAAACACCTTGTTTTCTGACCACGGTCTTCGGCGTGTTTCTCTCGGACCACTCACCCTGCGCGCAGAATCAGTTCCGGCAGTGGTGCTCACGCTTCTCAACAATCGCGGCTAAAAGGCACCTCTAATAACCTATTCGGTGCTCAGCGCGAGTGCTGCGGGGACTGTAGCAAGGCAGGCTTCGCAGGTAATGGCGGGTCCC
>JANQFF010000419.1 GCA_028277965.1 Pseudomonadales bacterium
CAGCGCTACCAGAGCTCAGAGCCTGCCCATTCGCGTGGCAACTGCCGGATAACACATATACGAGAAACGGTTTTTGCGACGCGTCGATCGGTAACCCTGCACCTGCAGACAGCTTTATTTGCCTGAGCTCAAGACCACGTTCGTTGAATACACCGAGTATCCGCGTCTTAACCGAACCGTTCCCGTTAGTGCCAATCCACTCGTAGCGCTGCGGATTCAAAATGATCGGACCATTGACGCGGGGTAGCGGATACTCAAGCGTCCGTCCGAATGTCTTTTCCCACGCCGCCTGGTGGCCATCCATCGTCCTGCGCTTTCCCTCGTCGCTCTCATAGACGAAAAGCCCGTCTTCGAATGTGCCGGTTTTCTGCAGTTCCTTAATCGCGGACTGCAATTGCGCGTAGCTCATATATCCTTCACCGCTCGCGCCTGCCACCTGCAGTATCAGCGTACGGGTGTCGTTGATCCCCTGTTGTTTGTATGGCGTGCCCTCCGTGAAATAGCCAACGGTACCTTCATCCTGTACCGAGTCTGTTTCCCATTCAAAGCTGCCGGACAGCATGACTCTGATCTGATCGAAGTTGTGGCGATGGCGGGGCGTGTAGTACTCAGCACCCGTGTCGACGATCATCAGATCGAAATTATCGGGACTATTCTCCGTGCCGCGCAGCAGCGAAGTCAGACGAATTCCACCAGGTCTGTGCGCAGATGCCGAGCGGACCTCTGCATCCTCGAGGTGCGAAACAATCATTTGTGTGGCCCATTCACTGTATAACAGGATTGTTCTACAATCCGGGTCGTGTTTCAAGAACTCGAGTCAAAATTATGAGGCGATGGTCAATAGCGGGCCCTGGCGTTGCAGGCTGTCTGATTTGCACGGGAGTTCTGGCCACAGAAATTGGTGAGCGTCTCGAGTCTGCATACGAATCCCTCGATACCAGCAGACTTGCTGAAATTCTGGCGGCGGATACACCTAGTCAGGGGGCCCGACGCGGCTGGTCGCTTGATCGCAGTCCACTCGGCGGGACGGGGCCGATCGACGGGCTCGGCTATCTTCTCCAGGGTATCGG
>JANQFF010000470.1 GCA_028277965.1 Pseudomonadales bacterium
GCTCCTACAGAGGTAGCGAAATCTCCTCGCCTCTATCTATCTCTGTAGGAGCGGCTTCAGCCGCGATTCTTCAACTTCTTACAGGTTTACCAACGTCCAGTAGAAGCCAGCCCGCTATCCCGCCGAAGAGCACGTGAGCCGGCCACAGACCGAGCAACGACGGCAACTGCTCTTCAGCCACTGCACTCTTGTTGATGAGAAGCGTCATGTAGTAGAGCAGCATAATCAGCATGCCCGGTACAACCCGGGCAAAACGTCCCTGACGGGGTTTTACCCTGGAAATCCCTACGGCAATCAATCCACCGACAACGCAGAACAACGGAAGCCCTATCCGCCAGTGGAGCTCAGCCACTTCCCGCGCATTGCCTCCCAACGTCAGAAGCGGTTGAGCCTCGAGCGCCAGGTCATCATTCCCTTTCTGCAGAACTTCCAGTTTCTGATTAAGTTCCGAAAACTCCATGATGCGAAAGCCGGGATCCCCCGGTACACCTTCATAGCGACGGCCATTTGTGAGAACGAGATAGTGAGCCTGACTCTCCGGATCGATTGTTTGTGTACCCCTTTCAGCCCAGACAGTGACCTGTCGTCCGTCCTCAAGCCGCTGGGAGATGAACACCTCATGCAGGACCCTTCGATCGTCGGACATGCTCTCACTGTAAGTGACCCGGTTGCCCCGGTCGTAGATATGGAACGTGCCCGCATTGAGCGTTTCAAACTCGGAAACGGAGCGTAGCTTTGTCATGAATTCGAGCAAGGCTGTCTGACTCAGTGGCGTCAGGAAGAGTGTCAAAGCTGCCACAGCCAGTGTCACGATGGAAAGGGTGAAACCAACCCACCGCAGCAATCGTCCGGTGCCCGTCCCCGCTCCCTGGAGGACAACCATCTCCCGGTCTGCATGCAGACGCCCGAGCGTGAGAAGGATCGCTATGTAGACCGCAAACGGTGCGACAATCTGGATGAACTCAGGCAGGCGCAGACCAACGAGCGTGACAACCGTAAGACCCGTGAACTTCCCCATGGCCGCTTCCTGAAGGTACCCGATAAAACGACCACCAACGGCAACCAGCAGCAGCATGACAAGTGTCACCAGAAACACGGCCAGCAACTCACGGTTCACATAGCGGGCAGCTAAAGACAAAACCTCTCCTCCGGGAATCGACACGAATCCCGATTCAAAAACGTCTGAATTAAACTAGAATGCGCGTTTGTCAAAGAGAGCCCGCCTGCATGAAATATAGCCTAACCGCCGGAGATGCAACCAGCATAAAAACACCGTGCCTGGTCACCAGCCTCAAAACAGCCAGAACCCTGGCGAACCAGTTAGGCGCGCGCGACATCTTTTCCCGAGCAATCGGAGATTTCAAGGACAAGCTCGAGAACAATCTGGTCGTTCAACTCCCGGGCAATGTCGCACGCCTGCTGGTGCTGGGCGGTGCCGACGATACCCTGTCGGAAGAGAGCTTCCGGAAGCTCTGTACAGGCGCTGCAAAGAGCGCTGTAGCAATTCCCGCCAGGCAAGCCGTATTTCACCTGGAGAAGATCAAAGTCAGCCGCGCGAAAACAGCCTGGAAACTGCAAACGGCGATGACGGCTCTCAGCGACGAGGCTTACCGGTATTCGAAACACAAATCGTCTCCCGGGTCGGCCCCCGATTTGCGTTCAGTTCGCTTTCTTGTTAAATCCCGAAGTAACGCCGGAAAATCCGTTCAGCTTGGTAACGCTCTTGACCAGGGGCTCAAGCTGGCCAGGGACCTCGGCAACGAACCGCCAAACGTCTGCAACCCCAACTATCTTCTGAAGGAAGCTCGCAAGCTCCGGGGACCAAATGTCAGCGTGACGAACCTGGACGAAAAGAAGATGGAGAGTCTCAACATGGGCGCTTTCCTTGCCGTCAGCAAAGGCAGTGACACCCCGGGGCAGATGATCATCGTCCACTACAAAGGTGGTCGCAAAAGTGACGCACCCTTCAGTCTCGTCGGCAAAGGGATCACATTCGATACCGGGGGTATTTCCCTGAAGCCGCCCGCAGCGATGGACGAGATGAAGTTTGATATGTGTGGGGCAGCAGCCGTTCTGGGTGTTGCCAAGGCGGTGATCGAAGCACAACTGCCGATCAATCTCGTCGCCATCGTCGCAGCGGCGGAGAACATGCCAAGCGGGAGAGCCACACGACCTGCAGACATCGTCACAACCTCTTCCGGGAAGACGGTCGAAATCCTCAACACCGACGCGGAGGGGCGACTTGTGCTTTGCGACGCGTTAACACACGCACAAACTTTCAAACCCCAGGCGATTGTTGACGTTGCCACACTGACCGGTGCCTGCATCATTGCACTGGGTTCTCACGCAAGCGCTTTATACTCTAACGATGACGGCCTCGCGGAATCGCTTCTGGAAGCCGGGGATTCTTCCGGTGACCGTGCCTGGCGGATGCCTCTCTGGGACGAGTACCAGACCGCGTTGCGTAGTAATTTCGCCGACGTTGCAAACGTGGGAGGACGTGAGGCAGGGAGCGTAACGGCAGCCTGTTTCCTGAAACGCTTCATCGACGATGGTGTGAAGTGGGCCCATAT
>JANQFF010000471.1 GCA_028277965.1 Pseudomonadales bacterium
GCTCCTACAGAGCCAGCGACCGCTGTAGGAGCGGCTTCAGCCGCGATTTTTCAAATATTCGCGACTACTTCCCTACCGAACAGCTCAATTGAAGGAAACAACACGTTGTCGGGAATTCCCCCGAGGTCGAACATGAAAATCAAGCGGTTCAGACCCAGTGATTCCTGTACACCATTGATCCGGTCGGTTACTTCCTGGGGACTGCCCACCACCGCTGGACCGGTAATCATCGCCTCGTAGTCGAAAGGCAGCGTCTGCGCATGCGGGGTGTAACTTTTGATGAGTTCCTGAACCCAGGTCCAGTAGTTCTCGTACCAGACCCTGAAACGCTTCCGCGCTTCCTGGGAATCCTGCGCTACATGTGTATGGCAGCAGGCACCCACCACCGGTTCTCCCGGATGACCCGCCTCAGCCCAGCCCTCACGGTACCTGTCCACCATCGGCCCAAACGCCTGGGGCGGCGCAAACACACTCGGCAACATCAACGGACAGCCGAGTCTGGAAGCAAGATCCACACTCGATTCTGAACTTCCGCCTCCTATCCAGACTGTGAGATCTCCATAGGGCCGCGGCCGGCTCGTTTCCCCCGCAAGCGGCCGTAAGCCATCTGCATGCACGTTTTCTTCGCGAAGAAGTTTCAGCAGAAGCTCAATATGGTCGTTGTAGAGTTCCCGGCTCTGACCCGGATCCTGCCCAAATATCTCGAACGTTCTTGCAAAGAAACTGCCACGACCCGCCACGATTTCAGCTCGACCCCGGGACAACACATCCAGCGTTGCGTAATCTTCTGCGACACGAAAAGGATCCAGATTGGCAACCAGAGTCACGCCGGTGGAGAGCGTGAGATGTTCAGTGCGTTCCCCAATCGCTGCCAACACCACAGCAGGAGCTGAAAGCTGATAACTGCTGCCGTGGTGTTCACCGAGGTGGATGGCGTCGATCCCCAACTCTTCCGCAAGTATTGCCTGGTCGACAAGTGTCCGGTGGCGCTCCGATTCGGTTCGGCAATGTCCCGTGTCAGGGTCCGGTAACAGGTCGCCAAGTGAAAGCAGCCCGGTTTCTAGTCTCTTGTTCATGCTGAGAGAGTAGCAAGTCAGTGTGCAGACTGTCTTGTACCGGAGTAATCTCCACCAGGGAGCCAGACGTTCTCAGCCTGAATGTATACAGACGATTACAAAGCCGAACCCTTCTGGTGGAAGGCAGCACCACGCCCCGAGCCATCCGACGAGGTGCTACCTGACCATATCGATGTTGCTATCGTTGGAGCTGGATACACCGGGCTCCACACCGCTCTGCAGACCGCACGCGCGGGATTGAGCACACTGGTTCTCGATGCCGATGTCCTGGGGTTCGGCTGCAGCAGCCGCAACGGCGGCCAGGTATCCCCAAGTATTAAAGGCAGCTTCCCGCACCTTGAGAAACGCTACGGTCGCGCAACGGCGATCCAACTCCTGCGGGAAGGCATCGAGTCCATGAGTTTCACGGAAGCATTTATTGCTTCCGAGAACATCGACTGCAACTGGGAACGGTGTGGACGTTTCTCAGGCGCACACAGCCCGAAGATCTACGAAGCCACTGCAAAGTCCCTCGAGACGCTACCCAGCGAAGTCGCCTTCCCCTGGCATATGGTTCCGCGTTCGGACCAACGCAGTGAAATAGGATCCGACTTTTACCACGGGGGCACCGTCTACCCTGACCATGCCGCCCTCGATCCGGGACGCTACCATCAGGGGCTGCTGGCCCGGACCATTGAGGCAGGTGCAACTGCAGTTGGGGATTGCGCTGTTGAACGGATCGAAAGGAACGGTAACGGATTCAGGGTTCATACCCCGAGAGGTGTCGTCAACGTCCGACAAGTCGCAATTGCCACCAACGGCTACACAGGGTCTGCAACCGGCTGGCTACGCAGACGGGTCATTCCCATTGGCAGCTACATCATCGCCACCGAACCGCTGGACGAAGATCTCGCTGCCGAACTCTCTCCACACAACCGTGTGATGAGCGACAGTCGCAAGGTCGTTTTCTACTATCGCCTTTCACCCGACCGCCGGCGCATGGTGTTCGGCGGGCGAGTCGCCCTCAAGGAGACCGATCCTGCCGTTTCTGCACCCCGCCTCCGCGAAGAAATGCTGAAACTATTCCCGCAATTGTCTGACGCCCGGATTTCCCACTCCTGGATGGGATTTGTCGCTTACACGTTCGACGAGCTTCCGCACGTGGGTGAGATCGACGGCATGCACTTTGCGATGGGGTATTGCGGATCCGGTGTGGGACTTGCGGGCTATTGTGGTTCGCTGATGGGTCGGAAGATTGCGGGCGACAAAGACGCGAGGTCAGTCTTCAGTGAAATCAACTTTTCGACCCGCCCGCTGTACTCGGGTAATCCCTGGTTTCTGGCGCCGTCGATTGCGTATTACAAGTTGAAGGATCGTCTCACTTAAGAATCCGGCAAGGATGCCGTGAAAACAAACCAAGGCGAAGAATCGCGGTTAAAGCCGCTCCTACAGAGAAATCAGGCTACCTCTGTAGGAGCGGCTTTAGCCGCGATTCTTACAGCTTCCTGATTTCGTCCAATTCCTCGTCACTGAGCTGCCAACTTGCCGCGTCGGCGTTCGCCTTAACCTGCTCAGCGGATGTCGCCCCCGCAATCACACTCGGTACGGTAGGCTGACAAGCCAGCCAGCTCATCGCGAGTTCGAGCAGCGTGTGCCCCGCTTCCTGTGCATAGGTGGCCAGACGTTCCACCTTGTCAAAATTCTCATCTGACATAGCACGCTCGGCCCGGGCGCCGAAGTTCGCCATACGCGTGCCTTCAGGTGCAGCTTCTCCCCGGGTGTATTTACCCGTCAACATGCCACTTGCCAGCGGAAAGTACGGCAGCAGTGCCAGATCAAACCGCTCGCAGGCGGGGATGACCTCCCGTTCTATACGTCTCTCCAGCAGGCTGTACCGGTTTTGTGCGGTCACAAAACGCTGCAGGTCTCCGGAGCGTGCCGTCCAGTCGGCGTCTGCAATTTGCCAGCCAGAAAAATTCGAGTTACCGATGTAGCGTACCTTGCCATGTCTCACGAGATCATCCAATGCACGCAACGTTTCATCGATCGGGGTATCGGCGTCCGGGGCATGTTGCTGGTACAGATCGATATAGTCCGTCTGCAGCCGTCGCAGACTGTCTTCGACCGCTTTGACAATGTATGTCGCCGAAGCGCCCTGCAAACTGCCGTCATCAGACATCGGCATAGCAAACTTGGTGGCAATCAGAACATCGGAGCGGTCTATACCCTTGAGCGCTTCGCCGAGAATCTCTTCCGAGCGACCCCTGCCGCCGTAAACGTCCGCTGTGTCAAAGAAATTGATCCCGGAATCGAGCGCCGCGCTTATGACTTCACGACTACGCTCTTCGTCACAGCGCATGCCGAAGTTGTTACACCCGAGGCCAACCACCGATACGTTCAGGTTCGTTCCCGGAATGACGTTGTGTTCCACAATGGCTCCTAACGACTGTTGCGTGGGAATGCGCCTGAAGATTTCAGTGCGTCTGAAAGGCCTTCTATCGGCGCTGGTGGTTCAGGTAAATCCCCACGTGGCCAGACAACAGGCGTGACATCACTTGCAATGGGTTCGCCGGGTTCAATACCGGCCCTATCCACAGCGTAGTGACGACCCTCCGTGGCGCGCGTAATCCCGTCTCGAAAGAAGATCATGGTATGGACTTCACGCATGTCCTGTGACGTATTGGCTTTGGCCTCGTGTGCGGTCAGCCCGTGATGAAAAGCGACGGCACCCGGAGGCACCTCAACATAGATCACGCGGTTTGTTTTCAGATCGCGGGACTGGTTTTCCACGTCATCGTCATCGCCACGAAAAATGTCGACAAACCTGCGAACACCATTCAGGTGCGAGCCGGGGATATAACCCATACACCCGTTTTCGTGAGTTGATCCAGCAAACGGTATCCAGGCGGTGATCGTATCGGTTTCAGCCATCGCCCAGTACGCCTGATCCTGATGAAGGTCGGTTTCACGGCCACCGGCTTCCTTGAAAAGCGCCTGGTCGTGCCACAGGCGGATCGCCTCCACACCCAGGAGTTCCGCAGCCACCTGTCCGATACGTTGATGAAAAGTGAGGCCACGAACCTCGGGAAAGTCCTCCCACAAGTTCATGCACTGCATGAAGGATTGTTCGTACCGGGTTTTGTCATGAACGGCACGACGGTCATCGCGCTTACGCTCCGCTACCGCAGCTCTCACTGCACGACCGTAGCGACTGAGTTCTTCTTCATCCAGTAGTCCCCCGACCACCACAAAGCCGTCGCGCTGAAATCTTTCTACCTGTTTTGTCGTCGCTATCATCGCCAGACAGGGTATGACACCTATATGATCGATTGCCAGGTGAAAGCGATCACATACACAACATACGGTCCACCGGAGGTCCTGCAACTGTCCGAAGTGGAAACCCCT
>JANQFF010000474.1 GCA_028277965.1 Pseudomonadales bacterium
GCTCCTACAGAGCAAACTCCCTACCTCTGTAGGAGCGGCTTTAGCCGCGATTCTTAATCTGCTCGGAGCTGGAAGACAAACGAACCATGTGCGGCTAAAAAGTCTTCTCCGTCTTCTTCGACGTACACTTCACCTCGCAAGCTCGCAACCCGGCGTGTCCGGCTGATGACCTCTACCCGAGCGTGCATCTTCGACCCGCCCTGTCCCCCGCGCACATACGTCACGTTAGCGTTGGAAGTCACTCCACGGGTACCAAGGGAGCGTATGGCGTAAGCCGCAGCGGTGTCCATGAGAGAAAAGGCGATCGATCCATGGGCAAAGCCACCGGCATTGACGAGCGTGTCAGGGACCACGCATCTCAGCCTGCAAACGCCATCCTCTGCTGAATCGACCGACATACCAAACACATCGAATATGCCGCTGTCCTGGTTCAGCACCTCAGCGAGGTCTGGCGGAATGTTCTGATCAGCCATGCATGGTCAGCCCGCCGGAGACGCTGATCGTCTGGCCGATGATGAAATCCGCTTCGCTGCTGGCGAGGAAGGTCACAATCCCGGCAATATCGTCAGCAGTCCCCAACCGGCGGAGGGGTATCGAGCGCTCCAGGCTGGCACGTAGTTTTTTCCCTGCCTCGCCTTCTCCCGCGAAATCAGCAAACAATGGCGTATCCGAAGGGCCGGGACAGACCGTATTCACGATAATGCCTTTGCGCCCCAGTTCCCGCGCCAGGGTCTTCGAGAACGCAATCACACCACCTTTGCACGCCGAATACACAGCTTCTCCCGATGACCCCACCCGACCCGCATCAGATGCGATATTGATGATTTTGCCACCGTCATGCTCGAGCATTTTCGGGACCAGGATGTGCTGCAAATTGAGCGGTCCGTAGAGATTGATGTCGATGATCTTCTTCCAGAGATCGGGATCCGTGTCGAGGAAAGGCATGGCCGCATCCCATCCCGCGTTGTTGACCAGGATATCGACACTTCCAAGACCAGCTTCAACCGACTCAATACAGCTCACAGCAGCGCTGTAATCTGTAATGTCGAGCTCGAATGCCCGGGCTTCCCCGCCGGCCTCTGTAATCTCGCGTACTGTCTCTTCTGCCCCGGCAAGGTTGATGTCCACAACGGCGACCCTGACACCCTCTTCCGCCATACGCTGCGCCATGCCACACCCCAGCCCGCTACCAGCGCCGGTGATCACCGCCGTTTTTCCTGTTAGACCCTTCATTCGCCTCCCGTACTCTGATAAGAAGTTTAACTGGTAACATCTGGATATGCAGACGTGTACCTGGGCACCAACGACCTTTCGTGGCACACAAGTTGTCGACCGTGCGGATGGCCCGCCGGAATTTCCGCCGACGGTTGAGTTGCGCTCCATCGTTACCGACATTGTCGGGCGCTACGAAGCACTGGGCCTGACTCACCTGCTCATCGCTCAGCGCTGGTGGGGAGACGGTGCGGCAACAGAAGGTTCTTCACTCGACTGCCTTGCGATGACCACCTGGTTTGCCAGCATCACTGAGAAGCTCAACCTCATCACAGCCATCCATCCCGGATTCTTTCAACCAACCGCTATCGCCAAGTGGGGCGCCACAATCGATCGCCTCACGAATGGCCGCTGGGCCATCAACGTGACGAGTGGCTGGAACATGCGAGAATTCGACATGTACGGCATTGACAAACTGACACACGATGAGCGCTACAGTCGATCAGCCGAATTCATCGAAGTGCTGCGCGGCGCGTGGGAGACACGGCCATTCAGCTATGACGGCATCTATTACTCAGCCGACACGCTGGAGCTTGAACCCAGACCAATCGGTTCGCTCAACGTCTACCAGGGTGGCCAGAGCGATGCCGCGATACAGATGGCATCACAATACAGTGACTGGATGTTCATGAACGGCGGCCAGCCTGAGCGCATCGAAGAAGTAATCAGCCGTGTTCGCAAAGCGTGCGCAACAACCGGGCGAACGGTTCGCTTTGCGATGTACGCGGCTCCCCTCTGTCGGGCAACGGACGAAGACGCCTGGGCGGAAATTGATGCCCGACTTGCCCGTATCGACCCGAAACTTGCAGGCCAGCGCCAGGAAATCTTGAGCGAAGGTGCGCAGGGCATGTGGAGTGAACACAACGATCCACTGTCGATGCTGGACACCAATGAAGGTTATGCAGCGCGCCTCATCGGCTCGCCGGAAACAATCCTCGAACGCCTGAAACTCTACCGGGACCTAGGCGTAGAGATGCTTCACTTCGATGCACGGGACAGTCTTTTCAACGAAGAGGTCCTTCCGGTCGTTGCATCTTTATAAGCCTTTATAGATAGCTGGCCAGCACCGGCGCTTCCGCTAACCCTCGCATTACATCGTTGAGATGCGTACAGCCTTTAACCCCCGGCAACACATCAATCACACGCAGACGCATCTCTCGCATCGGCGTTCCCAGCATCAACTGAATATTGTTCACAGCTCCCGGGCATTCAGGGAACGGCAGAACATGGGGAGTTGCTGATATCTCGACTAGCTCTTCGCTGGCCATGTCAGCCCTGGCGTGCACCACGTATTCGTGGATGGCCACCCGCCCCAACTCCGGATCCCGGGCGCTGTCCTGAAATCCCACTTCTATCATGAGAATGCCCTCGTCGCGCCACACATCGATACGTCGTGCCCGCCGGAAATTGACACCATCACTTGCAGGGATCTCGTGCCAGCTTGCAGCATCCTGCGGATTGGCAAGCTCTACCACCTGAGGATTGTTGTCCGGTGGTGCCTCGGCAGCGAGGGCACTGGATCCTGTCGCAAAGCCATGACAGATGTTCTCCATGGTGTGCCGGTGTTCTTCGAAACCGTCCGACATCATTGCTTCCATCCCGGGTTCAATCCATCTCGACCAGGCCCAACCGGATACGAGACTTGCCCCGGAAATATCGTCCAGGAGCAGATAAAGCGGTGTGCCATCCACCCGCTCCTCATGGATCTTCTCATCGAGTACCCCTCGCAGGTGACCTCCGCCACGGGCGCCGACAAGGTCTTTGAGATCTATTCGATCACCGGCAATCTGCTGAATTACACGATCCTGTCCCAGGTGCGCCACCACCCTGTCTTCCCGGACCGTCTCGTGTCCGTCGAGTACCGGGCCCGTTTTCAGATCACGGCACACACCTTCCATACGCATCGGTCCTTCCCAGCCTTCGGGCCATGTGGTATCGAGCGTGGATGTTCGGCGCACCGAGTTTGGGCGGCGCACAGGCGCCGCCCCTGCAGGATTGCAGACGAGTGAACTAGTGATGAGGTTTACTCCATTTCGCGTTTAAGACTGGTGTACGCCCGGTTGACGAAGTTGAAAGGGTCGCCAAACTCCGGGTCGTACTTTGCAGTGGGTTTGGCAGCAATCACGTCTCCCAGAGACCGGCCATCCCTGATCATTCTACCGATAACGGCTTTCATCTCCTCGAGCATGACGATGTAGTGCTGCAACCCGTCATAGTCGGAGATTTCGCCATGACCGGGGATGACCACAGTGTCTCTGTCAATCAATCCAAGCACCGCTTTACAAAACGCAATCATGCCGGACAGGTCTCCGCCGTTGTCCGCATCAATGAACGGGTAACCCCGATTGAAGACATCTCCTAAATGTACAGCATTGTCACCCCTGAAAATGACGGCAGTATCTCCCGTTGTATGCGCGGGACCCGCGTGCACGAGATCAATCTCCTGGCCGTTGAAGTGAAACTGCATCGTGTCGTCATAGGTAATGACGGGCAGAGCTGATTGTGGGTAGGCCTCCTGTTTGTACTGCATGGCAACGAGATTGATGATGTGATCGTCCAGCATCATTTCGCGCGAGTTCGCCTGGCTCACCAGCCACGTGCCCCCGGGACCAAGCGCCAGGTTTCCGTCAGCGTGGTCGAAGTGCCAGTGCGTGTTGATGGCAAAATCCACCGCCCCACCCCCAATGGCCCGGATCGCATCTCCTACCTTGGGAATCATCTGCGGAAACTGATCATCGACGATGAGCACACCCTGCGGGCCTACGCTGACCCCGATGTTGCCACCTATCCCGAACAGCACATACAACCCATCCGTCACCTTCTCGGTGCGAATCTCCGCCGACTTGAAATCCCAGCCGAACGCCTGCATGAAGCCGTCGAGGTCAAGGGGTTCGTCATGTGCGTGGGCTGTACCGGCCATCAGGCAAGCCACAGCCAAATAGCGCAGATTTTTCATGTCACCCTCCCATACCAGAGACCCAAACATAGCGCGGTTGCTGAAGCGTCACAACAAGCGCACACTCACCACATGATCAAATACCTCGAAAGAACAAAGGCTTACTACGGCGCGCAGGGCTACCCACCCTACAACTGGGCACACTTCGAGGAAGTCCCTTTTGCAACGCCGGTTAAACCCCTCGGACAAAGCCGTCTGGCACTGCTATCCACAGCGGCGCCTTTCCAACCGGACCTTGGCGACCAGGGACCGGGGGCGGCATACAACGCCAAAGCCAAGTTTTTTGAAGTATTCACTGCACCGCTTGAACCAGTGCCCGATCTCAGGATTTCCCATATTGGCTACGATCGCGCCCACTGTAAGGCGGATGACCCGAATACCTGGCTGCCGGTTGGCATGTTGCAGGCTCTTCGACAGCAGGGTGTGATCGGTGAGCTTGCGCAGGAACTCATCGGTATCCCTACCAACCGCAGCCAGCGGATAACCACTGAGCAGGACGCACCAGACGCGTTTGCACACTGTGAACGCCTCGGTGCGGATGTGGCCCTGCTGGTTCCTACCTGACCCGTCTGTCATCAGTCGGTCAGTCTGATCGCACGTTACCTGGAAGAACATGGTATCCCCACAGTCATCATGGGGTGCGCCAGGGATATCGTCGAACATGCGGGTGTACCCCGCTATTTCTGGAGCGATTTTCCGCTGGGACATTCCGCAGGAAAGCCTCATGATCAAATCTCACAGAGAGCAACCGTCGCGGGTGCGCTGTCGCTATTCGACACAGCAACTGAACCACGCACCACGCTTGTGTCGGATCAGGTGTGGTCTGAAGATGAATCATGGCAGGATGATTTCATGAGCATCACTCATCTGGACCCGGAAAACATCGCAGCCATGAAGCGCCGTCACGAGGCGGATCGCGCAGCAGCCGCGGCGATCAAGGGTCAGTAGCAGGCTGGGGTAATCTGATCATCGCCACCATTGCTGGCACCGTAATCACCAGCAATCCCCAGAACGTGAGATCGTAGCTCCCCGTTACGTCGTATACCCACCCGGCGATGACTGGTGCCAGGGCGCCAAACATGACGTTCAGCATCACAAAACCCATCACACGGCCGAATGATGCCGCCCCGAAACGTGCGCTGAAGATCACACCCATCATCGGCAGGATGCCACCGCCTGCCAGGCCCATGAATAACGTCGCAACAAGGAGGCCCGTAAACGTCTCAACCATCAACATGAGGCAGAGTGCAATCATCATCACAGCATTCGCGAGCCAGTAGATATAGCGGTGATCGAGCCGGTCACCCATGCTGCCGCAGAAGAGTTTACCCATAACCATGCCAACAGCGCTCACAGCAATGAGGATAGCCGCGGATTCATCGCTGGCACCCACATCGCGGGCGAAAACCCCCAGATTGAACTGCAGGGCGCCAAATCCCATGTTGAGAGGGGCCAATGAGAGAAATGGCAGCCAGAAAAGCGACGTGGTTAATATTTCCCGGGTTGTCCATTCACGCTGGTGAGCAGTACCTGCCCCAGCGCCTGTGTTGAGCTCGATCAACGGCGGCGAACGCTTCAGGACCACCCACGTCAGCGGCGCAACTACCATGAAACAGCCTATTGCCAGGTACACCAGCGTATCCCGCCACCCAATGTCCACCAGCATTCCCGCAACGAGTAACGGGAAGATAATTCCTCCAACATTGGTACCCATCGCGGAGATACCCATGGCAAGACCGCGTTCCGTTACAAACCACTTTGCAATCAGCGTCTGAGCAGCGAGTGTCCCCATTAATGCCGTCGAAAGGGGCAGAATCGTTGCGTACACCAACCAGATCTGCCAGAGCGCCGTGGCAAACTGCACAACATAGAGACCAATGGTCAGGAAGAATGCGCCTCCCAGCACCATAAACCGCATGTCAAAGCGGTCCATCGCCCTGCCCACCAGTGGACTCAAAACGCCCATACCAATCTGGTAGACCGATATCGTGATCATCACATCACGCCGACTGGCAGCAAATTCATCTATCCAGGGAAGCGAAAAAAGCGCAAAGCAGTACACCAGCACACCGACGCTGACCGCCTGGATGACAAGGCTGTAGAGCACAACCACCCAGCGGTAGTGCTGATCAGTGAAACTCATTGACTCCCCTGAGGCCCGGCCGTCGGGTGATTAGGACACCGAGAACCCCTCGTACCCACTGGCAGCAATCTCGTCGCACGCTTCCTTGTAGGTTGCCGCCCCCAGGTAGGACAGGAGGCGTGAGGTGGGTTTGCCTTCAATGTTGGCGCCGGTGTACCAGGAGCTCGTTTTCACAACGAGGGTCTCCTGCGTGACCTCGTCATGGTGCGCAACCCAAGCGTCCTGCTTCTCCCGCGTGGGCTCGATGGCTTCTTTCCCGTTCGTTTCAACCCAGGCGATACATTCGGTTATCCAATCCACCTGCTGCTGCAGACACGTGGTCATGTTGCAGAAAGCAGTGGACGGCGCAAGTGGTCCAGCAACCGTGAAGAGGTTCGGATACCCATGTACCTGCAGTCCCAGGGTTGAACGTATGTCCTCACCCCATTCACGGGTAAGGGCGTGCCCTTCCCTGCCATGGATATTCATCTGCGTCAGGGCTCCGGTCCCGGCATCGAAACCCGTGGCGAGGATAATGACGTCGAGTTCGAACTCCCGACCACCCTCCAACACGATTCCCTGCTCTGACAAGCGTTCGATCGGCGCCTCAAGAAGATCGACCAGTTCTACGTTGCTACGGTTGAACGCTTCATAGAAGTTGCTTTCGAGCGGCACCCGGTAAGTGCCGAATCCGACGTCTTTCGGAGTCAGCAATTCCGCCACATTCGGATCATCCACCCGTGCCCGTATCTTCGCGCGTACGTAGTCCGACATCTCATCGTTGACGTCCTGGTCGTAGAACACCTCGGGAAAAGAACCCACCCACATTGCCAACGAGCCATCCTCCCACAACCGGTCGAGGATCTCGGTGCGCTCTTCGGAGGTGTGGTCGTGCCATGAGCCATTGTCAAAATCGAACGCAAAACCCGTCATTGTCTCGTTGATGCGTTTGCGCAGCTCCGGGACTTCGGCACGCCAGTGGGCACGCTCCTCATCGTCCAGTGCATGATTGTTCATCGCCACCCCATAGGAGGGGGTGCGCTGAAAAACCGTCAGTTTCCCGACTTCGGTTGCGATCGTCTGTATCACCTGGATTCCGGTTGCACCGCAACCGATGACACCCACCTTCTTACCCGCAAGATCAATCCCCTCTCGTGGGTAACGAGCGGTGTGCACGATCACACCTTTGAAATCCTCTGATCCAGGAAACTCGGGTATCTTGGGAACGGATAACATTCCCGCGCACGTGACGAGATATTTCGCCGTGAGGTCTTCACCACTGTCCGTCCCGATGCGCCAGACATGAGCTGTCTCATCCCAATCGGCTGACGTAACGCGTGTGTTGAAGCGGAAGTCCTTCTTGAGATCGAACTTGTCCGCAAAGAAATTGAGGTACGCTTCCGTCTCTGGCTGAGCCGGGAAACGCTCCCCCCAGTCCCACTCTTCAATCATCTCGTCCGAGAACCAGTACTGGTAAACGTGAGACTGCGAATCGACGCGCGCTCCCGGATAACAATTCCAGTACCAGGTGCCGCCAACAGCCGGAGCAGCTTCAATGCCCTGTACATTCATGCCCTGTTCCCGCAGACGATACACCTGGTACAGGCCGGCAATTCCTGCACCCACGACAATCGCATCGAAGTCCGGTGACTGTGCTGCATTCATACCGTGTCCCACTTGACAAAAAGGTACAGACTGCGGGGAGAGACGAAATAACGCAACAACCCAACACTAAGTACTTAGCGAACGGTTGCAGGTGGCCAGTTTCCATGGAATCGCGGCTAAAGCCGCTCCTACAAAGGTAGCAAAATCTCTCTATCTTTGTAGGAGCGGCTTCAGCCGCGATTGATTAAACGGGGCAAGTTGATCAGTTATGCGACACCCTCTGCAGCCGCAATTGCTACTAATCAGGCAACCCCAGTATCCGCTTGGCAATGATATTGAGCTGCACTTCAGAGGTGCCACCCTCAATGGAGTTCGCTTTCGAACGTAACCATGCCCGGGTAGTCGTGAGCTCGTCCGGCTCGAACGTCTCACCTGCCCAGCCGAGAGCCTGGGTGCCAAGCACGTCAAGCAGAAGCTCATACTTGTTTTTATTCTGCTCGGTTCCGTAGTACTTGAACATGGAGGACAGCGCACCCGGTGCACGACCCGTCTCCGACTCCTGGACGCTGCGCTTCATCGTGAGTGCAAACGCCCGGTCGTTGATGCGATGACTGACGACATTGCCGCGAGCAGCCGGATCAGCGATACGTCCGCCCGCATCCCTTCCCAGGTACTCCAGAGCATATTCCTCGAGGCTCTTGGTCTTCTGGCCACCGCCGATACCGCCTATCGATGAACGCTCGTACTGCAGAAGGCGCTTGCCAACCGTCCACCCTTTGTTGAGTTCGTGAACGAGGTTTTTCCTGGGCACGCGCACGTTGTCGAGGAACGTCTCGCAGAATGGTGAGGCGCCGCTGATGAGGAGTATCGGCTTTACCGTCACACCGGGTGTTGTCATGTCGAAGAGTACAAAGCTGATCCCCTCGTGTTTCGGCGCATCGGGATCGGTGCGCACCAGGCAGAACATCCAGTCCGCATGGTTGGCACCCGACGTCCAGATCTTCTGGCCGTTCACGATGAAGTCGTCACCGTCTTCTACAGCGGACGTCCTGAGACTCGCGAGATCCGATCCAGAGCCTGGTTCACTGTAACCCTGACACCACCAGATCTCCCCGCTGGTGATTTTGGGAAGGTGCTCTGCTTTCTGTTCATCTGTGCCATATTCCAGAAGCGCGGGACCAATCATGCTCAACCCCATGCCGACCAGAGGGGGACGGGCATTGATACGGCGCATCTCTTCCTGCCAAACGACGTTTTCGTCTTTGCTCAGGCCTGCACCTCCGTATTCCCGCGGCCACATGGGAGCGGTGTAGCCTGCCTGGGCACACCGTTCCATCCAGACTTTGGTATCCGGATTTTTGTGTTGCGTACGAAGACCACCCGTTGGCATCTCGTCCCCTGGAAGTGGCGTCCGCATGGATACCGGACAGTTTTCTTCAAGCCACTCCCGGGCTTCTTCACGAAAGCTCATTTTTGGTCCTTCCAGTTCTAAAGTGTTCTTACGAGGCGAATGCCGCGGTCGTCTCCGGGATTGGCTGCTGTGTTTCTATAGGCACTTTTTGCCTCTACCGCCATGGAGTCCCAGGAACCCCCACGAATACCGTGAGTTGTGCACCCGGACCATTCGCTGGCCGCGCTCCCATCGGTTGGTGCACTTTCGTAAACCGGCATCCCACAATCAAGCAACCACTCCGCAACATTGCCATAGATGTCATACACTCCAAAGGGGTTGGGTTTGTAGCTACCCACGGCTCCGGGACGAACCTGGCCATCGTCACAGATCAGCGTCTTCCACTCCCTGAATGTTCGCCGTGCGGTGCGGTCTGCGACATTGGCGTAATCGCACAGCATTTCCGGATCATTGCCAAAGAAATAATCTGTGGTCGTGCCTGCCCGGGCGACATATTCCCACTCAGCCTCGCTGATCAGACGGTATTCGGATCCGGTTTGTTCTGAAAGCCATTCCGCATAAGCCATCGCATCATCGATCGAAACATATCGCATGGCTTCGTTGACGGCATCACGACTCAGCCGTTCATGTAACGTTTTCCCCGCGGAGTTGGCGAACTTGAGGTAGTCGCCGATTGTCACCTCGTACCTCGAAACGGCAAATGGCTGTGTCAGGTTTACAGTTCTCACCGGCTGTTCCGATGGCGGGCCGTTCGCATCTCCCATGAGAAAAGAACCGGCCGGGACAATCACGAGTTCCGGACCCTTGCCGCCGGACTTCAGCGGGTCCGTGAATACCCGTCCAGGCTCGACATCCATCACTTCCAGATCGAACGAGACGGTTGCACCCTGAGCCGCGAGATGAAAAGTCTTCACCTCCGTGCGTCGGCCCTGTGCCCGGGCTCGCACTTCCAATCGGCCCACAGGAACCTTCATGCCGGGTCTGAAGGCTTTGCGCACCTTCTGATTGCCATCCTGGTAGGCAATCTGTACTTCAGCGTCCGAGGGCTCCACACGTACCCGGAGTTCTCCATACTCACGGGTAAGGTCTACATGATGCAGGTTATCGCCATAACGGACGGTGTAACGGAATTCTTCACTGCGATAACCAGGCCGGCTTACACGCACCGCGTATTCACCAATCTGAACACGAACCTTGGGCTTGTATTCGATCTCTTCATTGAGAAACTCGATTTTGGCGCCCCTGGGATTCGTTGTGATGGTGACACTTCCATGCGGGTCGATGTTCAGGTTGAAATTGACTTCGAGGGTTTCACCGGCTTTGAGCACATGGGTTTCTTCCACGATGTGGCGTTCTTCCTGCCCCATGGCGATGACATGCGGGCCTGAAGTGGTTTTGAACTCTGTTGGTGTACGACCAATTCTCTGACCGTCGACCTCAACCCAGGCACCTCTTGGATTGGACAGGAAAGAGAACGTCGCTTCGCCCACCCGGAATTCAACATGACGTTTGAGGTGATCCCCGCGGCTCAACGACAGGCCTTCAACATGCGGTTCGTAGTGGGTGTGGCTGACCTCGAGACCATGTGTACCGACGTCAAGTTCCAGCCGCTCGAGAGGTGTAATACCCCGCTGCCTGCCATCAACACGCACAACGGCGCCTTCCGGCTCACTGGTGACTGCAATGGTTGCAGTACCAAACTGCTGATACCCCCACAACAGGCCAGCAACAACGACAATGGCCAGGGCAAACTTGAGACGGTTGCTCATTCGGTCTCTCTAGTGAATCTAAACGCTATGGTCCCATTGACCTCATCCAATAGTCTAGGGCAGCATCGTCCCGGTTTGGGAGAGTGAGGCGGTTATGACCGACGGGCCCGAGTTCAGCGGTTTTCACACACGAGCGGTGCACGCAGGCGCGCGGCCGGATGCAATCACAGGCAGCCGCGCTATGCCAATTCATCAGACAACCAGCTATGTTTTCGAGGACTCTGAAGCTGCTGCGGCCTACTTCAATCTGCAGGAGTACGGAAACACCTACGCACGCATCATGAACCCGTCTGTGGCTGCGCTGGAGGAACGCGTTGCCAACCTCGAAGGAGCGGTCGGGGGGGTCGCGTTTGCGAGCGGGCTGGCTGCCCAGAGCGCGGCGCTCTTCACACTGTTACAACCCGGAGACCACGTTGTGGCATCTGCCGCGCTCTACGGTGGCAGCGTCACACAATTCAAACACTTCCTGCGTAAGCTCTCCGTTGAGCTTGATTTTGTCGACCCGGATGACCTGGCTGCCTGGGCAGGCGCCTGGAAAGACAACACCAAGCTCTTTTTTGGGGAGACTATCGGTAACCCCTCGGGCTGCGTCCTGGATATCGAAGGCCTGGCGGAAATAGCCCATGAGCACAACACCCCGCTCATGATCGATAACACTTTTGCCACCCCCTACCTCTGTCGACCTCTCGAATGGGGCGCCGACATCGTTGTGCATTCAGCAACCAAGTTTATGGGCGGTCACGGGACATCGATTGGTGGGATTGTCGTGGAAT
>JANQFF010000022.1 GCA_028277965.1 Pseudomonadales bacterium
GAGATCTCGTGCGCAGTGAACGCCTGACAGTTGATGTTGTGGTGATCGGCCGCGCGACGGGTCCAGTTTTTCGAGCTGGTGCTGAAGATGGAGATACACTGTGGGTGACCGGTAAGCTGGGCGGTCCTGCGGCGGCAATCGCTGCATGGGAGCGAAGTGAATCTCCAGACAAAATGGCGCGTGAACGGTTTGCTCGACCAATCCCTCGCGTAACCGAAGCCCAGTGGTTGCGCGACGCCGGTGCAAAGGCTCTTATTGATCTGTCCGACGGCCTCGCTGCAGACGCGGGGCAACTGACTGCAGCAAGCGGTGTGAGTTGTGTAATCGAAGCTGCGCACGTGCCGGTTTTTCCCGGCGCTCGTGACATGGATGCCCTGCTGGGAGGTGAGGAGTTTGAACTCCTGGTCGCTCTACCGGCGGATGTCGAGTCAGATGTTGGGGTCGAGTTCGCGGAAAGATTCGAACTGCCACTCACAGGCATCGGTCATGTGGAGAGTGGGTCAGGAGTCCGTGTTTTGAAAGCGGGAGTACCAGTGAAACTGAACGGCGGTTTTAACCACTTCGGTTCATGATAGTTCGCCAAATACTGTATCTGATAGCGATCACGATCTTCACGCTGTGGTATGGCTTCAAGGTCATGATCGCGGCAGCATTGGGTGTGAAGCAGCGAACAGGTGGTGTATACGATGAGTCGTGCAGACGCTGGTGCCGCCATGTATTGAAGTGGTCTGGCGTAGATGTCCACACCAAGGGGCTCGGCAATATCCCGGGTGACAAGCCGGTGGTTTTTGTGGCGAACCACCAGTCTTTCTTTGACATCCTCGCATTAGGCGCAGTGATTCCTGGCACCTTCAGGTTCGTGGCAAAGCGCGAGCTGAAAAAGGTCCCAATTATGGGCGGGTCGCTCAGAGCAGCGGGTCACATCTACATCGACCGACAAAAAAGGCAGTCTGCGTTTGGTTCGTATCAGAAAGCGGCCGAGATAGTGAAGGGTGGTGTCAGCGCGTTGATTTTTGGTGAGGGTACACGGAGC
>JANQFF010000088.1 GCA_028277965.1 Pseudomonadales bacterium
GCTTCACGATCAGGATCGCTGGCCGCCGAGGCAGCTTCGTTCATCGCACGTGCCTGTGCCGTGATTTTTTCGGCTTCCTCCCTGGTGAGGTAGAGGTTGTCACCGAATTCCTCGGGGCGCGTCATTGGGGTCAAGGTGGCGCCGTTGTAGGTGCCGGAGAGATCCGGATGGCCCGCCTCAGTCCGCGGAATCTCAGCCATTGCCTGAGAGGAAACGAACAGGGTCAGTATGGCGAGATACGAGTGTCTGATGGTCATGTTCACGCTCCCTAAATCAATGGGAATACTATACACAATTGTTTTCCGGCGGTGCTCGCGCGATGTATAGGCATGGCAGGGGAAAATAAAATCTTCTGTCGGGAGACTATCGGGCTGCGCTCAAGGAAGGCTGTTCTAGCCGTCTGCATTGCGGTCAAACGCCTGGTTTGAGGGGACTCGAATCTGGCTGACTACGAGTACTACAATGGTGTATGGATCGGTCTACCAGGAGATCAAGGTTAGCTGGACGGTATCGAATTAGGCGACCGGACGGCGCCGAGAGAGGAGGAAATTTATGGCGATTGTAGAAACACAAAATGGCCGGGTGAACGGCGCTGAGATCAACGGTCTGCATGCATTTATGGGTATACCCTTTGCTGCGCCCCCAGTTGGGGAGCGCCGGTGGGCGGCACCCGTTGACCCAGAGTCCTGGGGCGGTGTGCTTGAGGCTGACAACTGGAGTGGTCAATCGTGGCAGCCGATTATGGAAGGCATGGGGCCGCTGGACTTTGCGTTCAATGCGGGCGCGGCTTCCAATCGCAACGAAGACTGCCTGTATCTGAACGTATGGACCCCGGGGCTCGACGATCGCAAGCGACCGGTGCTGGTCTGGATCCATGGTGGCGGTTTTTCCGGCGGAACCGGCGGCACCCCCATGTACGACGGCACATCCCTGGCGCAACGCGGTGACGCCGTCGTCGTCACCATCAATTACCGGCTGGGGGCATTGGGTTTCCTGAACCTTAATGAAGTCACCGGTGGCCGTATTCCTGCCACAGGCAACGAGGGTTTGCTTGATCAGGTGCACGCGCTGAAGTGGGTACGCGACAACATTGAACGGTTCGGTGGAGATCCGGGTCGGGTTACGATTTTCGGCGAGTCGGCCGGAGGCATGAGTGTGGGTGCATTGCTCGCAT
Organism: Pseudomonadales bacterium; assembly: GCA_028277965.1. Taxonomy (GTDB): domain Bacteria; phylum Pseudomonadota; class Gammaproteobacteria; order Pseudomonadales; family Azotimanducaceae; genus UBA4421. The sequence goes on from JANQFF010000088.1 coordinate 1,175, forward strand.
TTGATCCGGCTCAGGGTCTGTATCACAGGGCCATTCCCCAGAGCGGCGCGTGCAGCACAGCCCAGAGCACGTCACAAGCCGCTCAGGTTGCTGAAGCCGTGCTGGACAGTGTGGGTATATCCACCAATGCGGGTGTTGATGAGTTCCTGGCGCTTGATCCGGAAAAACTCGTCGAAGCGGGCCAGGCTGCCAGCGCCAAACTTGGCGGCGCGATGGTCTTCCAGCCGTGTGTCGACGGTTCTCAGTTATCCGATCTGCCGATTAACGGTGTGGCCAACGGGTCTGCGGACGGCATCCCGGTCATGGTTGGCGCTACCCGGGACGAGTGGCGGCTATTCACTTCCATGGAAGGATTCGAGGTCAACTTGGATGACGCAATGCTCGAAGGTGCTCTGGGCATGCGGATCGACGAACCCGCTAAAGTGATAGCTGCATACAAAGAAGCACGATCCGCGCGGGGACAGGATGCCGCACCCAACGACCTGTTTGCAGCCATCGAGACGGATCGGATCTTCCGCATTCCCGCCATTCGCCTGGCGGAAACGCTCGCTGAACGTGGGCAGAGTGCCTATCAATACCTGTTCACCTGGGACTCGCCCTGGGGCGACGGTAGCCTGGGCTCACCTCACGCGATTGATATCGGGTTTGTATTCGGTACACACGAGTTCAGTGAAGGCAGCGGTGAGTTCTTCGGACAGGGGTCAGATGCGGACACGCTGGCAGAACAGGTGCAGGATGCGTGGCTTGCGTTTGCCAGCGACGGTAATCCCCGGACGGATGCGCTGAGCGACTGGCAGGCCTACTCTCAGGACACACGCTCAACTGCGCTGTTTGGCCAGCCGGTGGAAGTTGCCAGCGATCCGTTTGGACCTGAGCGGGAAATCTGGAACGAAGTGGAGGCCCAGGTCGGCGCGCTGTAACGACTTTATGGCAGTTCAGGCCTCCGGAGTTCGGGCGCCAGACCTTCGCCCATGAGATCAATGAAGTTGTCCGCGTAGAATCCATCCTGTGCTGATTGAGGCAGGCTTTCGAGAGACTCGCCAAAACGTTTCAGCGGGTTGCGTCCACCTTCGACGTGAGGGTAGTCCGTGGAGAACAGGCACATTTCCTCGTGGGAATTGTTGATGATCCAGCCGGTATCCTCGTGCGGGTAGGGCGTCACTCGCAGCTGCCGTCGTGCAATCTCAGAAGGCTTGTCCGACAGCTTCTGCAGGCGCTCTTCGTTTTTGACGAAGGCGTGCGCAGCTGAGTCCATGTTGCGTAGCCAGCCCGGTAACCACGACGCGCCGAGTTCGATCGCACCCCACTTCAGGTTGGGAAACGCATCGAAAATGCCATCGATGATCAGTGTCGCCAATGTCTGTTGTACCGATACAGATATCGGTATGTAGGTGACCGAGGTGAAGTTTGCGTCCCCTCCGTGAAAATCCGGAACGGCAGGTAGACCGTTGTTTTTGTAGGTCAGGTCGAGTTTCTCTTCTCCTCCTACATGAAAGAGTATTGGTATCCCTGCTTCCTCCGCCATTGCCCACACCGGAAACAGATCGATGTGGCTGGGGCTGTGGTTTTGTGGGCACCAGGAAGGAACCATCAGTGCTTTTGCACCCATGTCGATGGCTGCCTTGGCGGTTGCGGTGGACTGCTCGAAATCTTCGAGGGGTACGTAGGCGGTGGCCAGAAGTCTTTTATCGATTGAGCAGAAGTCCGTCATCATCCTGTTGTGTGCATTTGCGGCGCCGTAACACAGCTCCAGATCATCGGTCTGATCGAACCCGAAGTTGCCAAGGCAGAAGGTGGTGAAGACGAGTTGGCTTGCGACCCCGATGTGATCGACGGCTGCGGGACGATCTTCCTGCAGGAAAGCGCCTTCGGCATCGTAGTTCTTGCGCAACATGATGTTGGCAGCCGCGCCTGCCCTGAACGCCTCGTCTGCCTGCCGCTCCCGGGCATCTTCCACTGCCTTCTGATTTCCAACGCGTACGCCGAGGTTGGGATGCTCGTGGTAGCGTTTGAGCAGTGAGCTTTCGAAGTACGGATCAAGGCAATCCGATAATTCCATCAGGTGGCTGTCGGCATCGTGGACAAGACGGTTTTCTATATAAGACATGAGCCTGTTCTTGGTTTTTCGCTGATCTTCCTACTATAGCGTGTTGGAATGGCGCTTCTAGCCTCGTTTACCCGCTCTCTTTTTTCGGCTGGGGAATCTGAAGTACCCTAGCGCTACGCTATTTCATTGGAATACCGCTCATGCGATCCGACGCCGAGCTCATTGAGCACATATTTGACCTCATTGACCGTGACGAAACGGATCTTGGTGATGAGGAGTGGCTGGAGCCCGTTGAGAACTACAGCTCGCAGGAACGGTTCGAAGCCGAGATCCGGCTCATGCGTCGCCTGCCGACAGCATTCTGTCCAGTGGCGGCTCTCTCTGAACCGGGATCCTACGTGGCAAGAATGTCTGCCGGGGTGCCGATTGTGGTCGTACGTGGTCTTGATGGTGAAATCCGGGCGTTCCGCAACGCCTGCCGGCATCGCGGCATGCAACTGGCCGAGGGATCTGGTTGCACGAAAATCTTCAAATGCACCTATCACGGCTGGGCGTACCGGCTAGATGGACGCCTTGAATACATACCTGATGAACACGGTTTTCCAGGTTTTGACAAAAACGAGAACGGACTTGTCCCGGTCCATGACGTGACGGTGCAAGGTGGCATTGTTTTTGTCACGCAGGATGAACCGGTCGGAAAAGGCGCACTGGAATCGTTGCCGGATCTGTTAACGGACGATCAGGTGATCTTTGCCTCGAGCGAGTCAGTCAGCGAGGTGAACTGGAAACTGCAGGCTGAAGGAACCCTCGAGGGGTACCACATCAAACACACCCATCCGGAGACTTTTTATCCATACGGTTTCGACAACCTGAACGTGATTGAAACGCAGGGTCCCAACGTCCGTATCTGTTTCCCGTTTCGTCGCATCGAAAAACTCCGAGATGTGCCGAGAGAGCAACGGGAGCTCGGGCGGACGGTGACGCTCGTGAACCACATTTTCCCGGCAGCGTCTGTCTCACGATTATCCGATCATTTCACCGTATCGTTTGCTGAACCCGAGTCGCCGTTCCGCACCCGTTATCACAGCTACAAGTTGACACCGCCGACACAGGACGGGTCTCGTCCGTCAGCAGATTCCGTGTCCCAGGCAAAAAAAGATGCGGCGTTTCTGGCCGATACGGGTCTTAAAGAAGATGCGGATGTCATTCAGGCCATCCAGGCTGCCATCGGATCAGGTGCAAATGAGCACTACACGTTTGGCAGATTCGAGTCCGCGATTGTGCATCTGCATAAGAACCTTGCTCACAACCTCGATAAGTTGGCTGCGGTTGAGGGCTGATTTGATCAGAATCGCGGCAAAAGGCACCTCTATAAACCTATCGCGCGCTCAGCGCGAATCTGCGGGCTTTGTAGCAAGGCGGGCTCTGCAGGGAATGGCGGGCCCCATTGCCAAAGA
>JANQFF010000133.1 GCA_028277965.1 Pseudomonadales bacterium
GTTCACCTGATCTACTGCTCATGGCGAGACTATGGACGTCAGCATGAATACATCGTCCCCCCTGAAGACACCCTGGTGAGACGTCTATTCGGAGTAGAATGAAGACCCGCGGCTTGGGGTCCCGTCGCTACAAAGTGTCTTGTCCACCAAAACATGATGAAGCCCGATAACTCGATCAGGTCAGATTGGGGCTTAAGGCATTCATCTAATGCTGAAGATGCCCCGGACCGATGCTCGAACAATAAGAACGTTGTGCAGGTGCGCCGCCTGTAGCTGGAGCTAGCGTGGCAGCAGAATGGTGCGTCTCAGGACCGACGGAGGATATGAAGCCGTCTCTGCCGAGGGATGATCGCTGCGCCTGTCTTTCTTCTCTTGCGAGTGGTTTTGCTGTGCTGTGCTGGCTCTGTTCAGGTCCCGTCGCTACTGCAACTGACGCACTTGAGCCCATCGGTGTCAGCATGGAATCGCGAATGCGAGGTGGAGCGGACGTGGCCGTCGGTGACTCGGCGCTGTCCCAAATCTCGAATCCAGCGACGCTGTCGCTTCATCCGAGCAGGAAATTCGATGTCTCCGGGCAATTGCTTATGCCGCGTGTGAAATGGGATAGCCCCGTCGACAGTGCAACGTCAGAAGGGATGCATCCTCTTGTCAATCTGGGCATCGCGTTGCCGCAGAACGACCGACTCACTATCGGACTGGCGCTCCACTCCAAATGTGGGATGGGTACTGATTACAGGATACGGCACCTACTGATCCCGTTCATGGATCGCGGCGCGGGCTGTGACATGAAAAACGCCAGCCTGTCCTTAAATGCGGCTTACCGCGTGACGGACAAGCTATCAGTTGGGTTGGGCGTCCGCGGTGAATACCTGACGACGAAGTTCTCGGCAGTGGTCGGTCCTGTGGATCTGGAATTCGAACGCGGCCAGACCTACGGTGGTGGATTCAACCTCGGTTTGCATTATCAGGCAACGGACCGTCTGGCTTTTGGCATGGCGTACCGTTCGCCGACATGGTTCGGCGACCTCAGTGG
>JANQFF010000151.1 GCA_028277965.1 Pseudomonadales bacterium
CGGAACTCCTCAATTCCGCTGTCGAAGCTGTTGTGGATCGCGTCGGTGAGGAGTATCACGACCTCGCGGGCCGCGCCAAAGATATGGGATCAGCCGCGATTCTTAGGTGGTCAGAGAATAATGAAGTTCTTTATCACCATCATCGTCCATACGATGATGACTAGTGACAAGCTAACGAATACAGCAGCTGATCCCATATCTTTGGCGCGGCCCGCGAGGTCGTGATACTCCTCACCGACGCGATCCACAACAGCTTCGACAGCGGAATTGAGGAGTTCCGTAATGAGCACGACAGCAAGCACGGATATCAGAAGCGCAACCTGAAACATGGATTGGCCGATGATGAACGCAAAAGGCAATAACACGAGCCCGATGACACATTCCTGGCGGAAAGCAGATTCGTTCTTCCACGCGGCCACAAAACCCTTCCACGAGTATCCTGTGGCTTTGATCACGCGGGTGAATCCCGTGTAGCCCGGTTTAGGCATCGTCGGGACAGGGACCGAGTTCGATCTGAACGGTGGAGTGGTCGATGCCGAACGAATCGTTGAGCACCGATTTGATGTCACTCATGACGGTGTGGACGTGTGCCTGGTGGTCGACCTGTGCGTGCAATGTCAGGAGAGGTTTTTCGGCGGTCAGCGCCCAGGCATGGACGTGGTGCACCTCAACCACGTTGGGAATCTGCCTGCAGAGCGCGTCTTTGATTTCCGTGAGATCAACGCCCGAGGGTACTCCTTCGAGGAGGATATGCCCTGAATCTCTGATCACCCTGTACGCACCGCGCCCGAGGATGATCACAATGAGAATTGCCAGCAGCGGGTCGGCATACAGCCATCCGAATAAATACACCAGAAGCGCTGCGACAATGGCTGCGGCAGAACCCAGCAGATCGCCGAGGACGTGCAGGGCAGCGCTTTTGACGTTTGTGTTCGACGATGCACCATGCAGCCAGCGATAGGCGATCACGTTGACGATGAACCCCACAACAGCAACGCCCAACGCCGGAAGCGGAATCATCGGTTCAGGTTGAGCAACCCTGGAGACAGCCTCTATGGCTATCCAGATGACCAGGGCTGCAAGTGTGAGACCGTTGATGAAAGCCGCAAGGACCTGGAAACGGTGATAGCCGTAACTCAGTTTATGGTCGTTGTCGCGCTGGGAGATTTTGGCAGCACCCCAGGCCAGACCCAACGCCGATGCATCGAGAAACATGTGCCCGGCATCAGCAATGAGCACAAGTGCGTTCGTCATGAGACCCGCAACCAATTCCACCAGCATAAAGCTGGCGATCAGGAAAAAAGCCCTGCCCAGCAGCCGTGTATCGTGATCGTGGGCGTGTGCGTGACTCAAAACTCTGTCCTTTTTGAGCGCCGGTTCTGACAGGGTAGATGTTACGCGTCAGGGCGGGTGCCTTAAAGGCACCTCTAAAAACCTATTCGGTGCTCAGCGCGAGTGCTGCGGTGGCTGTAGCAAGGCAGGCTTCGCAGGTAATGGCGGGTCCCATTGGCTCTTTAGGTGAAGAGAAGCCTAACACAGCTACACCCCCGCTTACCCGCGCCCTACGGGGCTTTCCCGGATGTCCCGCCGCGTCGTTGCGCACCTTGCCAATATGCTCGATATTACCTGCGGCACGCGCCTTGCTGCGAAACAT
>JANQFF010000163.1 GCA_028277965.1 Pseudomonadales bacterium
CAAATTCAAGCTTATCGTCGTCCAGGTCCACCGCGATGATCGGGTCGGCACCAGCTACTTTGGCCCCGACGACGGCCGAGAGACCAACGCCGCCCACACCGAAGATCACAACGCTCTGACCGGCTTGTACATTTGCCGTGTTGATCACAGCACCAGCGCCCGTCATCACGGCGCAGCCGATGATCGCCGTGACGTCTTTTTTGATACCCGGGTCGACCTTAACAACGTACTGCTGATCGCAGATCGTGTGATCGGCCCACGTAAAAACGTTTTCCGATACAGCCACGCCGTCGGAGACATCGAGCTGCGCGGTCAACGGCGCGCCATCAGCAGCAGCGGCATTTCGGGGTACCCACGTGAGAAGTACTGTGTCGCCTTCCCGCACATGACTAACGTCCGCGCCTGATTTCAGCACAACCCCCGTCGATTCATGTCCAAGCACAACGGGGTTCCGTCTCGGTCGGTGCATCTGGTGCAATTGTGAATGACAGATGCCCGAAGCAAATTGCCGGACGACAACCTGGGTGGGTCCAGGGTCCGGTAATTCGAGCTCTTCAATTCTGAGAGTTGCGGTGTCCTGAGGAAGGACAACGACGTTTGCTTTTGTGCCCATGACTTACCCCCTTTTCACGATGTTCGCCCGATCCCCAGCCAATATCAACGTCATTGAGACTGCCCGGTGTATGGTAGGCTGGGCTATGACTGAACAATACCGGCTTGTATTCAAGGGAGAGGTACGCGAAGGGCAGCACCGTGCGGTGGTCCGAAAGCGACTGGCTGAACTCCTGAAGCTCGAGGGAGACCGGCTTGAGCAACTCTTTTCCGGTAAACCGGTGGTCGTCAAAAAGGCGATAGACAAGGAAGGTGCGGCGCGATTTGTCAGCGCGTTCAGAAAATGCGGCGCAGTCCTTGAAGCCATCCGCGAAGGAAGCGAGCCACAGCCTGAGGGGGCAGCCCCAGAGTCCGGGGTGAGTGAATCCGGGGTGAGTGAATCGGGGCTGAGTGTTGCACCCACCGGTTCCGACATGTTGAAGGAAGAAGAAAGAGCGGCGATCGCGACACCCGAGATTGCCACGGAACATCTCGCGGTTGTGGATACACCGACAGAAGCGCCGGCCGGACAGGATACAACCCCGGCGCCGGACACGTCGCATATCAGCGTTGCGGAAACCGGCGCTGACCTGAACCCGGATGCCGAGCCGGTCTCACCGGCGCTGGACCTGGATGAGATTGACTTCGAAGTAGAGGAGACCGGTGCAGATCTCGGGCAGAAGAAAAAACCTGACCCACCGCCTCCCCCGGACACAGATCATTTATCGATAACCTGAAGGACTGAAGGAAGGAGGACCACATGAAACTTCACGAATCGCCGAGCCCGAACGCACGCCGGGTGCAGGTATTTATGGCTGAAAAAGGCATCGACTGCGAACGGGTGCCTGTCGACATTCGTGCAGGCGAAAACCTGACACCTGAGTATCTCGCCAAGAACCCGGGAGGCCGCGTGCCGGTGCTGGAGCTCGACGACGGTACTTTCATCGCAGAATCCGTCGCCATTTGCCGCTACCTCGAAGCGCTGCATCCCGAACCGAACCTGTTTGGCAGTGACCCCCTGGAAATTGCCACCATTGAGATGTGGCAGCGCCGTGCAGAACTCAACTTCATGTCTGAAGTGGCAGGTGCGTTTCGCAACATCACAGGCTTTTTCAAAGACAGGGAAACCTGCGTGAAGGAGTGGGGTGAAGTGTGTGCCGAAAAAGCGCCCAAAGCCCTCAACATGTTCGACGCACGTCTGGCTGAAAACCAGTATCTCGCTGGTGACAAGTTCAGCAACGCAGACATCACGCTGGGGATTGCCATCGACTTCGCTCGCATGGTGAAAGTTGTGGAAGTTCCGGATCTGCCCAACCTGAGCCGTTGGCACGCGGAAGTGAGCGCCAGACCGAGCTTCAGCGCCGAGTGACAGGTAAGCGGTCGTGATTCTCGACCACCTCAACCTCTACGTTTCGGACGTGGTGAGGAGTCGGGCATTTTACGAAGCGCTCCTGCCCCCAAACGGTCTTCCGCTCAACCGGGACTTCGGCGAAGTTGCGGTTGGGTTTGGAGATCGTGATTACGCGGTGCTCGCGCTGGTGCGCGAACGGGGGGCCATACAGACCACCCACCTTGCCTTCCGGTTCGAATCCCGGGACAAGGTGGATGAACTTTATTCGATAGCGCTCGAAACAGGTGCGACCGACAACGGTCCACCCGGATTGCGTCCGCACTACCACGAGCACTACTACGCGGCGTTTGTCTTCGATCCCGACGGGCACAACCTCGAATTTGTGTGTCACGAGCCACAATAAGGCGCTTGCCAGGAATTGAAAGTTCCTGTGACATATCCCGACATTCCAACGGAACGGGAGAGTGGCTTGGCAAAGAAATCGGACGATCATTACGTGGAGTTACCGGATGAACTTACGCGCGAGCAACTGCAGGAAGCCATCGAGCGGGCTTCTAAATCGGCCGGGCTCTACATATCCCACATCGGGTCGTACTCGAGGAAGAAGTATCCGAACTCGGTCCATTGGCATTTCAAGCGTGACCCGGGAGAACCGGGCCTGATCGACGCAAACTTCTGGGATGTGAAACACCTCTTCTGGCTGATGGTCCGGCATCGGGAACCCGCGTGGGTGCATGAAGCTGTACCCGGATTTCTGAAAGCGCTTCGGTACGAGGTCAGTCGGTGAACCACTTCGGTTCCTGTCTCTGTGGGAGCATCCGCTACGAGGTTGATGGTGAGCTGTCCGACTTCGGCTACTGTCATTGCCGAAGCTGCCAGAAGGCGAGTGGATCTGCACATGGAGCAAACGCTGGTGTGGACCGTTCCAGTCTGAGGGTCCTTGATCCTGAGGGCACCCTGCTGGAATACGAATCGTCGCCGGGAAAGATACGTGCTTTCTGCGGAAAGTGTGGCTCGCCGCTGTTTGCGTGGCTGACCGGGACACCGGAGCTCGTTCGTATCCGGCTTGGGTCGCTCGATTCCGAGTTTACGAAGACTGCGAAAGCGCACACATTTGTTTCCGAGAGCGCGGCCTGGGAGACCATCGATGACAATCTGCCTCAGTTTGATACCTGGGCGGATCGCAATGTCCTCGAACAGACCGGCTCGCGACAGCCTTAGTTATCGCGTATGAGGCTGTCCCCCCATTCCCGGAATGCCGGGTTGTAACTCCCCTGGGTCTGCTGCCAGTTCTGGCGAATACCGGGTGTGCGCAGCACACGTTCGAGTTGCCCGGAGATGCTCTGCCAGTACGCCTCCTCGAGGCGCCCTTCCCGATAGTGCAGGAATGCCTCCTCGAAAACCCGGAAAAACGCCGCGGTGATGGCGTTGAACTGGTATTTCTCGGCGTCGGAGAGAGTATCGGGATCGGCGACACCCCGCGCGTAGATGTCGGCGGTGGACAGTTCGGTCAGCGGCTGCCCCGCTTCCCTCAGCGACGACATGATCTCATGGGCAATCTCCGCTCTCATTTGTTCCGTGTTCTGCTGGATCTCCCACCCCACAAACAGGACCCCGGCAATAACACCGAGATTTGCGATCAGCGACAGCCATTGATTTACTTTGTCCATTGACCCGAACCCCTTCGACGAGGTGCTTTCAAGTGTACAGGGTGAAGTTACTTTTTTTGCTGGTGTTGGCGACGGCTTTCGCCGTTGGTTGTGGTGGCCCGGAAGGTGAAGCGCCTGAAGTGCCATCTGAGGTTCGCGCCAGCCAGTTTGAAACGAGCGTGCTTCCTGCGTTTACCGTTCAGGGTGAGCCTGTGATGCCCCAGCCGCTGGCAGCACGCATGGCGCACTTTGGCGTGCCTGGCGTGAGCGTTGCAGTCATCAACAACGGTCAGATCGAATGGGCTCGTGGGTACGGTGTTGCTGACGTTGAGAGTGGGCAGGCTGTAACGCCGGAAACGATGTTCCAGGCGGCATCGATATCGAAGCCGGTAGCTGCCATCGGAGCGCTGCGGCTTGTCGAATCGGGTCTACTTCAGCTCGACGACGACGTAAACAACCTCCTGAGAAGCTGGCAGGTGCCGGACAGCGAGTTTTCAACTGTCGAGAAGGTCACGTTGAGGCGGTTGTTGAACCACACGGCTGGAACGACCGTGTGGGGTTTTCCAGGCTACGCTGATGAACCGATTCCCTCCACAGTCGGGGTTCTGGAAGGGCAGGGTAATACCGATCCGATCACCGTATGGAAGACGCCGGGTGAAAGCTGGCGGTACTCAGGTGGTGGATACACAGTTGCCCAACTCCTGCTCGAGGATGTCACGGGTCGTCCGTTCAACGAGGTTATGGAAGAGCTCGTTCTGCAGCCCGTCGGCATGAATGACAGCCGGTACGAACACCCGTTGTCAGAACCCTTCAGAGATCAGGCGGCTCATGGCCATGACCGGGAGGGCAATACCGTTGGCAAAGGCTGGCACCACTATCCTGAACTGGCTGCCGCGGGCCTGTGGACAACTCCAAGCGACCTTGCGCGCCTTGCCATCCGTATTCAGCAGACATTCACGGGCCGGAACAGAATCATGAACAGGGCGCTGGTCCAGGTGATGTTATCCCCGGGTGAAAACAACTGGGGCCTCGGTCCGGTCATCTCCGAAGACCGGTTGAGGTTCAGTCATGGCGGCTCCAATGCCGGTTTCAGGTGCGAGCTCACCGCATTTATCGAAGATGGGAGGGGTGCGGTCATCATGACCAACTCCGACAATGGCGATGCGCTCATTGCGGAGTTGATGGTGACCCTCGCCACAATTTACGACTGGCCCGGAATGGAAGCGGAAGAGAAGGTGGTTGTTGCGTTAACCGGACAGGAATTGGATGCGGTAGCGGGGACGTATGATCTCGGTGTCCTGGGGCGTGTGACCGTTGCGGTTGAAAACGGAAAACTGATAGCGGGACTTCAGGGGCAAACCACCGAACTTCGGCCGACAGGTGCGACAACCTTCTTCATAGCGGATACCGGCATGAGTGTCGGATTCGATCCGGATACCGGCACAATAGAAGTTGCCGGTCTGCGTGGTCAGAGACAGGAATAAATCGCGGCTAAAGCCGCTCCTACAGAGAAAGTCTGACTTTCTCCCTGTCTACTTAACCTCCAGCGCCTGGTAGCCTGCCCCTTCGAATGCCTTTTTGATTTCGGCACCGTTGTCTTCGCACAGCGCAATCATCGAGCCGCCGCCACCGCCACCTGTGAGCTTGGCACCGAGGGCACCATGCTGGCGGGCGATGTGGATCAGATCCTCGAGCTCGGGGGTCGATAGCTGCAGGGCGTTCAGATAACCGTGGCAAAGGTTCATGAGCTCTCCGAGCTCCCGGACTCTGCCGGTTTCGAGAGCATTCCTTGCCGACAACGTGAGGGCGCCGATCTGATCGAATATGTTGTTGTACCGTTCGGGGGTTTGTTGCCACGCCGAACGGACGTTGGCGACGGTTGTTGCGGTCAGGCTCTCTTTCCCCGTAATCCCAACCACCAGCGACAAGGGAGCGGCAGGTTTGAGCTCATCGAACTGCGGTTTGTCATTTACGCGCTGATACCACAGTGGAGTGCCGTACGTGGCAACGGTGTTGTCCACTCCCGAAGGGGTGCCGTGCGCGGCCTGCTCGCATTTGAAAGCGAGCTCGTTGATTCGATGGTCGTCCAGGTTCAGATTGAAGCAGGCGTTTACGGCGCGCAAAACCGCAACAGCCAAAGCAGATGAACCGCCTAAACCCATCGCGCGGGGTACATGTGGGAACACCTCGATGGTCATTGGGGTGTTCGTCAGACCAAGTTCGTCGAGCACCGTTGCGAGAATGCCGCCGGGACCCTGCGTCGCGGCATGGACACGTTGTTCCAGTCCCCAGCGCGGGATGACGATATTGATCCCTTCCCCTTCCTCGCGGACTGCCGCCTCGACCGCAATGGGGATAGGCAGAGCGATGGCCGGTCGACCGTACACAACCGCGTGTTCGCCAAGAAGAATGATTTTTCCGCATGCTGAGTGCCGCTCGGCGGCATCGGGATGGACCACCTGATGAGTCAGGTTTTTGAGAATCTCGCTGGCTTTCCAGACCTTGATCTCACCGGATTCGATCAGGCCCTCAACGACCGACTCGAAATGTTCCTCGGGAACACCGGCAGTACTGGCGACACTCCTGGCATGCAGATTCATGTGATTCTGCTGGATGCCACTGGTCGAGAGCGCACGCAAGGCGGCAAAGTTCTGCGCAAGCCCAACTGTACCTATGACTTCAGCGAGTTCGGTTGCTCCCGGTGATCCGAGAAGCCGGTGATTGATTCGCACGCTTGGGTTCGATTCGAGGGAGCCGCCAACAGTGCCAACTTTCATGGGGATGTTGATCTCCCCCACCAGCTCCCCGGCTTGACCCTTGTACCACCGGGTCAGGCCACGATACCTGCCATCGTGGGCGGCATATGCGTGAGCCGCGGCTTCAATGGCCCGCCAGTCGTTCCCGGTAGCGATAGCAACGGCATCGACACCATTCATAATGCCTTTGTTGTGGGTCGCGGCTCTGTAAGGGTCTGCAGCTGCGAAGTCGCTTGCCAGGATAATGCCGTCACGCACTTCCTCGCCGGTGTAGCCTTTACCTTCGAGGTTTTCCGGGTGGATCTCGACTGTTGCCCGGACCATGGCCCGATCGGTGAGGTTTGACAGGATCCGCAGGAACACCTGCCCGCCTGTCAGCGTTTCCACGAGGGACGCGATCCCCTCACACATGTCGTTGACGAGGTTTGCACCCATCGCGTCACGCGTATCGACGTGCAGATGCAGCACAACCATGTCACGCCCGTCTTCCTGCGCGTGGTGGTGGAAAGCCTCAATGTCCTGAGCGCCTCCCCCACGGGCAACCATCTTCGGGTGTAGCGAATTGGCAAGCGCGAGGATGTCCTCTTTGTGATCCAGAAGCGCTTTCATGGCAACTTCGGGATCTGAGGTTACAACAGCCTGAACCTGGCCGATGAGAACAGGGTCCGTGGAAGTGGCTTTGAAACCGCCGGAAAGGCGTGCCATACGGGCAGCCCCGGACAGACCTGCAACAATCGATGGTTCTTCGACAACAAGCGGAACCACGTAATCGCGGTTGTTGATCAAAAAGTTCAGCGCGACGCCCATGGGGAGGCCAAAAACGCCGACGACGTTTTCGATCATCTTGTCAGCGTTGGAGAGCTGTAACTGGTGGTTGGCGGTTACGAGCGCATTGACGTCTTCGCTGCTTAGAAGACCCTGGGCGTTCAGGGCAGCTATGCGCTCGGTGACGCTCATGCGAAAGAAATTGGCGATGCGGGACGAGCGTTTGTTTGCTGTTTTATCCGTCGATGCGTCTGACGCCATGTTCTGCTAACTCCAGGTCTAACTGCATAAATCCCTGTTCGTGAGCGGCGGCTGAGAATGTGGTCAGCGCTTGTGGATCGTCGCTGAATACAGCGCCTATATCGCCGCCACCGGCTCCACACGGTTTATACACTACAGGGTGGGTAGACGCGATTGTCTCCAACCGGCTGTGTTCGGGTGTATAGATGCCAAGCTTCGCAGCTTCGTCCAGCGTCCGTAAGCTTTCCACATAGTTTTCAAGGGCAGAAAGAGACGGCTCTTCGGTCAACGTAGTGGAGGACTGACACAGTGCATCGAGCTCAGGTGTGGGTCCGGCCCCGCGCCAGTCGCTGAAACTGGCAAGCCTGGCTGGTGTTTCGCTCGGCCTCCCGGTCCAGATGATCTGCCAGTAGAGATTGTCCGGCAGAGATGCCTGATTTGCAGATCCACCGACGAAGCGCACAACACCTCCATGCCAGCAGGTAGCCACGTCCAGACCGCTGCCAGCGCCACCCTGGAATGCCTGGTGAATCGCGTGAGCCTCTTCGAGATCTGGCTTGCGGTCGAGAAGATCTGCGAGTGCAGCATAAGTTGCGACACATACAGCTGCGGACGAACCGATCCCGAGTTTCTGTCCATCACGGTAAAAGTCCGCGCTATCGCTGATCGCCCGGAACGGCTCGGGGTATTCGGTGTTCCCCCAGAATCTCAAGGTTTCGTTGATGAGGCGCGCAGCAGGACACGGGTTGAATTCCGACGTTGCCGTGTGAACCCCTGGAGAGAGGAACCCACGAGAGACGAAACTCCAGTCGCGTTCGGCTGGTTTAAGCTCAACCTGAGCCATGCGATCTACTGCCAGGACAACGGCCGGTGCGCCGGCCAGGACCGCGTACTCACCCCAGGCGACCACTTTGCCAGGCGCCTCGTAGATCATTCCGCGCCCTGGCCCAGCCCTGTCGTCAACGTCCGGACCACACCGGGAACAGACTCAAGTGCGCGTACCACTGCTCGTGTATGCTCTGACCGACAGACAGCTTTTACCTGCGGACCTGCGTCGATTGTGAAGAAGACGTCTATATCCTCCTCACGCAGGTTACGCACAGCGTTCATACACGCGAGTGTCGGTTCCAGCCAGTACTGGAGGGTGGGGTAGCTTGTGAGCATGACGCCGTGCATCTTGAGACAGCTCGATTCCGCTATCCGGGCCAGGGCGTCGAAGTCCCGGGCGTCGATTGCCTCGAGCGCGTTTCTATAGTCATCCACGCTGCTTGCCACCCACGCGTTGTAAAACGACGAGGTTTCCCGGGAAATCCGCATGCCCCGGGTACTCGATACTGCTTTCTTCCCTTCCGAGACGATGGCGATGACCACTGTCAGCGGCCAATGTTCTGCCGTCAGGATCTGACGCGCGTACCATTCTGGTCCACTCAGGCTGACGTATCCGCCATATATCGAGCGCGCGGCAGACGCTGAACCCCTGCGTGCCCAGATGGAAGTCTGGTTCCGATCCAGACTGAGATCGCAGTGGACGTTCAACGCGGTGATCAGGGCAGCGAAACCGGATGCGGACGACGCAAGACCGGCACCGGTTGGAAAGTTGTTGTCTGTGACTATTGTCAGAGGTGGTACGTCGAATTGTGTACGCATGAGATCCAGAAAACTCTGGATCTTGGTGTCAGCCGTCTCTTCGCCGTTCATCACCAGGCTGTCCCGCTCTGCCGTTTCTACGGTGGTTTCGGTAACAAGATCGGACAGCGTGATGGACACGCTCGGAGTAGCGGGTATGTTTGCGCTCTCGTCCGATTTGCCCCAGTACTTAACGAGCGCGATGTTCGGATGCGCTCTGGCTGATGTCACTGACATTCAGTCCATGTATGCAGGCGGTGGAGTGAAGTCATATCCCAGTCGTTCAAGTTCACCAGCCACGCCAATCGTAATGAGATCGGTGTATTCAGGACCCACTATCTGAATGCCAATTGGCAAGCCGGCGTCGGTGAGGCCGGTTGGGATCACTGTCGATGGCAGGTAGGCCACGCCAGTGAGACCTGCCCAGAACACCTGTTCGAAATAGGGCCTTTCCTGGTTGTCGACCAGCACCGTGCGCTCACCGAACTTACGGTGGTCGTGCTCAAACGCCGGGACAGCCATGATCGGCGTGATCATCACGTCCCATGACTTGAAGAACTCATGCCACGCCCAGCGCAGGTGATGGCGCAGTTCGTTGGCCGCGCCCCAGTCTTTGAAGCTGGAAACCTGGGCGCGCAGTACCTTCGCGCCGGTGCTTTGATCGTTTGGATCCAGACTGTCGACGTACGCCTTCAGACCTTCATAGTCCTCATCGGGCATGCGCATCGCCATCGTGGCCTGGAGCAGATTCTGGTAGGTGTCGTGGCTGTGGTCGGGGTTGAAATCCGGACGTGCATCGAAGTCGACCGATGCACCCGCACTTTTCAGTGCCTCACCCACGCCGTTAACACGTGCCTCAACCTCGCTGGCAACGGGTGCCATCTCATCGTTACGCCAGACCGCGACTTTAAGATCGTTCAGAGACCTTCCCTGCCAGTCGGGCAGGTTCAGGCTGTAGCCGCGCGCCATGATCTCGTCAGGACCGGCCATGACCCGGAGCGCGGTGTCGAGGTCAGCCGCTGAGCGGGCCATGGGTCCAATGACCGATATGTCGGAGCTGGAGCGAACGTCACCCGGGGGCGCATGGCCGCGCATCCACAAGAGGTTATAAGTTGGCTTGTGACCGAAGATACCGCAGAAGTGGGCTGGGTTTCGTATGGAACCGCCAATGTCCGAGCCGGTCTCGATGCCGGTCAAACCGGCGGCGAGAGCGGCCGCAGATCCACCGGAAGAGCCTCCCGGAACGCGGCTGTGGTCGTAGGGATTGTTGGTTGTGCCGTACACATCGTTGTAACTCTGAAAGTCTGCGAGGGACAGCGGCACATTGGTTTTGCCGAAGATGTTTACGCCGGAGGACTTCAGTTTCTTGATGGACTCGGCGTCTTCTTTTGCGATGTTTTCTGCCCACTCCGGGTTACCCCAGGTCGTCGGTGTGCCGGTAACGTTGTACGACTCTTTGACGGTCATCGGTACCCCATGGAAGGGCCCGAGGGACTCGCCTCTGGAAACAGCCGCGTCCATCTCCTGTGCCGCAGCCCGGGCATCGTCACGTATATCGACAACAAGCGCGTTCAGATCCGGGTTGTAGCGATCAACACGATCGAGATACAGATCGAGAAGTTCCAGGGCGGAAATCTCTTTGTTCCTGATTTTTTCAGCCAACTGCGTGGCTGATGCGAATGCGATGTCGCTCAATGTAATTCCCCTCCGGGGGGATAGATGTGGATAGTTGAGGACTCTGCAGGGTGAGAGTGATTTAATCAACCCATGGCCAAGAAAGTAGCCGAGAACGCAGCCGGGAACCCAGCGCTGGAACTGTCGAACCGGGAGCTGTCCCGCTGGCTGAAGATGTGGATCCCCAACGCGAAGCTTTCAAATGCGGTACTGCTGGGTGGCGGCACCGGTGCGCGCGTCTACGGCCTGGAATACGTGGAACGCAAGGCTCAGCAGCGTATTGCGCTCCGGGTTACGCAATCACCGGTTGAACTCTGCTGGCGGGAATCCCTTGTGTTGAATACGTTGTGTGATCAGGGGCTGCCGGTGGCTCGCTGTCACGGTGTTCAGCATCGGGGAAAGCTTGCCTGCATGATGGTTGACTGGCTTGCCGGGAAACCCGTTTTCCGGCCTATCGATCTGCCCAACTATGTGGATCAGGCGGCGGACCTCCTGGCTGCTATCCACGAGGCATCCGTCCCCTCTCTGAAGCGCCGTTTCGAGACGGGCATGACTCGCCGGATACAGTCGGTATCCAGATTACCTGGTTTTGAGGACCTGAAAGACCTCCTGGGCGGGAACGTTCCCAAATCCCGTGAGACGGTACTTCTGCATGGGGATTTCTGGCCCGGGAATATCCTTTACCAGCGCAAAGCGCTGACAGGGATTGTCGACTGGGAAGATGCCAGCCTGGGCTCCCGCATGGCGGACCTTGCCAACGCCCGTTTTGAGTTGCGGTGGCTCTGGGGTGAAGAGGCGATGCGCAGATTTACGATCCAGTATCTTGCAGCCAGCGGCAAACAGGCGACAGATCTGGCCCGTTGGGACCTGGTCGCTCTCATTAAGCCGGTCTTGTATCGCCACAACTGGGGATTGAACCCGTCACAGGAACGCAGGGTTAAACAGACAATCAGCGCGGTCTATGCCGAAGCCCGACAGTCGATCGCCTGACGAGATTTGAGTTAGTCGACCCAGAGCTGCCGACACTCCACACGATTAAGACCAGACTAGAAGGAGGAATGGATGAACAACCCGACAATTGGGTTTATTGGTTTGGGTGCGATGGGTGAGCCCATGGTCGCCCGCTTGCTGGCTGCTGACTTTCACGTGGTGAGCTATGTGAACAGGAGTCGGGAGGCGATGGAGCGTCTTTTACCTCAAGGTCTCGTGGAAGTAGCCAATGCCCGTGAACTTGGGGAGCAGGCGGACGTTGTTATGTGCTGTGTGTTTGATGAGCTGCAGAACGACCAGGCGTTGCGCGGCGAACAAGGCGCCCTGGCTGCTATGAATCCGGGTTCCATTGTCCTTCTGATGAGCACAATTTCTCCCGGATATTGTCAGACACTGGCAGAGGACGCCGCCGAGACAGAGATTACTGTACTCGACTGTCCACTCAGTGGCATGGTGCAGGGTGCGATCGATGGCACGCTGTCGCTGATGATGGGTGGTGCCGAAGCAGACATATCCCGATGTGAGCAGGTGCTGGCACCGGTCGGCAATATCATGCGCTGTGGCGAAATAGGTTCCGGTCAGGTTATGAAACTCGCCAACAACGCGATCTCGTTGAGCACTTTCAGCCTGATTCTCGAAGTACGAGACCTCGTGGCGACCTACGGAATGGATCTCGAGAACTTCATGGCAATTCTGAATCGGTCCACAGGGCGCAGTTTCGTTTCCGAAAGTTTCCCAATGCCGAAAGGGAGATTGAAGATGGTGGGCATGCCTGCGAAAGACGTCTCTACGTGCTTACAGTTGGCCAAAGACCTGGGTGTCTCCCTGCCAATGGTGCAGCAGTGTTTCGATGGAGGTAAAGCTGAGGTGGACCACGCGGGACAGTCGCCTCAATAGACTCCAGGTACCAGCTTGTGCTGCACGTGTGGCCAGATGAGTCAGTCTTGCTAAAGTAGGCCCCAGAATTGGCTCTAAGGTGCTGCAATGAAACTAACCATCAAAATTTTACTCGGCTTACTCGCCATCTATGTGGCTTTGGTCGTCGCGTTTGAAACCTGGCTCGGCTACTCCCAGCCGCGTGGCGAGGATAATCTGATCATTACAGTGACTGAGGACGACGGCAGCAAAACCAGGCGCGTCCTGTCCCTGTTCGAAAGCCAGGGTGATTTGTATCTCGCTGCCAATCACTGGCCAAGAGGCTGGTTCCGTCAGGTCAAGCGTAATCCCGAGATACACATCGAGTTTGGCGGCGAGCGGTCAGCGCAAAGCGGCAATTACACCGCGGTGCTGGTGGAGGGTGCGCTTCACGACCAGGTACTGGAAGACAATCGTCTGCCCCTGTTTGCTCGAGTCCTGATGGGATTTCCACCCCGGGAGTTCATGCGTCTCGAACCGCGCTGAAGCTGGCGCCGGGTACCACGGGCTTTGTCATTTTATACGTAGTAATGATACGTAAAACGTATTATAGTTCGCTATGACATCACGCTGACCCAGGTGAAATAGATGAGCGAAGCCACCCTGAACTACGACGTAACATCCATGCCGCTGGAAGAGATTGACGTATCTAATCCTGCGCTGTTTGAAGCGGACGCCCACTGGCCCTTCTTCGAACGATTGCGCGCAGAAGCGCCCGTACACTACTGCAAAGACAGTGCATTCGGGCCGTATTGGTCGGTGACGCGTTTCGACGACATCATGGCGGTAGAAAAGGATCACGAGACCTTTTCGTCCTTCCCTGCCATCGTCATTGGCGATCAGGATCCGGACTTCACCGTAAAACAGTTTATCGCCATGGACCCGCCCCGCCACGACGACCAGCGCAAAGCAGTGACACCGGCCGTATCACCCCAGAGCCTGTCCAAAATGGAGCCGCTGATTCGGTCGAGAATCGGGCAGATCATGGATGAGTTGCCCATCGGGGAACCGTTCAACTGGGTAGACCGGGTCTCGATTGAACTGACCACTCAGATGCTGGCGACCCTGTTTGATTTTCCCTTCGAAGAACGGCGGCGTCTGACCTTCTGGTCGGATATGGCCACTGCAAGCGATGAGATTGCGGGGGACGACAGTGTCAGTCCGGATGAACGGCAGGCTGCCTTGATGGAGTGCCTGGAGGTGTTCACCGGGATCTGGCGCGAACGCGCGGAGCAATCTCCGGAGGGGAAATACGACTTCATTACGTTGATGGCGCACTCGCCACATTTTCAGAAGATGGATCAGATGGAGTTTCTCGGCAATCTGGTTCTGCTGATTGTCGGCGGCAACGACACCACCCGGAATTCCATCTCCGGCGGTGTCCTCATGCTCAACGAACATCCGGAGCAGTACGCCAAACTGCGCGCTGACCATGGTCTGGTACCCAACATGGTTTCGGAGATCATTCGCTACCAGACACCCCTGATGCATATGCGTCGCACGGCCACGCGCGACACCCTGCTGGGCGGACAGCAGATCCGCAAAGGCGACAAGGTGGTGATGTGGTACGTCTCCGGGAACCGTGACGCTGAAAAAATCGATCGCCCGGACGAATTCATCATTGACCGCCCGCATGCCCGCAACCACATTTCGTTTGGGTTTGGTGTGCATCGTTGTATGGGTAACCGACTGGCGGAGATGCAGCTGCGTCTGGTGTGGGAAGAGATTCTGCAGCGTTTTGAGCGCGTAGAAGTGGTCGGACCAGCGACGCGCCTGAAATCCAATTTCGTGCGCGGCATTACCGATCTGCCGGTGGTACTGCACCCGCGCCAAGCGTGAGCGCCTATGAAAATGTGTGAGCGCCTATGAAAATGAAAGAACTGGAAGCGCGCACCGGTGTGAACCGCGAGGCGATTCGCTTCTACATTCGAGAAGGGCTGCTGCCGGAACCGGATAAACCCCGGCGTAACGTTGCACACTACTCCGAAGAACACGTTGAGCGCACCAGGCTGATTAAAAAGCTGCAGGAAGACCATTTCCTGCCGCTGAAAATGGTCAAGTCGGTGCTGGATTCACCGCAGGCCGAGCTGCTCACGTCCAACGATGTGCCGGGTATGGCCCATTTCCTGCCCGCACTACTGCGCGACACGGAACCCGGACCCAACCGCACGCTGGGTGAGGTCTCCGAACAGTCCGGCTTATCCAGGGAAGATATCCAGGCGCTAGCCCGGTTGGACGCAATCTCGATCTCTGACGAGGGCAGCATTGATTTCAGGGATGCGGCGATCATCAACGCGTGGGGTAAAGCCCAGGAGTTTGGCTTTAACGCCGCGCGCGGTTACACCGATGAGTTCTTTGCCCACTACGTGGAGGCTACAAAATCGCTGGCTGAGTTTGAAGTTGAGCGCTTTTTCCAACACTTCGACACCCAGGACGGTCAGAGCGCTGCGCAACAAGGGGCCAGCGGCATCGAGATCGCCAACAGTATTATTACGCTGCTGCACACCAGGTTCATCCTTCAGGCCATCCAACGGCGAACATCTGAGCAGGAGGGCTCTTGAGCTGACAGTTCGATAGCAGGTAGTTCGTTTTCCGAGAGATCTGGGAACATCGAAAGGGGTTTCACCCGGACCAGGGCGGTGAGAACGGAAAAATCGACCGTTATCTGCCACTCGTTGATCTGTTGATGCTGCGTTATTCTTCTGACGCGGTTCAAGATTGGGGGATGCATGTACTGGGAGGTACCTGAAGCAATTCGGGAGATAGCCGGGCGGACTGGACACTTTGGTATTGAGCCTGATGCCTGATACCAGACAGAGCCAGGAGCGTTTTGTTCAGTGGGCCACTCTGCTCTCAGTCGTGGTGGGTGTTGTTCTGGTCGTTTATGAGCTAAGACAGACCAGAGAAATGACACTTACTCAACTAGTCCACGAGACAATTACGCAAATCCAGGATGAGAGAATTGCTCGATACGGTGAAAACCTGGGAGATGTTCTGGCTACTGCGTGTCTCAAACCCAAGGAGCTATCACCAGGTGAGTCCTTCGTCCTCGACGCGTATTTCAATACACAAATCGCAATCGTTAACCGCTACCTGATACAACAGCGTATCGGGGGGTTTGAAACGGATTGGGAGGGGTTGGGGCGACCCGCGGTGCTAAGGGTCCTGGCATTTCCTCAGGGCCGGACCTGGTTACGAAAGCACCCGCTATGGATGTCATCAGGAGTACCGCCGGAACTGCGTGAGTATCTGGTCGAGCGAATCGAGGACGATGCCGATACACACTGTACTGAGACGGTTGCTCGACTTACGCGGCTTGACGCGTGACAGTCTGGTGGCCATTCCAGGCATGAATGTCGCGCCGATTAGATAGTCTCAAGCTTCGACAGGATCTCCGAATAACGTTCTTGCATTGGATAGCGCCCTGAAGTCCAGCCGAGGCGAACCATCACAACGTCCTTTGACGGAATGATCATGACGGATTGTTGCCGGTTGCCCATCATTGCGTAAGCATCCTCCGGCAGCAGAGGCCAGCGAAGCTCGCTACCGCCGCGATTCAGCCAGAACTGATAGCCATAGCGGGGGTCGTTGTCGCTTCCGTTTGGGGCGGTGGCCCGGGCCACATATTCTTGCGAGAGTATCCGGTACCCGTTGAGTTCCCCCTCGTTCAGCATCAACTGCCCCATTCGCGCCCAGTCCCGGGCAGTTGCGTACACAAAAGAACTGCCCACGAGCACGCCGGATGGATCAGGCTCGAATGTCGTGTCTGCAAGTGCGATGGGTTCGTAGATTTCCCCGACCAGGTAATCGAGCATCTGCTGAGGGCCACCCATCCGGGATGTGACGAAGCGCGACAGCAGATTTGTGGTGCCGGAAGAGTACGAGAAGTAGCTGCCTGGATCGGCGTTGAGGGAGCTCGTTAGCGGCAGCTCTGATGCGGAAACGCTGTCAAACAGCATCTTTGTTGCATCGGTACCCGGGGCGTAGGTTTCGTCGAACTCGAGACCGCTTGTCATTTGCAGCATGTCTTCGAGGGAGATGTCTGCACGGTTGTCCTGCCACTCGGGAAAGAGATCCGTCTCATCCAG
Source organism: Pseudomonadales bacterium (assembly GCA_028277965.1). Lineage (GTDB taxonomy): Bacteria > Pseudomonadota > Gammaproteobacteria > Pseudomonadales > Azotimanducaceae > UBA4421. Next base: position 16,646 of record JANQFF010000163.1, read on the forward strand.
CTCTAAAAGGCCGTTGCGCTGCATGTTACCGATAATGATCGAAGTAAGGCTCTTGGCCATCGACCAGCCGAGCAGCCTGGAGCGTTCGTCAAAACTCCCGCCGTACACTTCACCAACGATGACGCCCCCTTTGACGATCACCAGCGCCCGGGTGTCGAGACCCTGGATGTTGTCCTGGTACATCAGCATGGTGCTGTGTTCCTGAAGCTCAGGTATGACGGTTGTAACTCCGCTCCCCGCGGGCCAGGGTTCCCCGGTTCGCTCCAACTGAGGAACGCTGAGGTCATCGAGCGCTCGCGTATTCCCCGTATTTAGGGTGCAGCCGAGGCCAGGCCTGAAAGCAGCGGTCCGGGTTGTCATGTTCAGGAAAGAGGCCTGGACGACCGGATTGCGTGTAAAACCGGGCCAGAAGTACTTCAGTGCGGGTGAGTAAGCCCGGATATCGCGCCTCACGTGGTTGTCCTGCATGCCACCCACGTAGTAACCCGAACAGGCGAGCTTTGCGGATAGACCCATCCCGACACGGATGTTCGACATGGGGTCGAGAACCGAAAGCCCAAGACTGCGAGCGATCATCACCCCGCCTGTCAGGCCGATCAACAGGAGGCCTGCGAGGATGATGAGGAGTTTCTTCACGCCTCTTTCTTTAGCTCTGCGGGAGGTGCGTCGTGGTTGTACGCTTTGCGGTGAAGGCTTGCCATCCAGTCGTCGATCTTGTGTCGGCCGAAAGGGAGGTCCATGGTCACGAAGGCAAGGCCGAGGGGCAGCATCCAGAAGCCGAGAATGGGTAGAAAGCCGAACACACCGCCAACCATGAAGAGCACACCGATTACGGACCGGATACCCGGGGGCACGTGATCGCGACCCCACCGGAGTGTCCGGTAAGTGTAGTCCGCGATCTTGCGGCCCAGGTCCGACTTCTTCTGCGCTTCGTTTGGAGTCACTACACCATCACAGGACCGTCGCTCGGCGCATCGTGAGATCCGGGATGTGCTCTGCGTGCGAGGTCGGGATCAATCGACAGGAATCGGTAGACGCCGTCTTCATGCAGGGTTCGTTCAATTCGGTTTCTGTGCATGAGGAGATGCACGTGGGCAATGGCCTCACCCAACGCCATCATCATCTGGCGAGCGTCGAGTTCGCGTGCGAAAAGAACAGGTAACAGGTCTTTGGCGACCTGGGGTTCTACACAGGCTTCTTCGATGGCGAGCAGACGGTCGTCGTGATGGCTGATGAGGCCGCGCAGGCGCTCTCGCACCCCGTAAAACGGCAGATTGTGGGCCGGCAGGATGAACGTATCGTCAGGGACGGACAGAAGCTCATCGAGAGAATCCATCCAGTCTTTGAGCGGATTGGCGTTGGGTTCCGTCGGGTGAACGCTCACATTGGATGTGATGATCGGCAGGATCTGGTCACCGGAAATCATGACCTTCAGGGCTGCGCAGTAGAGACAGGCGTGCTCGGGAGAGTGCCCCGATCCGACAACCACCTGCCAGTCGTGTTTGCCGATGGTCAGGACCTGGCCGTCAACGAGCCGTTCGTACCCGGATGGCATTGTTGGCATGGACATCCCTTCGGATGCTCTCGATGCCCACATTTGAGCCAGCTGCTCGAGGTAGTCCATGGGCATACCGGCACGCGTGTAGAACTCAGCACCTATCCAGCTCTGGTGGTGTGAACCGCCGCTGTTGCTGAATGAACGCGCCTGGTAGTACTCAGCCCGTGTCATATATAAGGGACAACGAAAAGCCTCGGTGATCATGGCCGACTGGCCAATGTGATCCGGGTGCATGTGCGTACAGATGACGCCAATTACCGGTTTACCGTTCAGCGATGAGGCGAAAATCTCTTCCCACCACCCTTTTGTTTCATCGTTGCTTAATCCCGTGTCGACGACGTACCAGCCGGCGTCGTCCTCGAGCAGGTAAAGGTTGATGTGGCTCAAAGAGCCAGGCATCGGCATGGTCAGCCAGTAGACGCCGTCAGCAACCTCCTGAATAACGCCGGGGGGTGGATGATCGTCGTAGGGATACTTCAGATTTGGTTCAGTCATAGGCGCGGCATTGTATCAGCTAAAACTAGTAACAATGGGGTCTGACCCCATTGTTACTAGTTTTCTGCTAGATTGATTGGGATTGAAGGAAGGAGGGAACACCATGGCGATGAACGTCAAACCCGTGCCGACGCTGGACGATGAGGTCAATGAGATCCGGCTCGCTACCGCGGAAATTGTGAATCAGCACATTCTGCCGAACGAAGGCAGGTTGTGGGGCTGGCTGGCGGATAGCGCCAACGCCACCAATGAAGTGAAAGCGGAAGCCAAGGAACTCAGGCTCGATATCCAGAACCGTGTGAAAGACGCAAACCTCTGGGCGCCGCATCTGCCGCCCGAGTTTGGCGGAATGGGACTGAGTTTCCTGCAGCACGCATATATGAACGAAATTCTTTCATACAGTCCCGGGGCGGCGTCACTCTTCGGGGTTGTGGCGCCGAACTCAGGGAACCAGAAAATCCTCGTCAAATACGGAACGCCAGATCAGCATGAGAAATGGCTGAAACCCCTGACGGAAGGGACGATGCAGTCCGGGTTCTCCATGACGGAGCCGCACAACCCGGGGTCCGATCCGCGCTCACTGACCACCCGTGCCGAACTCGACGGGGACGAGTGGGTCATCAACGGTCACAAGTGGTTCACATCCAATGGGCACGCAGCGGACTTCTATATCGTGATGTGCCGAACTGCGGATCCGGAAGATCCCTCGGGCGCAAACGAGAAGATGACCCAGATTATCGTGCCCAAAGATACTCCCGGCGTGAACATCGTTCGTGGCGTGCCGGTCTGGGGCCGGGCATCGAGTCATTGCGAGATCAAATACGAGAATGTCAGGGTGCCGAAAGAAAACCAGCTTGGGCGCACCGGGACCGGGCACCAGGCTGCCCAGGATCGGCTGGGTGCGGGCCGTGTCTACCATTGTATGAACTCGATTGGCTCGATGTGGCGCGCGTTCGACCTCATGGTGGACCGACTGACGACACGTGAAGTGCACGGCGGCGAAAAGCTCGAAGAGAAGCAGTTTATGCAGGGGTTCATCGCAGACAGCTACATGGACATCCAGTCGGCGCGTCTCATGACGATTCACTGTGCGGAGAAGATGGAATCCGGTGCTGACCCCAGGACAGACATCTCGGCCATCAAGATATTTGTGCCACAGGCGTATCACCGGGTAGTAGACCGGGCAATCCAGGTCTGGGGGGCTGCGGGTGTGTCGGGTGATCTGCCCCTGGCGGGAATGTATCAGGGCGCTCGCACTCTACGTCTGGCCGATGGACCCGATGAAGTGCACAGGATTCTCATCGCCAAACTGATCCTGAGGAAGTACCACGCGGGCGATACGTGGGATTTCGGGAACTGATGTAGAATAGCCGGATGGCTGTCCTGCAACGTCCGGCAGATTTTTTTGATGCAGAGGAGATTTCGTATCTTCGCGAGATCTCCCCGTGGCGCACTATCTGGGCGTTGGTGCATTGCTGGGGTGTCATTCTGCTGACGTGGATTGCGGTTGCGATCTGGACAAATCCACTCACGATCCTGCTCGGCATACTCGTTATCGGTGCGCGGCAGCTGGGGCTGTTCATCCTTTCGCATGACGGCGCCCATGGACTCCTGTTCAAAGACCGCAAACTCAACGACTGGGTGTGTGAGTGGTTCCTCAACCGCTCGATCCTGGGTGGAACCATAGATGCGTATCGGAAATACCACCTCAAACATCATGCAAACACCCAGCAGGAAGACGATCCTGATCTGAATCTGTCAAAACCGTTCCCAATCTCAAAAGCCTCCTGGCGCCGGAAGGTCTGGCGCGATCTCTCCGGGCAGACCGGAATCAAACAGTACGGCGAAACCCTGCGCGAGGGGTTCAAAGGTGACAGTATTGGGGAGATCCTCACCAACGGCTGGCGACGATTTCACGGCAATATCGTCATTAACGCGGTGTTTCTGGTGGGGTTCGCGTTCGCCGGGAAGTGGTATCTGTACTTTCTGCTGTGGTGGGTACCGGCGCTCACCTGGAATCGTTTCATCACCCGTCTCAGAAACATTGGTGAACATGCAGCGGTGCCGGACAACGACGACCGGCTGCGCAATACGAGAACAATCGAAGCGTCGTGGTGGGAGCGGGCGTTCATTGCGCCGTACGGCGTGAGTTATCACCTTGAGCACCATCTGATCGTGAACTGTCCGTACTACAAACTGCGTGACGCGCACCGGATGTTGCTCGACAAGGGATTACGGGAAAAAATGGAAGTGCGTGCGAGTTACCGGGATATGTTAGCGGTGACCGTACCCGGTTAGACAACGGTTGGGGAACCGGTCTGACTTAACGGAAAGGAGGGGATTATGCCGCAGCTCACGGCAGCTGAGCGCGATTCATTTCTGAATGAACCCGGTGTGCTCATGCGCATCGCCGTTGCGCGGGAAGATGGCAGTCCGCTGGTGACCCCCATCTGGTTTCTGTGTGAAGACGAAGCAATCTACTTCACGCCACGGGAAAAGTCGGAATGGTTTCATTGCCTGCGTCGCGATCCGCGAGTGGCGCTTTGTATCGATGAGGCGGCGCTTCCGTACCGGAAGGTACTCTTGGAGGGGAAAGCTGAGCTGGTGCATGACATCGGTGAGGACGATGTCTGGCGCGACCAGTATCGGCGGATTGCGATGCGGTACGTTGATCCGGAAGGCGCTGAGGCGTACATCCAGAACACCATCGATCAGCCAAGAGGGCTGTATCGGCTCCCGCTTGCCGGATCCAGCGTAAAGACCTGGCGTATGCCGGTGGAGGGTGAAGCGGGCATGGGTATCTGGCACGACCGCTACTACGTCGAAGGGACGAGTTTCTGATGCGCTGCCCCAAATGTCCCGGCACCATGTTGGCCCAGACTTACGGGCGCAAGATCGTGCTGCACCGGTGTGACGAGTGTGGCGGTCTCTTCTGTGCGCCTGACGTGCTGCTGGAGATGAAGCGCGAATGGATGTCCGAGATTGTGCTCGATTCGGGCAACAAGAAGCTTGGTAGCGTGCTGAACGAGGTCGATGACATCAACTGTCCGGATTGTGGCGTCCCGATGGAAAAGACCTACGACAAAAACCAGACGCACATCTGGTTCGAAAGCTGTCCGCAGTGTGAGGGGATTTATCTCGACGCCGGTGAGTTTTCGGATCTCAAATACGACACCTTCATGGATCGCATCCGGGACTTTGTGAAAGGCGCCCGGCCGGATGCTTGAGCTTTACACGGCGTCCACACCGAACGGCTGGAAGGCGAGCGTTGCGCTCGAGGAACTGAACCTCGAGTACATTGTTCACCCCATCGATCTCCGGGCAGGTGATCAGAAACGACCTGAGTTTCTCGAGATCTGTCCCAACGGCCGGATACCGGCGCTCGTTGATGACGGTTTTGCCGTTTTTGAATCTGGCGCAATCCTGATCTACCTCGCGGAAAAAACAGGACAATTGTTACCGACGGACGTTCAGGGTCGCTCACGGGTCTTGCAGTGGCTCATGTTTCAGATGGGAGGTGTTGGGCCCATGATGGGGCAGGCCAACGTGTTCTTCCGCGCCATGGAAGAGAAGATCCCCACGGCGATATCGCGTTATCAGAATGAGACCCGGAGGCTCTTCGAAGTGCTGGACGGTCAGTTGGCGCACGGTGAATGGTTGGCCGGTGATTATTCGATTGCTGACATCGCCAACTGGTGCTGGGTGCGGCTCTACTTCTGGTCCGGGGTGTCTCTCGAAGGGCTTGATCACCTCTCGCGCTGGATGGATGTCTTAGAAGCCAGGCCCGCGTGCCAGCGTGGGATCGCTGTGCCGGAACCGCTCGATCTGCCAACAGATCCGGAAGGTGTCGAAGAGGTTTCAAAAACCTCACGCGCTATTCTGCAACGCTGATTCCGAGACTTCGCTTGAGGTTTGCAACCTCCTTTGGTGAACGCAGCCGTACCCAGCGAATATGGGACCATCGCGGATCGGTCATGTAGGTATGTGAATCCCGCCTTTTCTTCTGATGCTGCGTCACAATCCACCAGACGAGGGAGTCTTCTTTCTCCCAGATTTTGAGCTGCTGCCAGAAACTCTCATAGTTTGTCCCCCACAGGTGTTCGCCGGTCCGCCATCGTATCCACGAGCGGCGGATGACACGTATCAGGAGAAGCCACATCGGTAGGTCCAACCAGATGATGGTCTGCAGCCGCGGCCAGAAGGTTGCCTGAGCCTGTTCCGAGTAAGACCCCGCCACAGCCCAGCGGTCGCCCGCGGTAGCGTCGCGGATCCGTTCTTCGAGGAGGTCCGGGTCGGTGGCGTTGAGTCCCACCCAGTCCGGTAGCCAGTTCAGCGCATCGAGTTCGACAAACTCGAGATCCAGGTGCTCCGCCAGTTCCTGGGCGAGCGTACTCTTGCCGGAACAGCTGTTGCCCCAGACGAGGATGCGTTCCCCGGGATTGACGTCTTGCGCTGACACGGCGGCAATGCTACACCGTTGATCATGAAGTACTTAGCATTCTTTCTTGTCTGCCTGCCGGTCTCGAGCCTGGGTGCGGTGTTGCAATCCAGCGAGCACGGATTCATTTCCGAGCACAAGGTGGTGCTGGCCGCATCACCCGCGAACGCATATGAGGCACTCACAAAATCGGTGCATCGCTGGTGGGACGCCGCGCACTCGTACGGCAAAGACGCCAGCACATTTACGCTCGAGGCCAGGGCGGGAGGCTGTTTCTGTGAGGCGCTCGCCAATGGTGGATCGGTCGAACACATGAGGGTCGTGCGCGCCATACCAGGTTCCATCCTCGTCATGCAGGGTGCGCTGGGACCGCTGCAGAATGTGGGTGTCACCGGCAGCATGTCGTTTACGCTTCGGCCTCATGCTGACGGCACGGAGCTCATCTACCGGTATGTTGTCGGCGGTTACAGCCCGGGGGGCTTAAAAGAAATCTCGACACCAGTGGATCGGGTGCAACTGGGGCAGCTGCGGCGGTTGCAGAGATTTATCGCGACAGGAAATCCCAATCGCGGCTAAAGCCGC